>CAZWAN010000012.1:0-51735 GCA_964631875.1 uncultured Flavobacteriaceae bacterium
TGGTCATTCTTTCTTCAATTATATTTATTTTACTTTATTAAAAATACACTTATATATCTGTTTTTCAATAAGATAAGATTTGCCTTTTACATTAAAAGTTAACTTTCTCGGGCTTTTCTTAAATTTACTGAAATAAAATTTTAATAGTTGCGTTTTAATATTGTCTGACAGGGTTATGAATGTCAGACAAAAAAATTGCCCTCACAATAACATATTTTCCACATAAATTATTTGTGAATTAAAAGAAAAAATTGCTCATGAAGTACAAATTGCTAGTGCCTAATTTGAAAATATATCTCGATCAGATCTTGATAATTTTTACTCCCCGCAAAGATCAAATTTTAGAAGTAATTCCCACAGCAAAGAGTCGAATAAAGAACAAAAAGCAATTCTAATCAATACATTCTATTAGTTAAACGAAACCTAAAAATTTTGGCAGGTACTGCCTTATGATCCCTTTTTTTTAGACCGCTATTGTTTTGATTAAACGTAGTGGTCTTTTTTTTGTTCAAATTCAGGTTATTTTCCTTCCCATTGGGTGCTTCATAAAAGTTTGATTAAATTAGCCCTTAAAAAATCATCATAATGAAAGACGGATTATACGCAAAATTTAATACCACGAAAGGCGAAATACTCGTGAAATTGACATATGATAAGACCCCGGGAACTGTGGGTAATTTTATCGCTTTAGCAGAAGGAAATCTTGAAAACTCAGCTAAACCACAGGGTAAAAAATACTACGACGGACTCAAATTCCACAGGGTTATAGCCAATTTCATGATCCAGGGAGGTTGTCCTCTTGGAACCGGAACAGGAAATCCGGGCTATCAATTTGACGATGAATTTCATCCTGATCTAAAGCACGACAAACCGGGTATATTGTCTATGGCCAATGCAGGTCCGGGTACCAATGGATCACAATTCTTTATCACACATGTCCCAACACCTTGGCTAGACAATAAGCACACTGTTTTCGGAGAGGTGATAGAAGGCCAGGATGTGGTTGATGCCATTCAGCAGAATGATCAAATTGAATCTATTGAGATCATTCGTGTTGGAGAAGATGCCGAAAAATTCAAAGCTGTAGAATCTTTTAGAACCTTTGAAGGATCCAGGGAAAAACGATTAGCGGAGGCAAAAGCCAATATGGAAAAAGAATTGGATAAAATTGCAGCCGGATTCGACAAAACAGCCAGTGGTTTGCGCTATAAAATTCTCCAAAAAGGGAATGGAGCCAAAGCCCAAAAGGGCAAAAAAGTATCTGTTCATTACAAAGGGCAATTAACAGATGGCTCAGTCTTCGATTCTTCTTATACAAGAAAAGAACCGATTGATTTTATGTTAGGGATTGGTCAGGTAATTCAAGGATGGGACGAAGGTATTCAATTACTCAATGTAGGCGACAAAGCAAGATTGGTCATACCGGGTCATTTAGGATATGGAAGTTCGGGTGCCGGTAATGTCATTCCTCCTGATGCTACACTTATTTTTGATGTAGAATTGGTCGACGTTAAATAATAATTCATACCATTTTTTTTGTAAATTAATAGGGGTTTTAAGACCCCTATTTGTGAACACAAAAATATTAAGGATGAGGTGCCTTGTCATCAAATTATCTCTATTTTTTCTGTTTTTTTCATCGGTGTGTTTTGGTCAGGAGGAAAATAGAAAGCCATTTATGTCTGACCGCTTTTTTGTGACGGTAGGAACTTATTGGCCAACTGATGAATATTTGATTGGGGTGAATGGTTCTTTTCTGGAAAATAAAATTGATTTAGACGAAGCGTTTAACATTAAAAATGATCACGTAACTCCGCTGTTGTCATTTTATTGGCGATTTTCAAGAAAATGGCGTATTCATGCGGAATATTTTCAACTGGGGTATAGAAGAAGTCTTGAAATTGAAGAGGATATAAATTGGGGTGATTATACTTTCAGAGCAGGAACCTTTGTAAAAGGTGGCATATATTTAAATATGTATCGTGTTGCCATAGGCAGAACAATTTATGAATCGGATCGTTTTATTGCTATGGCCGGAATAGGAATGCATGCCCTTAACATCAAGGCATTTATTGAAGGGGAGGCTTATGTAGATGACGAAAAATTTTCGACGGATAGATACAGTGTTAGAGGCATTGCCCCGTTGCCAAACATTACCCTCTCTTCTGTTTATTCTTTTTCTAAAAAATTTTCCGGTGCGCTAAGAGTAGATTGGTTTGCCCTAAAAATAAATGAATACAGTGGAAGTCTTTGGGATGTGAGCCCTACATTAAATTTTCAAGCATTTGACCACCTCGGGTTTTTTCTGGGATATAATTTTTTCGACTTCTATTTTAAATTTGATGATAATGAATGGAAAGGTACCTTCGAGGCCTTATACAAAGGACCGACTATAGGAATCACCTCAAATTTTTAGTATGTGCCACAAATTCCTGCTTTGTATATTTTGGTTGAGTATTTCTGTGACCGGCACTGCGCAAGTGACCTTTGTTCTAAATAAGATTCCTGACAATACATATAAAAAGGAAATATTTATTACTGGAAACTTCGACAATTGGTCCGGAGGTAAGGACTATCGATTGGAAAAAAAAGGTAAGGATGAGTTTTCCATTACCTTACCACCATTTTCATTTTCTCTGGAATTCAAGTTCACCGCAGGTAATTGGGATCTTGTGGAAACGAATGAAGATGGGCAAGACATAGAAAACAGATCCTATCGTTTTGACAAAGAAAATGATACCGTTTTTATCGAGATCAAAGGTTGGAAGATGGAAGGCGGTATCCGAAAAGAGACAAAAACGGACAATGTTATTCTATTGGCAGAGGATATACCAAATGACCCATCAGCATTGATCAACCGAAAAATTTGGGCTTACCTCCCACCCGATTACAATAACTCTGACAAAAGATATCCGGTAATCTATATGCACGATGGACAAAATTTGTTTGATGCTTCAACCTCTTTTTCCGGAGAATGGGAAGTTGATGAAATGATGAATGAATTATTTGGTTCCGGTCAATTGGAAGCTATTGTGATCGGCATATCAAACGGAGGAGAAAAAAGAATTGATGAATATACACCTTGGGAGCATGCAACATACGGTGGAGGAAAAGCAGATCGCTATATAAACTTTCTCATAACTGAGATAATACCGAAGGTTGAACAAAAGCTCAGAGTTAAAAAAGGCCCCGAAAATACGGCTATTATGGGTAGTTCTTTAGGTGGTTTGGTGTCATACTATGCAGCCCTTACCAGACCTGATATATTTGGCAGAATAGGTGTTTTTTCACCCTCTTTTTGGTATGCTGAAACGGTTAGCTCTTTTACTTTGGCAAACGGAAATATCAAAAACCAAAGAATGTACATTATGGCTTCGTTCAAAGAAGATCCGGAGGGTAGAACCGTGAAAGACGCCGAGTTAACAATCAAAAATTTAGTATTGGCCGGATATCCTGAAACAAATATTAAAACAAAATTTGTGCAAGAGGGGAAACACAATGAAAAACTCTGGAAACAAGAATTTAAAGAAGCAGCTTTGTGGCTTTTTAAAAATTGATCATTTCCATTTGATATTGCATCCGATACTCGGCTTTTGGCGCTCATCAATAGGTCGGCCATCTAACATATCCTGTACCGCCCTTCTCAAATCTTTACCTGTAACAGGGATACCATTTCCCGGCCGTGAATCATCCAATTGTCCGCGGTACACCAATAACAAATCTTTGTCGAATACAAAAATATCCGGCGTACATGCGGCATCATAAGCTTTGGCCACTTCTTGTGTTTCATCGTACAAATAAGGAAACTGAAAGTCGTGTTTACTCGCAAACTTCTTCATGTTCTCAGGAGAATCATCGGGATAATTGACCACATCATTTGATGAAATAGCGATAAACGAAAAACCAAAATCATCGTAAACTTTAGCGATATCTACCAGCTCATCAATGCTATGTAAAACAAATGGACAGTGATTACAAATAAAATAAATCACAGTAGCCCGATCGCCTTTTAGGTCGGAAAGTTTTTTTTTCTGACCTGTTATGGTATCGTTTAATTCAAAATCTTGGGCTTTGGTACCCAAGGCTAGCATGTTAGAGGGAGTCCTTGCCATTTTTATGTAATTTTATACAAAAGTAACAAAAGATGAAACAACCTTTGGTAGAATATGACGATTTTGTGAAAGTCGACCTGAGAATTGGCACCGTTTTAGAAGCAAAACCCTTTGATAAAGCGAAAATACCGGCTTATCAATTAAAGGTTGATCTGGGCGCTCTGGGCATCAAAAAGTCAAGTGCTCAGATTACAGAATTGTACAAACCTGAAGATTTGATCGGTAAACAAGTGATTGCAGTGGTCAATTTTCCTCCCAAACAAATAGCCGATTTCATGAGTGAAATATTAATTTTGGGCATAAAAGATAAGAAAGAAGTTGTACTTTTACATCCCCAAAAACCTGCAAAAAACGGCAATAAAGCTTCATAAATTGATCTAATTTACCTGCCTTTTATGACAAATTTACTTGAGAAATTATCCTTACAACTGAGCGGAGAATTACATGTTGACCTGTTACATAAAAGTGTATACGCAACAGATGCCTCTGTATATAGAAAATTGCCTCTGGCGGTATGTTATCCAAAACATAAAGAAGATTTAAAAATACTCATCAATTTTGCCAATGAGCATCTGATCTCACTGATCCCGAGGACGGCCGGTACCTCTTTGGCCGGGCAAGTGGTTGGAGAAGGAATAATTGTGGATACATCAAAGTATTTCACCAATATTCTTGAATTCGATGAGACTGATCAAACAATTACAGTAGAACCGGGAATAATTCGTGATGAGTTGAATCTTTTTCTAAAACCCTATGGATTGTTTTTCAGTCCGAATACCTCCACCTCGAATAGATGTATGATTGGTGGTATGGTAGGAAATAATTCATCCGGAACAACTTCGATTAAATATGGTGTGACCAGAGACAAAGTATTATCGTTAAAAACAATTTTATCTGACGGTTCTGAGGTTACTTTTAAAAACTTAAACGAAATACAGTTCAAAGAAAAGACGCGAGGCACTGCATTAGAAAATAAGATCTATCAATACCTATCGGAGAAACTTTCTCAACCTGACATTCAAAAAGAGATCCATCTAAACTTTCCGAATAAAAATATCCATAGAAGAAATAATGGCTACGCCATTGATGTTTTGTTACAAGCTGAAATCTTTGGCGGTCAAGAAAAGGAGATCAATTTAGCGAAACTGCTGTGCGGCAGCGAGGGTACACTCACATTGACCACAGAAATAAAGTTGAAATTAGATAAGCTACCACCCGCCAACAGTGTCATGGTAGCTGCCCATTTTGACTCGATCAAAACTTCGATGGAAGCCGTGGTCATTGCCATGAAACATGATCTTTTCTATTGCGAACTGATGGATAAGACAATTTTGGATTGTACCAAAAACAACCGCGAACAGATCAAAAACAGATTTTTTGTTGAAGGTGATCCCAAGGCTATATTGATGTTAGAAGTTTCGGATGAGCATTTAAGTGAAGCAGATAGAAGGGCCGATGAACTGGTCAAAGATTTACAAAAAAATAATCTGGGTTATGCTTTTCCAAAATTAAAGGGAAAGGAGATCGATAAAGCGAATGAATTGAGAAAAGCCGGCTTAGGCTTATTGGGAAATATTGTAGGGGATAATAAAACCGCTGCCTGCATTGAAGATACGGCTGTTGCCCTGGCAGACCTTCCTGCCTATATTGAGGAATTTTCCCAAATGATGGAAACCTATGGGCAAAAACCTATTTATTACGCTCACGCCGGCGCAGGTGAATTACATCTTCGACCCATCCTTAACCTGAAGAAAGCAAAAGGAGTTCAGGATTTCAGGGCAATTACCACAGATGTCGCCAAACTGGTAAAAAAATACAATGGCTCCATGAGTGGGGAACATGGAGATGGTATCGTGCGCTCCGAATTTATCCCGATGATGATAGGCGAAAAAAATTATACCCTTTTAAAAGGAATTAAACAAGTTTTTGATCCGAACAATATTTTTAATAAAGGTAAAGTGATCGATCCTTATCCAATGGATGAATCTTTGCGTTATATACCCGAAAGAATCGAGCCGGAAATAGAGACACTTTTAGACTTTTCCGATTCTTTGGGCATCTTACGTGTAGCCGAAAAATGCAATGGCTCTGGCGACTGCAGAAAACCCGTTTTTGCAGGAGGAACCATGTGTCCGAGTTACCGAGCGACAAAGAACGAAAAAGATACAACCAGAGCACGTGCCAATGCCTTAAGAGAATTTTTGACAAATTCAAACAAACCAAACAGATTTGACCATAAAGAGCTCAAGGAAGTTTTCGACTTATGTTTAAGCTGTAAAGCTTGTGCATCCGAATGTCCGAGCAACGTGGATGTTGCTACATTAAAAGCAGAATTCCTTCATCAATATTACAAAAGCAATCCGGTAGATTTTAGAACTGCTTTGTTTGCCGATAATGTAAAATATAACAAAGTAGGTATGCTTTTCCCCCGGCTGACTAATGTTGCTTTAAACTCAGTTGTCGCGAAAAAAATCATCGGCATACATCCGAAAAGATCTATTCCAAAACTACAAAAGACAACTTTTACTGCTTGGCTCAAAAAAAACAAGAACCGCTTAGGCGCTCAAGCAGATAAAAACAAAAAGTTTTACCTTTTTGTGGATGAGTTCACCAATTATTACGATGTTTCTACAGGCATAGACGCTGTAGAATTGCTGATGGCATTGGGTTACAACATTCAACTTGTTGATCATCGAGAAAGTGGTCGAAGTGCTATTTCTAAAGGTATGTTAGATATAGCAAAAGTAGCTGTCGACAACAATATTGCCATTTTCAAGGACCTCATTTCAAAAGAGACACCACTTGTTGGTATAGAACCCTCAACCATTTTAGGCTTTAGAGATGAATATCCAAGATTGGCAGACGACAAAGACTCGGCAGAAAAAATTGCCCAAAATGCATTGACACTTGAAGAGTTTTTTACAAGAGAAATCAAGGCAGATCGAATTACTACAGGACAATTTACAGACAATAAAAAAGTGATCAAAATTCATGGGCATTGTCAGCAAAAATCACTTTCAGGAACAGAACCTACATTTGTTATGCTCAATATTCCGAAAAATTATGAAGTGGCTGTATTAACCACAGGTTGCTGTGGTATGGCCGGCTCTTTTGGTTATGAAAAGGAACATTATGACCTGAGTATGCAGGTGGGTGAAGATACCCTATTTCCAAAAGTAAGGAACCTTGAAAAAAATGTAGAAATCGCAGCAGCCGGAACGAGTTGCCGACATCAAATTTGGGATGGCACAAAAAGAAAAGCTTTACATCCGGCAACAATTTTGCGTGCTGCGCTAAAATAAATATTCATTTTTTTCGTTAATTGCATTAGATTTACGGATCTAAAAATAGCTTAACATTCAATAAATTGCTAATGACTTAAGTATCAATAAAATACTTAAGGGTTTTGCTATAAACAGCGAAATATTTTTTTTTTGACATTAACATTTAACAATTACAGAATGAAATTTTTACACAGGCTATTTCTCTTATTTTTTTTATTATCGACCATTTCATTATTTTCTCAGGAAGAAGAACCTTCTGCTACCTTAGAACAGGGTAAAATCGAGGGTCAGTTTGATTATCTTTATAAAAAATCAGGTAAGTACCAGGAGTATAAAGTGGTTAAAATTACCAGTTTCAATAAACTTAAGGAAAACGTACTTGACAGTTTACAGTTGTTGAATAAACAGATTGTAGAATCTGACAAAGTGATTAAAAGTCAATTAGATGAAATAAAATCACTGAAAGATAACCTGAAGACAACCAACGACAATTTGATTGAAATTACGAATGAAAAAGATAAGATTACGGGTTTTGGCATCCCGATGACAAAAGCTTTGTACAATACGATCATGTACGCTTTGATTTTTGGTTTATTGGGCTTGTTGATTTTCTTTATTTATCGTTTTAACGAGAGTAACAAAGTGACCAAACTCGCTCAAAAGAACTTAGTAGAAACCGAAGAGGAATTTGAGAACTATAAACGTGTTTCAATAGAACGCGAACAAAAAGTAAGAAGGGAATTACAGGATGAATTGAATAAACAGAAGTATTCAAAGAAAACTGCCAAAGAATAATTAATTAGCTTAATATTTTAGTTTGGGCCCGTTTTTACGGGCTTTTTTTATGCAATACATCACCGTGCGCGAGCAGATAATCGAAGCTATTAGGTCCTTCGTTAAACAAGAGATCTAAAATACTCAAATTGGCAATAAATCCATATTTATCGCAAAAAACCTGATGATACGAATCGAAGTCAAATACTTGTTCTGACTTTGCATCGGCAAGAAAACGAAAATCGTCATTCAACGTTTTTTCATAGGTCTTCGTTTGACGGATGATCGCATTTAATCCGATTGCCTCAAAGATCACCGCATTGCTATCTAATAAGAGATCTAGCAAAAAGGTATATTTCTTTTCAAAAACAACATTGATCTCCTCTTCATAGTATTCGAAATAAGGAGATGACCGATAAGCAGCTTCCAGAGATTTTTTGTGCAAGAGTTGCCAATTATTCCGGCTATCGAGTTTTACCTCTTTGGTTTGTTGCCTCCTACCCTTACTTTCATGCAAAATAGGGATATTGAGTAAGAGCCTGCCGTTTGCACCATACACATAACAACGATTCCTATAGGTCTGTTTTTGAAAATTATCTTCTACCTCAAACCAAAATTCTTTTGCCTGAGCTATGGCGACATATTGAATGATAGGCGCAAAATAAGTAGGTTGTAAAACCGGAATCATTATTTTGTTTGTTTTTTCTTGCCTTTAAATTTAGAATAACCATACCAAAGTGCTACAGCAGCCAAAAACCAATAGAAAAACGAATAGGGTTTTCCACTGCCACCCACTGTTGTAAATAATCTTTCCCATCTCACTTTTTCCAGACCTTTTCCGTCACTATTCCAACTAAACCAAATAAAAACGGGTTTTCCTACAACATGATCGAAAGGTACAAATCCCCAATAACGAGAATCCTCACTATTGTGGCGGTTATCCCCCATCATCCAATAGTAATCTTGATGAAATGTATAGCTATCAGCTACTTCTCCATTTATAAAAATCTGATCACCGGAAACCTGTAAATCATTTTTTTCATATTCGGTGATAATTTGTTTGTAGAAAGGAAGGCTTTCCTTTGTTAAAGCAACTGACTTGCCCTTTTCAGGAATATATATTGGACCGAAATTATCTTTATTCCAATCCAGACCCAAGACATTGGGAAATACGTTTTCAGCTTCACCTTTGGGAGACAATCGCTTTTGCATAGATTGCACGATTGGATTTTTAGATAATGCCTGCGCATCTTCATCGCATAAATTAAGTACATAATTTCCATCCGCCAATCGACCTCCCTCTCTTACGTGGTATTTATTCTTTAAAAGATTTACATTGATGGCATTTCCGCCGGTAATTACATCGTAATAATACTGAGGTTTTGCGCGGTCGGGCATGATAGATTCTTTACCATTGATATAAATAATCCCATCAACTATCGATAAACTATCTCCGGCTATTCCCACACAACGTTTGACATAATTAGATTTCTTATCGATGGGCTTTCTGATCTTTTTGTTTGTTCGTTGGAAGAAAAATTCAACGGTATCTACCGGCCAGCTAAACACCACTATATCGTTTCTCTTGATCTTTTGAAAACCGGGGATTCGCATATAAGGCAACTGAGGTTTTTTAAGGTACGATTTTGTACCAATAAGTGGTAAGGTATCGTGCACCATAGGCGCTGCCACAGTTGTCATTGGAACTCTCGCACCGTAGTGGAATTTGCTAACAAATAAAAAGTCGCCTATTAATAAAGACTTTTCCAAAGAAGATGTTGGAATCGTATAGGGTTGCATAATATAGGTATGAACAAAAGTCGCTGCGATGATGGCAAAAACGATAGAACTGATCCATTCTCCCGCAGAAGTTCGAGGCTTTAAACTTCTGTCTTTAATATATTGAGCATCAGTAAAGTAATTAATATAATAAATATAAAACCCTAAGGTGACAATAACTAAGATTGTATCCTTTGTGCTGTGAAATCCAAAACTCCTAATGGTCTCAACCCAAATGACCATGAACATGAGCAAATTAATGATCGGGAAGAACAATAAGATCACCCACCATTTTGGACGATTAATTATCTGCATTAAAACAACTGCATTATAAATTGGAACTGCCGCTTCCCAAGCTTTTCTTCCGGCTTTGATATAAAGCTTCCAGGTTCCTAAAAAATGAATGACTTGAATCAGAAGAAAAAAGATGAACCATTGTGTAAAGGTCATGTACTAAAATTTTAAATGATTATGTATTTGTATAATGAAAGGCATTTTTGTTACAGGTCGATATTTAAGACATCCTGTATACTATAAACACCTTGTTTTCCTTTTAACCATTCGGCCGAAAGCACTGCTCCCAAAGCAAATCCTTCCCTGCTTTGTGCCCTGTGTTCAATTGAAATAATATCTTCGTTAGACTTATAGGTAACGATGTGTGTACCGGGCACCTCCTTTTCTCTTTTCACATCGATAAAGATTTCTTCTTCAACGGGAACCTCGATATTCCAACCGGTTTTATCTGAGTTTCTAATGATCTGTTCAGCCAAAGTAATCGCCGTACCACTGGGCGCATCTACTTTTTGCGAATGGTGAATTTCTTCCATATATACATCGTACCCGGGTATACCATTCATCAGTTTTGCCAGATATTCATTGAGTTTAAAAAACAAATTAACCCCAATGCTAAAGTTAGACGCATAGATCAATGCACCATTCTTTTCCCGGCAAAAATTGACGATCTCATCATATTTATCTAACCAACCCGTTGTACCGCAAACAACCGGCACTCCGCTTTCCATACAATTTTTTAGGTTCTGAAAAGCAGCAGAAGGAATACTAAAATCGATGGCCACATCGGCATCTTTTAAATTATATCCGCTATCTCCCTTATCTATTCTTAAAACAATTTGATGTCCGCGGTCTAAAGCGATCTTTTCAATCACTTTTCCCATCTTGCCGTAACCTAATATTGCTATTTTCATGGTAGAGTTTAATTAAAGTCATATTTAAGATAGATCCCTGCAACAGTTGTATTTTGTATGGGATCATAATAGAAATTAGGCTTCAAAGATAGGTTTTTATTGAATGCCTTATCATCCAAATGGGCATCTACATTCGCCTCAATGATATTTAGGGCATACAGGCCCAAAGTGATAAACAAAGCGAGATCCCTGTTTTTGATATATATATTTTGAGCCCTGACCAAACCATCTTCGGAAATGAATGGATTATCTCCTTGACCATCAAATTCGTCGGGAAAACCATTTATTCTTTGGTTATAAGCGGTTTTATACCGATCTAATTCATTTCTATTCAAGTTGTAGAAATAAACCCCTGTACCAATGGCCCCGTATACAATTGGAATTTTCCAGTATTTTTTATTATAGGCCTGTCCCAGACCCGGTAAAATGGCTGAATAAAAAGCAGCTCTTGAAGGTGAAAGTGGATCAATTGACTCTGCGGTTTGAATAGAATCTGACAGTATATTGACCTCGGCAATTTTTTCCTGGCTGAACAAGACACCTGTCATCAAAAACAAGCACAAAACAGCCTTATTTGCCAAGGCATACATTTACTTTAGTAATTTTTTGATTCGGAGAAAATCTTCCTTTGAATGAAAAGGAATTACCAACTTCCCTTTGTTGTTACCTAAAAGTTTAAACTCGACTTTTTGTCCGAAAAAATCATTGATCTCATGCTCCGATTCTTTTATAAAATCGGGCGTTTCATTGATTGATGAACCTTTTTTGGAAGATCGCTTTTCTTCTTTGGTATGTCGAACGAGCTCTTCGGTTTGACGGACAGATAGGTTATTCTCTATGATCCGTTTGTAGAAATCCAGTTGAACATTTTGGTTTTCAATATTGATCAATGCTCTACCATGACCCATCGTTAAAAAACCATCTCGAATACCCGTTTGAATAATCGGATCTAATTTGAGCAACCTCAAATAATTAGTCACCGTTGTTCTGTTCTTCCCAACTCTTTTACTCAATTCTTCCTGGGTGAGCTTTATTTCTTCGATCAATTGTTGATAACTCAATGCAATTTCAATCGGATCTAGATCACTCCTTTGAATATTTTCAACCAATGCCATTTCCAGCATTTCCTGGTCGTTTGCAATTCTGATATACGCAGGTATCGTAGTAGCCCCTATTTTTTTTGAGGCTCTGAATCTGCGCTCACCACTGACCAATTGAAATTTGTTGCCCGAAAGTTTTCTTACCGTAATCGGTTGTATAACACCAAGTTCTTTAATTGATGCTGCGAGCTCATTTAGCGCTTCTTCATTGAAATTTGTTCTGGGTTGAAAAGGATTTTCTTCTATGGCGCTGAGCTCTATTTCCAGAATGTTGCCTACCAGTTTGTCGGCATTCTTATCTTTTGCCGACATAATATCATCGCTGGTATCTTTTAAAAGAGCCGATAATCCTCGTCCTAATGCTTGTTTCTTTTCTGCTTTAGCCATTCACACTATTCTTTTTGATTACCTCATGGGCTAAATTGATGTAATTTACCGCACCCTTACTTGTCGCGTCGTAAGCAATGATGCTTTCACCGTAACTCGGTGCTTCACCCAATCTTATATTTCGTTGAATAATGGTTTTAAATACCATATTGTTGAAATGTTTTTTCACTTCATTAACCACCTGATTACTCAATCTGAGTCTGGAATCGAACATCGTTAGTAACATTCCTTCGATATCCAGATCAGGATTATGTACCTTTTGCACACTTTTAATTGTATTGAGTAATTTACCCAATCCCTCAAGTGCATAATATTCGCATTGGATCGGAATGATCACTGAGTCTGCTGCCGTTAGGGCATTTAAGGTAATCAATCCAAGAGATGGCGCACAATCGATCAAAATAAAATCGTAATCGTTCTTGACGGGTTGCAATGCCTTTCTCAGCATATATTCTCTTTCATCTCTGTCTACCAATTCTATCTCTATAGCGACCAGATCGATGTGGGCAGGGATCAGATCAACATTGGGTGAGCCGGTCGAAATAATAGCTTCGCGTGCAGTTATGGCATGTTCCAGTACCTGATAGGAACCTATTTCAACTTTATCCACATCGATTCCTAAACCGGATGTTGCATTTGCTTGAGGATCTGCATCAACAAGCAACACACGCTTCTCTAATACACCCAATGAAGCAGCCAAATTTACAGATGTGGTGGTCTTTCCTACTCCTCCCTTTTGGTTGGCAATTGCTATAATTTTTCCCATTAAATCTTGCGATATTTCAAGCTGTAAAAATACAATTATTTGTGAGGTATTAAAATGAAGTTTTTAACAATGCAAGACTATTTAGCCAAGCTTATATGCCTTAGCCGAGTTGCAAAAAATTGTTATGATGAAAAAAAATAGTCTATTTATTTTTCTTAGCTCTGATCATCATTTCGAGCATATCCCACATTTCTTGAGGGATTTGTTCCAACATGTTGAATTCGCCTGCTCCCTGAAGCCATTCCCCTCCATCAATGGTTACGACTTCACCATTGACAAAAGCAGAAAAGTCGGACATTAAATAGGCCGCAAGATTCGCTAATTCTTGATGTTCTCCCACTCTTTTTAGTGGGATCTTCTTTTTCATATCAAACTTATCCTTCAAATCGCCAGGCAATAACCTGTCCCATGCCCCTTTTGTAGGAAAAGGGCCGGGTGCAATCGCATTAAATCGAATCCCGTATTTAGCCCATTCTACAGCTAAAGACCTGGTCATGGCCAATACCCCAGCTTTGGCGGTAGCTGAAGGAACGACATAGGCAGAACCCGTCCAGGCATAGGTAGTCACTATATTGAGCACCGTCGCTTTTTCTTGCTTAATTTTAATCCAATGCTTTCCTAATGCCAGGGTGCAATTTTTTGTTCCCTTGAGCACAATATCAATAATTGTGTCAAATGCATTTGCTGATAACCTCTCCGTAGGGCTGATAAAGTTTCCTGCGGCATTATTTAACAGACCATCAACTTTACCAAAACGCGCCAATGTTTTTTCTAACATAGCTTCAACCTCATCATAATTTCTCACATCACATTGCACTGCGAGTACTTCCCCACCGGTGGATTCTTCCATTTCTTTGGCGGTATTCTGCAATTTTTCAAGATCGCGTGAAGTGATCACCACCTTTGCTTTTAATTCTAAAAAATAGGTAGACATGGCCTTACCTAAGCCACTTCCACCACCTGTTACAACAATTACTTTATCGGCTAAACTACCTTCTTTTAGCATGGGTTCAGTATATTTCATCTCGTTCTAAATTCAAATTTTCAACAAAAATACAGTAAAATAAAGGGTTTTCGCTAATCTAAAAATATTTTTCAATTCCCTTTTGTCAGATATAAAAGTCTTTGTATATTTGCCGCACTTTTGACGAATACTGAGCTAAAGCCAATTATAAAGATTTAAAGATAATGAAAAGAACATTCCAACCATCAAAAAGAAAAAGAAAGAACAAACACGGGTTCAGAGAAAGAATGGCAAGTGTTAATGGAAGAAAAGTTTTAGCGAGAAGAAGAGCTAAAGGAAGAAAGAGGCTTTCTGTTTCCTCAGATCCGGGTCCAAAGAAATAATTGATGCTAGTGATCAACAATATAGAAGGTGTTACTTTTTTAGTAACACCTTTTTTTATATCTACAGGTAAAGAAAAAACTATCGTAAATTTGCACAACTAAAATTTTAAAAATGCCAAAGAACAATTCTCTAAAATCAATCTTAATTATCGGTTCGGGACCAATTGTAATCGGACAAGCATGTGAGTTTGACTATTCAGGAACTCAGGCCATTAGGTCGTTACGCGAGGAAGGAATAGAAATCATTCTCATCAATTCTAATCCGGCAACGATTATGACTGATCCACAAATGGCCGATCACGTATACCTTAAACCGCTCACAACAAAGTCTATCATTGAAGTACTGAAAAAACATAAAGTAGACGCTGTACTTCCAACAATGGGTGGTCAAACTGCTTTGAACTTATGTATAGAAGCTGATGAAAAAGGTATTTGGAAAGATTTTGGGGTAAAGCTCATCGGAGTAGACATCAACGCGATCAATATCACCGAGGATAGAGAGCAATTTAGAGAACTCATGTTGAAAATTGGGGTTGGAATGGCGCCTCAAGCTACGGCAAATTCCTTCTTAAAAGGAAAAGAAATTGCCCAAGAATTCGGTTTTCCATTGGTTATTCGTGCCTCATACACCTTAGGAGGTGCCGGAGCATCTATTGTTTATAAAAAAGAGGATTTTGATGAACTGTTAAGTCGAGGATTAGAGATCTCGCCAATTCACGAAGTCATGATCGACAAAGCCCTTTTAGGTTGGAAAGAATACGAATTGGAGTTACTGCGTGATAAGAACGACAATGTTGTGATCATCTGTACCATTGAAAATATGGACCCTATGGGTATACATACAGGTGACTCAATTACGGTTGCACCTGCTATGACCCTAAGTGATACCACTTTTCAAAGAATGAGGGATATGGCTATATTAATGATGAGGTCTATTGGTGACTTTGCCGGAGGTTGTAACGTACAATTTGCGGTAAGTCCGGACGAAAAAGAAGATATCATCGCGATTGAAATTAATCCGCGTGTTTCGAGATCATCCGCTTTGGCATCAAAAGCGACGGGTTACCCCATTGCTAAAATTGCATCTAAACTCGCCATTGGGTACACACTTGATGAGTTGCAAAACCAAATTACCAAAAACACCTCGGCATTGTTTGAACCAACACTGGATTACGTTATCGTAAAGATACCTCGCTGGAATTTTGATAAATTCGAGGGGGCAGACAGAACCTTAGGATTACAAATGAAATCAGTAGGTGAAGTAATGGGAATTGGAAGGTCTTTTCAGGAAGCCCTTCATAAGGCGACACAATCACTTGAAATTAGCAGAAACGGACTTGGCGCAGATGGTAAAGGAATAAAGAATTACGATAGTATTATTTCAAAATTACAGCATGCCAGCTGGGATAGAGTTTTTGTTATTTATGATGCTATACAGTTAGGTATTCCATTGAGAAGAATTCATGAAATCACCAAGATCGACATGTGGTTCTTGAAACAATACGAAGAACTTTACCTGTTGGAAAAAGAGATCTCATCTTACAATAATTTAGCTTCAGTACCTAAAGAATTATTGTTGGAAGCCAAACAAAAAGGGTTCGCCGATAGGCAAATTGCTCATATGTTGAATTGTTACGAAAGTGAAGTTCATAATAAAAGAGCTGTGGAAGGAATTAAAAGGGTTTACAAATTGGTTGACACCTGTGCTGCTGAATTTGCAGCCGAAACGCCCTACTACTACTCTACTTTCGAAAATAACATGATCGTAGACGGAAAAGAATTTTCTGAAAATGAAAGCATTGTAACCGATCGAAAGAAAATTGTTGTTTTAGGTTCGGGTCCAAACAGAATTGGTCAGGGAATAGAATTCGATTATTCCTGTGTGCATGGAGTTTTAGCTGCCAGAGAATGCGGTTACGAAACGATCATGATTAATTGTAATCCGGAAACGGTTTCTACCGATTTTGACATTTCTGATAAACTTTATTTTGAACCTGTTTTTTGGGAGCATATTTACGACATCATCCAACATGAAAAGCCCGAAGGAGTTATTGTTCAATTGGGCGGGCAGACGGCATTAAAGTTGGCCGAAAAACTCAACAAATACGGCATAAAAATTATTGGAACAAGTTTTGAGGCTTTGGATTTAGCCGAAGATAGAGGCAGATTCTCAAATTTGTTGCAAAAATTAGATATTCCTTATCCAAGGTTTGGAACGGCCACCACGGCAGACGAAGCGCAGGCAGTTGCTGATAAATTGGATTTCCCTATTTTGGTCAGACCGAGTTATGTGTTAGGTGGACAAGGAATGAAGATCGTAATCAACAAGGAAGAATTAGAAGAGCACGTCATCGATATTTTAAGAAAAATACCTAATAATGTACTTTTATTGGATCATTATTTAGACGGAGCCATAGAAGCAGAAGCAGATGCCATTTGTGATGGCGAAAATGTATATATAATTGGGATCATGGAGCATATTGAGCCCTGCGGAGTGCATTCGGGTGATTCCAATGCGACCTTACCTCCATTTAATTTAGGAGAATTTGTGATGCAACAAATTATAGATCATACCAAGAAAATTGCCGTAGCGTTAAATACGGTGGGCTTGATCAACATACAGTTTGCCATCAAAGATGATACGGTTTATATTATTGAGGCAAATCCAAGGGCATCGAGAACAGTTCCTTTTATATCTAAGGCCTATAACGAACCCTATGTGAATTATGCTACCAAAGTAATGTTAGGCATAAATAAGGTAACCGATTTTAAATTCAACCCGAAATTAGAGGGTTATGCGATAAAGCAACCGGTCTTCTCGTTCAATAAGTTCCCAAATGTAAACAAGAATTTGGGACCTGAAATGAAATCAACGGGGGAAAGCATTTTATTTATAGACAATTTAAAAGACGATCAGTTTTACGAATTGTACGCTCGAAGAAAAATGTACTTGACAAGATAAAAATGAAAAAGGAGCCTGACGCTCCTTTTTTTATGTTTTAAAAGTTGACGACCGCAGACAATCCCCAAATTTGCTTTTTGTCTATAAAATCATACTGAATAGGCATAACGGTAGAAAATGTTTGAACCTTATGTTTCGTTTTTACTCCAACAGCATCTAAGAACTCATTAAAAGGATCCATCACAATGAGGCAAGCGCCTCCTAAAACTTTTGAATTAAGCACCCTTCTGTCGTTTCTAACGATCATTCCTTTCCAATGATAAAAAACTTCGCCAAAGACAGATCCTACCGTTGGCGTGATTAAAATATCCTGCCAAGAAGGCACTTCAGCAAATGCTTCTACACCATACTCCCAAAATAAAGTGGACATCATCGTAGAATAGGCAAAAGATTCCCATGGATTAAATCCACTGCCTCTTGCGGCCATATAGTAAACGGCACCTGCCCAAGGATGAGCAATCCAGTTAAAAAAGAAATCATCACTATCCCAAACAGGTCCTGAAGTTACATTTTCCTTCCACCGTGCAAAGATACCCTCTTCTCTCATTTGGTCTTTGTCCCAATTCGTAACACTTTCGGGTAAAACCCACAATACCCCAAAGGTAACTACTGCCGCACCAATAAAAACTCCGGTATTATAGAGTAGTCTTTTAGGGTCTTTAACAGGGTCATAGACCAGATGATTTTGGTGAAAATTTTTGCTGTACTCAGTTAAAAATCCATCTTGGACAACAATAGGCGTCAATGAAATTGGTTTCTGCTGAAGAAGATCGTTTCCAAACTGATACGATCTCGTTGGAAATTCAATGCCTTTTACCGATTCTTCTCCCTGTGCCAACAAATTTTGAAAGGCAAATAAAAAGACAAAAACTAAAAAGCCGACTGTTTTATTCATAGCCGGCTAAATTAAGGATTACCATTGAATTTAATCCAGATTATAAATTATTCATCATATTTTTTAGTTTTTGCTTTACATCTAGGGCAAAACCTTCAACTTCATCGTTATCTGCAGCGGCCATTGCTAAAACAGGATCGACGGCATAAACGTCTATCGTACCGTCTTCCAACTGCTCTAAGATAACGTTGCACGGCAGAAAAACACCTAGCTTAGCATCGTTTTGGAGAGCTTTATATGCATAATTAGGATTACAAGCACCCAGAATTTCATAAGGTCTTACATCCACGTCCAGTTTATTTTTAAAAGTAGTTTTGATGTCAATATGGGTAAGTACCCCAAAGCCTTCGGCTTTAAGACCCTCAGTCACCTTCTGTTTTGCATTTTCAAAGGTGGTATTCTTTAAGTTTTTAAGTATAAAATAACTCATGGTATATTTTTTTATGGATATAAATTTACAAAATAATGACTTAGGATGAGAAGAGAATTTAAAGAAAGGCATACAATTTATTGTGATATAATCAGTTATAAATCAAAGAAAACTTTTTTCAATCGGGCAGACTTCCCCCCTCGAACAAATAGTTTTCTATTTGCCACCCTTAGGGGTGGTTTTTACATCATAAACTGAGCAATTAAGATTTGAAATTACTTAAGATGTTTAGGAAGTCGGCATTCAGTGACTCCCTTTAAAATAGAATGGAAAAAGAAAGAAATCGATTGATCAAGAATTTTACTAAACGCGTAGTTGGTTTGACTAAAGAAAGCGAGAATAATTTTCCCAAAATAACTTTTATCAATCATAAATACATAAATTTGACCCTTTTAAATTGAAGATTTATTTGATGATAGGCTAATGGAGGAGGAACAATAAGTCAAACTGACCCAAACCAAATAGCAATGAGTTAGATCGTCATTCTGATTGCATTTTTTTAAAATTGAAACAAATGAATTATATACTGTTCGATGGCCCTTCACGCCCAGGACTTCTCCCCTTAACCTACACTAAACCTGTGGCCGACCTTAGAATTGGCATCATGACAATTCGAGAAAAATGGGAGAAACTACTAGGAAGTACAACAACATCCATTACAGAAGATTATCTGTCAGAAAAATTTCCTCTGGTAGAACTCGAAAAAAATGTGCTAATCAATGCTGCCGTACTGCCTACGGTGAACTTGGTTCATAAAATCTTTGAACTAACAGAAAATCAAATGATCGTGCATAAGGATGAGGTCATTGCTTTTTTTTCGAACGAAGACCAAGAGATCGATTTTGAACAGTTTGAAAAATTAAACTTCGAGCAAGATCTGATCATCCTTAAAAATACTTGGGATTTATTTGAGTTTAATGAAGCCGCATTGATCGCCGATTTCGAATTGTTGACAGAAGGTCGAAAATCAGCACCCATACCCAAAGGTGTACAATGTATCAACAAAGAGCAAATTTTTTTAGAAGAAGACGTAAACATAGATTTTGCCATTCTAAATGCCTCAACCGGACCTATCTATTTGGGGAAACATTGCGAAATTATGGAAGGAAGTGCGATCCGTGGTCCTTTCGCCATTCTCGAATTCGGAGTCGTGAAAATGGGATCCAAGGTTTACGGTGCAACAACTGTTGGTCCGAAAAGCAAAATTGGCGGCGAGGTTCATAATACCATTTTATCGGGCTATTGCAGTAAGGGTCACGATGGGTATTTGGGAAATGCCGTTATTGGAGAATGGTGCAACATTGGTGCCGATACAAATAATTCCAATTTGAAAAACGATTACAGTGAAGTAAAAATGTGGAATTATGAAGAACATAGATTTGTAAATACCGGGCTCCAATTTTGTGGATTGGTCATGGGTGATCATTCGAAATGTGGCATCAATACCATGTTCAACACAGGAACAGTAGTTGGTGTAAGTGCTAATATTTATGGAAGTGATTTCCCCAGAAACTTTATTCCGTCTTTTTCTTGGGGTGGATCGAAAGGATATACTACTTATATGCTTCAAAAAGCTTTGGCTACGGCAGAACGAGTGATGAACAGAAAAAATGAGGTTTTTACGGAAAATGATCAAAACATTTTAAAACATATTTTCGAGATAACTGCGACATACAGAAATTTCAATTAAAAAAAGGCGGTTCATTTTTTATGAATCGCCTTTTTTGTTAGACACCTTTTTCACTTTCATGCGATGGTTTTATTTCGCATAACTCAATTGATTTTCTTCTAAATCAAAATCGAAGACAAGTTTGTTGAATTCATTGTATTTTTTCAAAGCCTGTGTATTTTCAAAAGGATCAAAAACAGCAGGTAGATAAGCCTTTGTATCAAAATCGAAAGGAACATCTTCTTCTTTATTTACTTCAGCATAGGCCGCATCAAGAGACGCATTTTTTGCTGCATTGAAGTTTTCTGGTAAATAGGCTTTTGGATCAAAATCAAATTTCTCATCTTCTTCTTCAAAGAAACCGGCAATATTGATATAGGTCAAATGTGCAACTACATATGGATTAAACCCTAAAGGCAAATACTTTTTAACGTCAAAATCAAAAGGTGCATCCTGCTCTACCTCTTCAATTTCAAAGATCTTATCATAGAGATTATTTGACACATTTGTTATTACGGTTTTGCCAAATCTCAAGGTATTTCCAAAGTCAAAAGTTCGATTTTCAATAAACTGTGCAGAAACTGTAAAACTTACAATTAAAAAGCTGGTTAGGATTAAATTTTTCATTTTATTAGGATTAAATTCTGTTAAACTCTTTAAGTACTATGTATTGCATATTACTTTTGATTATAAGACTATTAAACTTGAAATTTGTTACAACTATTTTGATATTTTAACAAAAAAATAAGGATTCACACTTGTGAATCCTTAGCCTCTAAAGCAGTAAAACATTGATTACATTTTAGTTACATTTCCCGACCCACTTACCTTTATATCTTGCTTAGCGGGATCTCCCTTATATCGAATATCACCGGAGCCCGAAACTCTTGCAACAAGTTCGTCAGAAACATCCAGATAAGCACCACCGGAACCTGAAATTTTTAAATTAGCTATTTTACATTTCATGTTTTTTGCATCAATATCTCCTGAACCTGAAACTGAGGCATCAAATTCATTTACAACACCAGTAAGATCCATATTTCCTGAACCGGAAACCCCTACTTCCAGCACATTGGCTTCTATGTGAAGGGTCAAATCGCCGGAGCCTGAAACGGAAGTACTAAAATGGTCGCTTTTTAACGGAATCTTGCCTTCAATTTTACCTGATCCCGATAAGCTGAGTTCATTAATTTCTTCAACGGAAAGCGTTACGGTAAAATTACTCCTCGTATTGATGCTATAGCCTTTCTTCCATTTAATTTTTAAATTTCCATTATTCACTTCAGTTTCCAAATATTCCATAAGATTTTCATCTCCTTGAATGGTCATGTCACCTTCCTTTCCTTTTATGAGATAAACATCAAAAGACCCTGCCACTTCTAGACCCTCAAAAGAACCGACTGATCTGTTTTCTGTTATAACATTTCCATTTCCTTTTACTTTTTTCCAATTTTGGGCAAGTACATCAGACCAATTTAAACTTAAAATTACGATGACAAATAAGATTGATTTTTTCATTTTTTAAAGGTATAGTTTAGTTCTTATAAATTTTCACACTTCCATAACCGGTCTCGACACGAATGGAAGAGGAGGCATTGCTATTTCCGGCAAAACCTTCGTAATAATTAGAATTATTCTTTTCAACTTTCTTATCGAACTGTATAGAATCGTCATAACTGAACCCGCCATAAGAAGTTTTTACAATTACTTTAAAGGTGCTTGCAGGATCGACGTTCAATCTCACTCCTGTATAATCTGCATCAATTTGGACAGTTTCAAAGCCGGCCTTTAATTCTTTTACTTTAATATCGCCATAATCGGCTGCTACTTTCAACAATTTATACACCGTTCCAAACTTCATGGTCAAGTAATCACCATTGCCATTAATTCGATTTCCGTTATCCACCGCAATACTTCCATAATCACAATTAAATGTAAGGTTTTCAATATTCTCAAAGGAAGAACTTGTATAATCTGCATTCAAATCTATTTTCTTTGCTTTTTCTACTGTAAACCCGGAATAATCAGCATTAATAGAACCTCCATTCATAAATACGATAGAAGAATTATTGGTATAGTCTATATTGATGCTATTATTTTCGTGATGAAGCGAGCCAATTATTATTTTACCATAATCACAGTTAATATCTGCTTTTCCTTTTAGCTCATTCAAAGAAATACTTCCATAGTCATTATCAAAATCTGCACTATTGGTAACGGGCATTTTTACTTTATAGTTGATCTCGAAATTAGAATTGTTATTTGAGCCCCACCATCCGGAATTTGATTTTTGAATAACCGTTTTGGCATAGACTTCAGCTTGTGAACTGCTGAATTGAACGTCAATTTTTTCCAATTGATCCAGCACTTTTGATTCATTGTTACCATTTACGGTAATGGTAATTTCCATCACCACTCTATTTTCAGACCAAGTAACAACATCGAGGTTTCCAAATTTATTTTCTATTCTCACCAAGGCATTTTCACCGACTGAAAATTCTTTCTTGATCGTTTTGCTTTTATCTATCTTTCCTTTGGGATTTCCAGCCCAGGTCAACATCGGAATGATGATAAAAATAGCAAGCCATTTATTTATATTTCTTTTCATTTTGTTTAGGATTAAGCTTTATTGAATTCATTTTTTTGATTAAAATCTTCGAACTCTTCCAATTGTAGAAGAATTGTTTGCAAGACTTCAATTCTTTGTTGAAAATTTGTGATCATGGCAAAAATAACGCGTTTATTCTCCCCACTCTCTTTTAATTCTAAAGTCAATTTTTTATAGTTTTCTTCTAATTTATTGAGCTGTTGAAACCCATCATCAATTATTTTTTGATTTTCGGGATTCTTTGCTTTTTCAATTTGAGCAATTTCTTTTCTGATCGTAGATTCAAAAAAACCTTGAGTCTCTTTCATCTCGGGTGAAACTTCGGCCAATTCACGACCTGCATTTTTTGATTGACCCACATTTCCCGTGTAAACAAAAAATAACAATGCAATTGAAGCAGCTGCCATTAACCAAGGCAAAATTCTGATCACTCCTCTAGATGACGATCCGCCTTTTCCTTGTTCCTCAATTCTTTTTTGGAATCTTTCAAAATGGCCAACAGGTGGTTCCTTTTCGTCAAAAAGCGCTCTGTTTTGTTGAATAAAATCTTCTAAATTATTTTTCATCATTCTATTTATTAATAAGCTATTGCCGTATTCTGCAAAGCCTCTCTCAATTTTGCTTTTGCCCTGGAAATGGTAGCCCTACAATTCTCGTGGGTGATTTCCATAATCTCTGCAATTTCCTCATTATCATATCCTTCGAATAAACTCAATTGAAGAGCGAGTCTGTAGTTCTCTTTTAAGCTCCCCACCGCATATTTTATCATTTTCACTTTATCATTCAATTCATCTTCTGCTACTCCTTGCTGCTCGTCTGCAACATCCGATAATTTGTACTCCATATCCTTTAGTTGTACTTCCCCTTTTTTCTTTATTTTCTTGAGACTTGTCAAACTTTTATTGATCACAATCTTTTTTAACCAGGCTCCAAAAGCAACTTCACCTTTATACGTTTCAATTTTTGCGAAGCAATTCATAAAAGCTTCTTGCATAACGTCTTCTGCTTCAAAATCATCATTTACAATTCTTAAAGCTGTATTATACATCGCTTTATAGTACTGCTGATACAATTCGAACTGACACTTCTTGTCACCATTCCTACAACCGGTAATTAGCCGATCAATATGTTCACTATTTGCTTTCAATTAGTTAAATCTGTTAAAAAGACCATATCATATTTCATTTGTTACAGTCTGCACAAAAAAAATCTAAGGATTGAGAATAAAATGTCAAGTTCAAATCTTGTATCAATTTCCTGCATTCAATCTAAATTTAAATAAAATTAGCAGACCTTTGTATTTTAATTAACATGGAAATCGATCAAGGTGTTCTCATATTGGCATGTTAATTGAAATAATTGGTTCTAATAAATATCTGTGCATTTTAAAAAACTGTATTTCAATATATTAATTACTCAACAAAGGTATAGATACAATTGAAGTTTAAAAAAGGATGCCAAATTGACCGAGATAAACTATGAATAACCCGAAATTTCTAAATATTGACAATTTGTCACTACAACATATGATCGATGAAGAATCAGAATTGATTCCATTGTTATCACCGGAAGATGAAGAGGCCATGAAAAATGAGGAGGTACCTTCCGAATTGCCCATTTTACCTCTGCGAAACACCGTACTTTTCCCTGGTGTCGTTGTTCCTATTACTGCTGGGCGGGACCAATCTATCAAATTAGTTAAAGACGCCCATAAAGCCAACAAACCTGTTGGCGTTGTTGCTCAGAAAAATGAAAACGTTGAAAATCCGGGGATCAATGATATCTATAAAATAGGTACCGTTGCAAATATTTTAAAGATGCTTAAAATGCCCGATGGGAATACCATGGTAATTCTCCAGGGGAAAAAACGTTTTGAAATAGACAACCTGATCAAAGAAGATCCTTATTTAGTTGCCAGTACGAAAGAAATTCAAGATATAGTTCCTAAAAGGAATGATAAAGAATTTTCAGCCATCATTGATTCGATCAAAGAGTTGGCATTAAAAATAATTAAAGAAAACCCAAACATTCCCAGTGAAGCTTCTTTCGCCATTAAAAACATTCAAAGTAGTGCCTTTTTGGTGAATTTTGTCTGTTCTAACTTGAATCTAGATACATCAGGGAAACAAAAGCTTTTAAATATCAATAATTTAAAAGATCGCGCTTTTGAAACACTGAAAAAAATGAATATTGAGCTGCAAAGGTTAGAATTGAGCAATGATATTCAATCCAAAGTTCGAGAAGATATGGATCAGCAGCAGCGCGAATATTTCTTACACCAGCAGATGAAGACCATTCAAGAAGAATTGGGTGGCGTTTCTTATGATGAAGAATTGGAGGAAATGCGCTTACTCGCTAAAAAGAAAAAGTGGAGTGATGAAGTAAATGAACTTTTTCATAAAGAATTGGGACGTTTGCAAAGAATGAATCCGCAAGTGGCTGAATACTCAATTCAAAGAAATTATCTGGACCTTCTATTGGAATTGCCTTGGGACTCTTATACAAAAGATAAGTTCGACTTAAAAAGAGCACAAAAAATTCTAGACAGAGACCATTTTGGCTTAGAAAAAGTAAAAGATAGAATTATCGAACATTTGGCCGTACTCAAATTAAAAGGTGATATGAAATCGCCCATTATATGTTTATACGGACCTCCCGGTGTAGGTAAAACTTCTTTAGGAAAATCAATTGCCGAATCGCTCGGGCGTAAATATGTACGCATGTCTTTGGGTGGTTTACGAGATGAGGCAGAAATAAGAGGACACAGAAAAACCTATATTGGAGCACTTCCAGGAAGAATCGTTCAAAACATCAAAAAAGCACAAAGCTCTAATCCCGTTTTTGTATTGGACGAGATCGACAAGTTAGGTATGAGTCATCAAGGTGATCCTTCTTCAGCAATGTTAGAAGTATTAGATCCAGAACAGAATACGTCTTTTTACGACAATTATTTAGAGGTAGGATACGATCTTTCTAAAGTGATGTTCATTGCTACGGCAAATAGTTTAGCAGATATTCCTTGGGCTTTGCGTGACAGAATGGAGATCATTGAAATGACAGGGTACACTATTGAGGAAAAAATAGAGATCGCAAAACGCCATCTATTGCCCAAACAGCTGAGGGAACATGGGTTAAGTGCCAAAGATTTAAAATTAGGCAAGTCGCAATTGGAGAAAATAATAACAGGTTACACCAGAGAATCAGGTGTTAGGGGATTGGAGAAAAAAATTGCAAAAGTTGTTCGTTATGCGGCCAAATCAATTGCGATGGAAGAGACCTATGAAATAAAGCTGAACAATGAAGACATTGAAACCATTTTAGGCCCTTCGCATTTGGAAAGGGATAAATATGAAAATAATGAAAAGGCCGGCGTGGTGACAGGTCTGGCTTGGACAAGTGTTGGTGGCGACATCTTATTTATTGAGTCTATTTTATCAAAAGGCAAAGGAATGTTGTCTATTACCGGAAATCTCGGTAAAGTGATGAAAGAATCAGCACAAATTGCTTTGGAGTATATCAAGGCGAACGCAGATGAGTTGTGCATCGATCAAAAAATGTTTGAGAATTACAATATTCATATTCACGTACCCGAAGGGGCAACACCAAAAGATGGTCCGAGTGCGGGAATTACCATGCTAACTTCACTTGTTTCTACTTTAACTCAGAGAAAAGTAAAGTCAAATTTAGCCATGACGGGTGAGATTACTTTAAGAGGTAAAGTACTTCCTGTTGGAGGGATAAAAGAGAAAATTTTGGCGGCTAAAAGAGCCAATATCAAAGAGATTATCTTAAGTGAGCAAAACTTAAAAGATATAAATGATATTAAGGAAAGCTATTTAAAAGGGCTTACATTTCATTATGTAAAAGAAATGAAAGATGTAATTGATATTGCACTTTTAAAGCAAAAAGTGAAAAATGCGAAAGATTTCACGATGTAATTGACAACGCACAGAAGCCGATCTTATTCGATCGGCTTTTTTTATGCCCTTTTGTTTATTTTTTTAACTTTAACAGATTAAAATATTGGTATGCTTTTTAGAAATCCAGCCCTCCTCTTCGGCCTTTTAGTATTGCTCATACCTATTATTCTTCATTTATTTAATCTGCAGCGATTTGAAACTGTTAAGTTTACCAATGTCAAGTTCCTTAAGGAGATAAAGGAAAAATCTCAAAAACGTTCTAAGCTTAAGAAATGGTTATTGCTACTCACTCGTTTACTCGCATTAGCCTGCTTGATTTTGGGATTTGCGCAACCCTACTTTCCTGCGGAGATAAAAAGCAGAAAAGACCTTGATATTATTTATTTGGACAATAGTTTCAGTATGCAAGCCAAAGGTGAATTTGGCGAATTATTGAGCCATTCAAAACAAAGCCTATATGAAAACTTAAAAGGTCAAAACGTTTTTTTGATCACCAATGAGGGTATAAAAGAGGAAAATTTTACAGACGATGCTATATTACAAATAGAATTTTCACCCAAATCGCTTAACGACGAGCAACTAAAATTACTTATTGACCAAATCGAAGCGGGAAATGATGTCAATAAGAATATAATGGTTATCTCAGATTTTCAGTCTCTTTCTATGGATTGGGTTACAACAAATCCCAATCAACAATTTAATCTGGTAAAACTGAATTCTGCATCAAAAGGAAATGTATTTATAGATAGTGTTTGGATTAAGTCTGACTCACCTGAAAAAGTTGAATTAACCGCCAGAGTTTCCAATACTTATTCAAATAAAGAGGATATCAATGTCACACTTTGGATTAACGATGAAATTCAAGGAAAAAGAGTGGCAAAAATTAAAGAAAATAAATTTATTGATCTTGATTTCACCCTTAATTCAAATGAATACTTCTCCGGCAAATTAACATTGAAAGACAATCGTTTAGTTTTCGACAACGACTTCTACTTTTCCTTGCCCAGAAAAGAAAATTTAAATGTACTTAGTTTGGGTAAAATGCCCGGTTATTTAAAAAGAATATACCTTCCCAAGGAGTTTAACTATACCGAAATTTCTCTTTCTGAATGGGGAGCTACCGACACTGATAAATTTGACTTGATCATTCTTAATGAGTTAGAAAGTATTCCAACTTATTTGTCAGAAATCCTTATGGAATATATAAAAAATGGAGGAAAAACAGTATTGATACCGGGAAAAGCCATTGACAGATTGGCATACAATCAATTACTAAATCAAATGAACTTAGGCTCTTTTGGTGATACAATTGCAAGAGAACTTAAAATAACAGAAATCAATTATGACGATCCGTTTTTTAAAGATGTTTTTAAGAAAAGAGAAGAAAATTTTTCTTATCCCACAGCTTCCATTTCTTACCGCAGCTCATTGAGGAATTTTATTCCACTTATGAAATTTGAGAATGATGCGCCCTTTTTGGCAAAAGCAGAAATGGGAAAAGGCATTATCTATCTATTTACATCTCCTTTAGACGATCAAATGACTAACTTGACCTCCTCTACCTTAATAGTGCCACTATTCTATAATTTTGCGACTAAGGACCAATCTTATAAAAATCTGTATTACAGAATCGGACAAACAAATGAAATCAGTATCGAGGCGAAAACAAAAAATGATGAAATATACCATATAACGAATAATGATCTCGATTATATTCCACTTCAAATTCGTCAAAATGACAAGGTAATTTTAACGACGAACGAAGTCCCAAGCTTATCAGGAATTTATTCAGTAACACATCAGGAATTAACCCTTGAAGAATTAGCCTATAATTATCCGAAAAGCGAAAGTTCTTATAAACAAACAGACATTTCCGGAATCACCAAAAATGGGAAAAACATCATTGTTCACAACAATTTGGAAGAAGCGCTAAAGTTGATGAAGACAAAGGGAAAGGACAGAAATTTGTGGCAATTATTTATTACTTTTGTTTTGATTTTCCTCATAGCTGAAATGCTAATTCAAAAATTCATGAAAAACTGATTATTATTAAAAATAACTACAAGGTGAATGTACTACTAAAATCAGCCAAGATCATCGATAAAAATTCTGAATTTAACGGACAAATAAAAGACATTCTTATCGAGAGGGGGATGATCGTTCAAATTGCTGATCAAATAGACAACAAGTCCAATTGCAAGGAAATTTCTTTAGAAAACTTACATATTTCCCAGGGTTGGTTCGATACCAGTGTTTCTTTTGGTGAGCCGGGTTTTGAAGATAGAGAAACTATTGCCAATGGTATCGATGTGGCCGCGAAAAGCGGTTTTACAGCGGTAGCTGTAAACCCAAATACAAATCCGAAAGTAGATCATAAATCGGCCGTAGAATTTCTTTATAACAAAGGAAATCAGGGAAGTGTAAATGTATATCCAATTGGAAATTTAACCGTTAGTGCAGAAGGAAAAGAATTGGCAGAATTGTACGATATGCATAATGCCGGAGCAATTGCCTTTGGCGATTATAATAAATCCATAGACAATGCTAACCTTTTGAAAATTGCCTTGCTCTATGCTCAGAATTTTGACGGAATCGTGATGAGTTTTCCTCAAAATAGTCATCTTGCTCAACATGGTTTTGTCAATGAAGGAGTCAATAGCACAAAATTGGGGCTAAAATCAATTCCCGCTTTAGCCGAGGAGTTGCAAATTGTTCGCGATCTGTACTTATTGGAATATACAGGTGGTAAATTACACATACCTACTATTTCAACGGCCAATTCAGTCAAACTAATCAAAGAGGCAAAGAAAAAGGGCTTAAATGTGACTTGCAGTGTAGCCTCACATCATTTGGTCTTAACTGATGACCTTTTACACGATTTTGATTCAGACTATAAAGTAACGCCGCCCCTTCGAACAAAATCTGATACCAAAGCAATGATCAGGGGGGTACTGGATGGCACCATAGACATGATAACCAGTGATCACAATCCTATTGATATAGAGAATAAAAAGCTCGAAATGGAAAATGCCTTATATGGAACGATTGGATTGGAAAGTATTTTTGGTAGTTTAGGTGGTATTTTACCCCTAGATACCATCATCACTGCCTTGACGGATGGTCCAAGACAAGCGTTCGGTCTTTCCTTACCAACAATTTTAGAGGGTGGAATGGCAAATTTAACCTTGTTTGATCCGGATAAAGAGTATGTTTTTACTTCTGAAAATATTTTATCGAGCTCTAAAAATTCCCTTTATAAGAATAAAAAAATGAAGGGTCGGGTTTATGGTATTTTAAACAAGACAAACCTGGTGATTGCCTAACAATTCTTCATTATTTTTGATTGTAAAGTCATTAAGTTTTACTTACCTTTAAGGCATGTATAATTCAATTTAGAATACCTATGGAAGTAGAAAATACCATTCAAGAAGGAAGAACAATAGCCATTATTAGTTACATTACTTTGATCGGTACGGTAATAGCTTATGTAATGAATCAAAACAAAAAGAATTCCTTTGCTGCATTTCACATCAGGCAAGCCTTGGGCCTTGTTTTATTGGCCTTTGCATTAAATTTAATGAGCACGGTAATGGATATTTCTTTATTTTATAAGATCGTCGCGCCTATTGTTTTTGTTCTTTGGCTTTTAGGATTAATTTCTGCAATTCAAGGAAAAGAAAAGACCATTCCAGTGCTTGGTGAACAATTCCAAATTTGGTTTAAAAATTTAGGCTAATATTTTTTTGGGGAAGGTAAAAGTGTTTTCTTTATGAGCTCAAATGATAGATCTCAATACTTTTACTTTTTTTAATTTATGGGCCTACAATCTCTTCAATATCTAGTTCAAAAACCAAAATTACATAGTGGGGCATCGCCTCTTCTTTTGCTTTTGCATGGATATGGTTCAAATGAAAAAGACCTGTTTTCATTTGCTTCAGAATTGCCAAAAGAATTATTGATCATAAGTATTCAAGCACCTCTTTCTTTGGGTTTTGACAGCTATGCCTGGTATACCATCCACTTTGACCAAAATGCGGATAAATTTTCTGATCTTCCGGAAGCAAAAAATTCGCTTCTTTTACTTGATGAATTTATTGACGATCTAAAAACAAGATATGAAATTGATGAGGACAAAATTTTTATGCTCGGGTTTAGTCAAGGAGCTATTTTGAGTTCGGCTTATGCCTTGAATCATCCAAAAAAGATTCAATATGTTTTGGCGCTTAGTGGATATTTGAATACAGAACTAATTAGAAAAGACCTAGATTTGGAGGCTATCAAAAAATTAGATTTTTTTGTGTCTCATGGATCTGTAGATCAGGTAATACCGGCAGATTGGGCCAGAAAAACGCCTGACATTTTAAATAGTTTAAGGGTGCCCAATGTATTTAAAGAATATCCTGTGGGACATGGGGTCGCACCACAGAATTTTTATGATTTAAAAAATTGGATCAAAGAAAGGCTTTAATGATGATTTTTTTGTTGAACATTTAAAATTGATTTTTTATGAGATATATAATATTTCTGCTGGTTTTGTTTTTATCGTGTAATCCGACAAAAAAGCAATTGACAAGTGCAATAAAAATAAACGACAGTATTAAAAGAACATTTGCTCCAGATAAACGCGTAGCATTATACAACATTGAAATACAAGAGCGAAAAAACAATTTGTTACTGGCTGGTGAAACCAATTTACCCAAAGCCCTTGCCGCTTTAAAGACCGAGTTGACCCAACTTAATTTATCATTTATTGATAGTATCCGTCTTTTACCGGAAAATGATTTAGATGAATTCACTTTTGCCATTGTAAATAATTCCGTGGCAAATATTCGATCTGAAGGAAAACATTCTGCTGAATTGGCCACTCAAGCTTTGCTCGGTACCCCGCTTAAAGTTTTAAAAACAAATGGATCTTTTTACCTAGTTCAAACACCGGATGACTATCTTGCTTGGGTTGATCATGGGGGCATTGAATTAATGGATGAAAAGCAATTTTCAGCATGGAACTCGGCTACAAAAATTATTTACACTAAACCAGTAGGATATGTGTACACTGATGAAACTGAAACAGAAAAGGTGAGCGATATCGTCATGGGAAGTGTGCTAAACTATTTATCTGAAAACGACAAAACATTTAAAGTAGCCTACCCTGATGGCAGAACAGGTTTTGTTTTAAAAAATGAGGCAACTTTATTTAACAAATGGTTCGATGAGTTGGAACCATCAGGTGCTTTAATTGAGCGTCTGGCATTAGCGTTTATGGGAGCTCCATATTTATGGGGTGGAACTTCATCTAAAGGAGTAGATTGCAGCGGATTTACAAAAACAGTTTATTTGATGAATGGAATTGTCATATCGAGAGACGCTTCTCAACAAATAAAGGCAGGAATTAATGTAGATCCGGATTTAAATTTTCAAAATCTCGAAAAGGGTGATCTGATGTTTTTTGGTACAAAGGCAACCAAAGAAAATAAAGAAAGAGTTACCCATGTGGGAATTTGGCTCGGAAATAACGATGGTCAATTTATTCATTCGGCCAGTCAGGTTAGATTGAGTTCTGTAATTCCTGAATCTCCGCACTACGACAAATCAAATACAGACAGATACTTAGGCAGCAGGAGATATTTAAACCAAAAAGATCCTAACATTAGGTCTTTTAAAGAAGTTTTTAGCCAAGAAAAAGTCTTGCAATAGTTAGTGCTTGAGTTCCCAACCAAAAGAGGTTTGGGCTACGTAATCTGATTTTGACGCCCCTTCTGTGGGTTTTGAGTCGAAGTTATAGGTGTAACTCATTTTAATATAAAAATCATACGGCAAATCATACTTCAAATTGAGACTCATATCTAATCTACTCCTATTTTTTTCTGTTAGGCTGTAGTAGTAAGTAGCATTTGTCATCATACTGAAATCTCCAATATCGTACTTATTAAATCCGAACCCTGCGTAGGCTTCAGAACTTTGTTTGGTTGGTGCGTTATCCGTATAAGTTTCGGTGCTATGTGCAATTCCCGCACCTGTGCCGAGATACATCTCATTAGTCTTGACAAAAAAATATCCGCCCCCTAATTTATAGGTGGATCTCAGAGCCAATAATTGTTCGTCGTTTCCTAAATAATCAGCTTCTAATGCAGCATACCATTCATTTGGCAGAAAATAATACAAATCAATATTTCCGTCAATTCTTCTTACGTCATCAATACCGTCTTGCCTACTGAACACCATGTTTAAATAAGCACTCGATGACCATTTATCGGCCGCATAATTACCAGAAAAATTTGTAGTCAATTGTCTGAGGTTATTTGCCTTCGTGAATGTCAAACCAAAATCTATAGCTAATGAAAGTCTGCTGAATACATTGTTTCCGATAGGATCTAAGTAAATTATATTCTCTATATTTTCTTCGAATGAATTCATCCCAGCGTATAAATCGACCTTGCCAGGATGGGTCGAAACACTATTGACTGTGGTCGACATGCGCGTACCATCTTCTAATTCAACAATAAAATATCTGTTACTTCGTATTTCAGAAATTTTATACCATTTGATTTGGAAATCCCTTTTACTGTAACTCGTTTTAAAGGTCAATACACTTTGTTTTAACTCTTTGATTTCACCCACCAATATCCCATCGTCCTTTAGTTTTATGGTATCTTTCTGTGCAAATAACCCGGCAGAAAATAAAAAGAGCAGAAGAAGAGTTAACTTTTTAAACATTTTATTCGGTCAGGTTTAGAATACAAATTAACTAATATTTGTCCAATTCTCTTTGTTTAGCATAATCTTTTGGTAGGTTTGAGAAATGTGCAAATTGTTTAATTCTGTTAAATGCGGATCTTCCTTTAACAAACTAAGTGCTTCTTCTCTGGCCAAAAACAGCAACTGCGCATCTTTACTGATGTCTGCAATTTTTAGATTTAATACACCGCTTTGTTGTGTTCCCGACAAATCCCCAGGTCCTCTTAACTTAAGATCTACTTCGGCAATTTGAAAACCGTCATTGGTTTCTACCATGGTTTGCAATCTCGTTTTTGCATCATCCGAAAGTTTGCTTCCAGTCATCAAGATACAATAACTTTGATCGGCTCCTCGCCCAACCCGGCCTCTTAATTGATGTAGTTGAGACAAACCAAAGCGCTCTGCACTTTCTATAATCATGACGCTCGCATTAGGTACATTAACACCTACTTCTATTACCGTTGTTGCCACCATGATCTGTGTTTCACCATTTACAAATCTTTGCATTTCATAATCCTTATCAGCTGATTTCATTTTTCCATGTACGATACTTATTCTGAAATCAGGCAAAGGAAATTCTCTCGAAATACTTTCAAACCCATCCATCAAATCTTTATAATCGAGTTGTTCAGATTCTTCAATGAGCGGATAAACAATATAGATTTGCCTTCCCTTTTTAATCTCTTCTTTGATAAATTGAAAAACCGATAACCTGTTTTGATCAAATCGATGGACTGTTTTAATCATTTTCCTTCCGGGAGGGAGTTCATCGATAACGGAAATATCCAAATCACCATAAATACTCATCGCCAAAGTTCTGGGAATAGGAGTGGCCGTCATCACCAAAACATGTGGCGGCAAATGGTTCTTTTCCCACATTTTTGCTCTTTGCGCTACACCAAATCTGTGCTGCTCATCGATGATGGCCAAGCCTAAGTTTTTAAACTGTACAATTTCTTCGAAAACAGCATGGGTTCCAACTAGAATATGTAGCTCTCCGGATAGTAAATCCCTATGAATTTGTTTTCTTTGAGAGGTTCTAGATGATCCGGTCAATAACTCAATCCTAATATCCATTTCACCTAAAAGTTCTTTTAAGGCATTGAAATGTTGGGTTGCTAGAATTTCTGTTGGTGCAATAAGAGCAGATTGAAAGCCATTATCCAATGCCATTAACATACTCATAAGTGCAACAATTGTCTTACCCGAACCAACATCCCCTTGCAAAAGTCGGTTCATTTGAGCTCCGGAACCAACATCCTTTCTAATCTCTTTAAGAACTTTTTTCTGTGCATTAGTCAATTCAAAAGGTAAATGCTTTTCATAAAATTGATAAAAATGGTCGCCAATTTCTTTAAAAATAAAGCCTTTGAATTTGATGTTTCTCAACACCTTTTTACGGATCAATTGTAATTGGATAAAAAACAACTCCTCAAACTTTAGTCGTTTTTGCGCCTCAAATAGTTTTTCTTGATTATCGGGAAAATGTATGTGAAGCATGGCTTCAGATTTAGACAATAACTTGTATTTTTCTATTATCTCATTAGATAATGACTCCTCGAATTGACCATTGATCTCTTTCAAAATTTGCTGGATCAAACCTTGCAATACCCTGTTATTGATTCCTTTATTGCTCAATTTTTCTGTCGACCGATAAACAGGTTGCAAAGCTGATCGCAAATTTGCTCTATTTACCGATAACAATTCCATTTCCGGGTGTGGTATATTAAACATTCCGTTAAAAACAGATATTTTTCCATAAATCACATATGGCGTATTCAGTTTAATAGACTCCTGAATCCATTTAGCTCCTTTGAACCAAACAAGCTCAATTCTTCCAGTATCATCAGTAAAAGTAGCGGTAAGCCTGCTACCCCTTTTTTGGTTGACTATTCTTAGATTAGATATATTTCCAATAAGCTGAACCTCAGTAGAATTAGGTAATAATTCGCTTATTTTATAAAACTTTGTCTTATCAATATAACGGAAGGGAAAAAAATTTAAAAGATCGGCAAAAGTAAAGATGCCTAATTCTTTGCCTAAAATTTCTGCTCTGTTAGGACCAACCCCCTTTAAATAGGCAATTGAAGTTTGTAATTTATCCGTACTGCTCATCGCAATACGAATATAGTAAATTAGTCATGTCCTGCGATTTCTTTACTTTTGAAATTCAAGAAAAAACTGCCAAAAATGAACCCAAGTGAGCTTAAGGAATTTCTGGATTTTAAAGCAAATGAATTTAATCAACCTAAATTTATCGAATCAGATCCTATCCAAATTCCACATCGCTTTACAAAAAAAGAGGATATAGAAATTTCGGGTTTTTTGTCGGCGACTATTGCCTGGGGTAATCGAAAAAGCATTATAAAAAACGCACTTATATTAATGGAATTAATGGATGAAGCTCCATTTGACTTTGTTATTAATCATCAAAAAAAAGATTTAGACAAGCTCAAAAATTTTGTGCACAGAACTTTTAATGGAATCGATTTGTTACAATTTATCAAAAGCACGCAACATATTTATCTCAATTATGGCGGATTAGAAGGCATTTTTACCAAACACCAAACAGAAACCGACCTACAGTTTGCCATTCATCATTTTAAAAAACGCTTTTTCGAAATACCCCATTCGCTAAGAACAGAAAAACATATTTCCGATCCACTCAAAGGTTCTGCCGCAAAAAGAATCAATATGTTCTTGCGATGGATGGTGAGAAATGATCAAAAGGGTGTAGATTTTGGCTTATGGAAAAACATTCCTCCTTCTATCCTATCTTGCCCTTTAGATGTCCATTCCGGAAATGTAGCCAGAAAATTAAGGTTAATTGAAAGAAAACAAAACGATGCCAAAGCTTTAATTGAATTAGATTGTGAGTTGAGAAAATTAGACCCAACAGACCCGGCAAAATATGATTTTGCCCTTTTTGGGTTAAGCGTTTTTGAAAAGTTTTAAATGCCCACAGTCATTCAAAAAATTCAGCCTTACTTCTTTCAGAATAAGTATCTTTGCACTTTCAAATTCACACCCTTTTAAATGGAAAATCCCAACGACAAACGTTTACACCGAACTTTAGTAATGGCGGTAATAGATGCCTTATACTCGATCTATAACGAAAATGAGTATGCTGACAAAGTAGTTCAAAATGTATTAAAAAGAGATAAGCGATGGGGTGCTCGTGACAGAAAATTTATTGCAGAAACTGTTTACAACATGGTTCGTTGGAAAAGAATGTACAACGAGATTGCAGGGACGAAAGATTTTTATTCTCGGGAAAATATTTGGAAAAACTTTTCTGTTTGGGCTGTTTTACAAGGTTATAAATTACCGGATTGGAGAGGGTTTGAAGAAACCCCTTCCAGAAGAATTAAAGGGAAGTTTGACGAATTGAGCAAAATAAGAAAGTACAGAGAATCTATTCCAGATTGGTTAGATGAACTGGGAGAGAAAGAATTAGGGGAAGATTGGACCCAGGAAATTGCAGCACTCAATCAACAGGCAGAAGTCATTTTAAGAACCAATAGGCTAAAAACAAATCCGGGTGCCTTACAAATTATTTTGGAAAAGGAAGGCGTTGAAACAATTCAAAATGCTCATTTTCCTGATGCACTTATTTTATCGGAAAGACAGAATATTTTTCAAACGGAGGCTTTTAAAAATGGCTTATTCGAAGTACAAGATGCTTCATCTCAACTAGTTGCTCCGTTTTTGCGAGTAAAACCGGGAGATCGTGTCATTGATGCTTGTGCCGGTGCAGGTGGAAAAACACTACATTTGTCCAGTTTAATGGAAAATAAAGGGCAGATCATTGCCTTGGATCTTTACGAAAATAAATTGCTTGAATTAAAAAGAAGAGCTAAAAGAAATGGTGCACATAATATCACCATTAAACCTATCGAAAATAACAAAACCATAAAGAAACTGCACAATTCCGCTGATAAAGTATTAATTGATGCTCCATGCAGCGGGCTGGGTGTTTTAAAGAGGAATCCTGATGCAAAATGGAAATTAAAACCCGAGTTTATAGAAGATATAAAAAAAACACAAGCAGAAATTTTACAGAATTATGCCTCTATGGTAAAACCTGGTGGAAATTTAGTCTATGCTACCTGTTCTATACTTCCTTCAGAAAATGAGGAACAGGTGCAAAAATTTCTGACAAAAAATTCAGAATTTTCGTTGGTAGAAGAAAAGAAGATATCTCCTGCGAAAACCGGATTTGATGGTTTTTATATGGCCTTACTGGTCAAAAAAGCATGAAAATAAGACATAAAATTAAATACAAAACATATTTATCGCACGAGCTTTTTTTAAATTTGTGGCTCATTAAAATCAATCTAAAAAGATGATCTATTTTTTTCAAAAGAACCAAACCACTTATGCTGTAAGTACCTCAGCAAATTTTGAACCTGAAAGTATAGAAAAGCTTATTTGGCTGTTTGGAAATGCTGAATTGTTGCCAGATAAAAGCTTAACTGGTGTTTATATAGGTCCGAGAAAAGAAATGATTAGCCCGTGGAGTACAAATGCCGTTGAAATAACCCAGAATATGGGTATTGAAAATATAATTCGAATCGAAGAATTTCATAAATCGGAGATCGACGGAAAATTTGATCCCATGATACAAGCACAATACACAGTGCTGGACCAAACGCTATTTACAATAGATATAAAACCGGAGCCAATTTTAGATATTGATGATATTGCGGCGTATAACGAAAAAGAAGGTTTAGCGCTTAGTGCTGAAGAAATAGTATACCTTGAAAATTTGACCATAAAGCTTGGCAGAAAACTAACGGATTCTGAAATTTTTGGGTTTTCTCAGGTAAATTCAGAACATTGCCGACATAAAATTTTTAATGGAACTTTTGTCATAGACGGGGTTGAACAAGAAGGATCATTGTTCAAAATGATCAAAAAAACCTCACAGGAAAACCCTAATTCATTAGTCTCTGCGTATAAAGACAATGTGGCTTTTGTCGAAGGACCAGTGATGGAACAATTTGCGCCAAAAACTTTTGACAAACCTGATTTTTACGAAAAAAAGGAAATTGAATCGGTTATTTCTTTAAAAGCAGAAACGCATAATTTCCCTACAACTGTTGAACCATTTAATGGTGCAGCAACTGGATCCGGAGGTGAAATTCGAGATCGATTGGCCGGTGGAAAAGGATCTTTACCCTTGGCTGGTACGGCTGTTTATATGACTCCATATCCGAGATTAAATAATGAAAAACCCTGGGAGGAAATTGAAGAAAGAGATTGGTTATACCAAACACCTTTAGATCTATTGATTAAAGCATCCAATGGGGCTTCAGACTTCGGTAACAAATTTGGACAACCCTTAATCACCGGCTCTCTTTATACTTTTGAACATGAAGAACACAACAGAAAACTCGCCTATGATAAGGTGATTATGTTGGCAGGCGGAATTGGATATGGCAAAAAAACAGACAGCATTAAAGATAAACCAAGTCCGGGAGATGATATTGTAGTGCTGGGAGGAGATAATTATAGAATAGGTATGGGTGGGGCTGCAGTTTCTTCGGCAGATACAGGAGAATTTAGCAACGCCATTGAACTCAACGCAGTCCAACGCTCTAACCCTGAGATGCAGAAAAGAGTAGCGAATACAATCCGTGCCATGGTTGAAAGTGATGATAATAAAATTATTTCTATCCACGATCACGGCGCCGGCGGGCACCTAAACTGTTTGTCTGAATTGGTAGAAGAAACCGGAGGTGAAATTGATCTCCATGCTTTGCCCATAGGCGACCCTACCCTTTCCGCAAAAGAAATTATAGGAAATGAATCACAGGAAAGAATTGGACTAGTGATCCATGACCAAGACATCGACCTGCTCCATAGAATTGCCGATAGAGAAAGGTCTCCGTTCTATACAGTTGGGAAGGTAACCGATAAGGGGAAATTTGTTTTCAGATCAAATAAATTGAACAAAAATCCTATGGATTTTAAACTTATTGACATGTTCGGCAGTTCTCCTAAAACCATCATGACCGATAAATATATTACAAGAAAATACGCAGATATCGATTATTCAGCAGAACATATTTATGACTATGTGAAACAGGTGCTTTCTTTAGAAGCTGTAGCTTGTAAAGATTGGCTGACCAACAAAGTGGATCGATGTGTTGGTGGTAAAGTGGCAAAACAACAATGTTGTGGCGCCTTGCAATTACCCTTGAATAATGTGGGTGTTACGGCCATCGATTTTAAAGGAAAAAGCGGAATAGCCACTTCCATCGGACATGCACCAGCGATCGCTTTGATCGATGAGGTAGCCGGATCGAAAATGGCCATTGCGGAATCATTGACGAATATAGTTTGGGCGCCATTAGAAAACGACCTGGCATCTGTTTCTCTTTCTGCCAATTGGATGTGGCCCTGTAGAAATGAGGGTGAAGATGCGAGATTATACAGAGCAGTTGAAGCTGCCTCAGCTTTTGCCATCGCATTGGGAATCAACATTCCAACAGGGAAAGATTCACTTTCCATGAAGCAGAAATACAAAAATGATGAGGTACTTTCTCCTGGAACCGTCATTATATCTGCAGGCGGCCAATGTCAGGATGTGAGTAAAGTGATTGAACCCGTATTAAAAATGATAGAAAACAATAAAATCTATCATCTTGACTTTTCCAAAGATGACCTAAATTTAGGAGGTTGCAGCTTTGCTCAAACCAAAAATAAAGTAGGTTCAAAAGCACCCACTATTAAAGATGATTTATATTTTAAACAAGCATTTAACACAGTCCAAAAATTAATCAAATTGGGATTAATAACTGCAGGACATGATGTTTCTTCGGGCGGCTTGATCACTACTCTTTTAGAAATGTGTTTTGCTGAGACAAATTTAGCTGCTCAAATCGACCTATCGGCATTTAATTATAAAGATACTGTTGAGCTTTTATTTTCTGAAAACAGTGGTGTCATAATTCAAACTGATCAACCGGAAATTGTTGAGAATATCTTGACTGAAAATCAAATCATCTTCAGGCAGATTGGAAAAGCAATTGATGGAGAGACACTTGAAATCAGTAATTTAGGTCTTTCTTTTCATATTTCGGAGTACAGAGATATCTGGTTTAAAACTTCTTATTTACTGGATAAAAATCAGTGTAAAAATAATAAGGCTGATGAACGCTTTACTAACTATAAAAATCAGCCGCTCAACTATGTTTTCCCTATTCATTTTAATGGAAAGCTCCCAGCAATAAGCGGGATAAACAAACCAAAAGCAGCCATTATAAGAGAAAAAGGATCGAATAGTGAAAGAGAAATGGCACATGCCATGTATTTAGCAGGCTTTGAAGTAAAAGATGTTCACATGACCGATTTGATGAGCGGAAGAGAGAATTTGGAAGATATTCAATTTATAGGGGCGGTTGGCGGATTTTCTAATAGTGACGTCCTGGGTTCGGCAAAAGGCTGGGCTGGCGCTTTTAAATACAATGAAAAAGCCAATCAGGCACTTCAGAATTTCTTTGCGAGAAAAGATACTTTATCCGTTGGAATATGCAACGGCTGTCAGTTGTTTATAGAATTGGAATTAATCAATCCGGATCATAAGGAAAAACCAAAAATGCTTCACAACGATTCTTTTAAGCACGAAAGCAATTTTTCATCTGTGGAAGTTCAAGAAAATAATTCGGTAATGCTGTCTACTTTGGCAGGAAGTACTTTAGGTGTATGGATCTCGCATGGAGAGGGAAAATTTAGCTTCCCTTATGCAGAAGAAAACTACAATATTGTAGCGAAGTATGGCTATGAGGGATATCCTGCTAACCCTAATGGTTCTGATTTTAATACTGCCATGATGTCGAGTGATGACGGCAGACATCTGGTTATGATGCCCCACATTGAAAGGTCTATTTTCCAATGGAATTGGGCAAATTATCCGTATGGAAGAGCAGATGAGGTGAGTCCTTGGTTAGAGGCCTTTGTAAATGCGAGAAAATGGATAGAGAAAAAATAGCTGATACCAAAATCTAATCGAATTATCAGGTTTTTTGTTTTTGTTTCTTTGCGGCCGGAAAAAGGACATTATTCAAGATCAATCGGTAACCAGGAGAATTTGGATGCAGATCTAATTCTGTTTTGGCATCTCCTACCCTATGCTGGTAATCTTCAGGATCGTGACCTCCGTAAAAGGTAAACATTCCCTTTCCCTTAACTCCATGAATATACCTGGCTTCCCCATTCACTTTATTCTCTCCCATAACCTGTACATTAGGTTTAATTTGAGTGGGATTAAAGGAGGTGGTTTGGCCCATAAAACCTTTTACCATCAGGGTATGATTCTGGCATAGCATACTTGGAATTCTATCCCATTTAGCCGAATACTCTTTGAGTTCGAAATAATCCTCAGTCTTTAAGATATTTCTCTTTTGCGTCATGTCTATACTCGAAAATTCATAAATCACAGGATTTCTTTCAAGTACAAAATCTGTGAAGGCAAAAGTTTTTTCATAATCTATTTTAAGTTGATAATCCGGATCAGATGGATCCCCGTCAAAAACCGATTCGCAAATATCAACTCCCTCAGCGGCTAATGCGATATCAAAACTGTCGGTGGCAGAACACATGGCAAACATAAATCCTCCGCCATATACATAATCTCTGATTTTTAGGGCAACGGCTAATTTTTCTTGAGAAACTTTTTCAAAACCTAATGCTTGAGCCATCTTTTCCGCTTCTTCCTTTGCATCAATATACCAAGGTGCCGTGCGAAAAGCACCGTAAAACTTACCATATTGACCGGTAAAATCTTCATGATGCAAATGAAGCCATTCGTAAAGCAATAATTTATCGTCTAATACTTCCTTATCGTAAATAATATCATAGGGAATTTCTGCATATTGCAAAACCAATGTAACGGCATCATCCCATGGTTGATTTGATTTTGGAGAATAAACTGCAATTTTTGGCGCCTTTTCTAATAGTACAGTCGTTTGGTTTTTAGAAGGACTTTCAATCTCACTTAATATTTCAGCTGCCTTATTCATAGATAATTCATCATACGAAATACCACGGATAATCAATTCTTTCTTTAGAAAATCCTGATTTTCCAATAAGAAAGAGCCCCCTCTATAATTGAGAAGCCATTGCACTTTGACTCCATTTTGCAACGAAAAAAAAGTAATGCCGTACGCTTTGAGATGGTTAGATTGAGAAGTATCCATTGGAACAAGCAAAAAAGAGGCCTTTACTTGAACATAAAAAATTAAAAATAATAAGCGTAAAAAGCTTTTTTTGAACTGCATAGTGCATTCTTTAGAAAGGCACATCTTCCTCGTCATCCGGACCAAAAGCATCGTGTGCACTTCCGAAATGAACCGGTGAAACCCCTGAATTAATAGAAGATTGGAACTCTGTATCAAAACCTTCCTCCAAGTTTGCAAATTTCGCCAATTTACCGACGAATTTCAGCCGTATATTATCCAAACCACCATTTCTATGCTTGGCAATGATAAATTCTGCCTGGCCCTCACAAGGGGTTCTTTCGTCATCATCCCATTCGGTCATTCCGTAATACTCCGGTCTATAGATAAATGACACAATATCAGCATCTTGCTCAATAGCCCCCGATTCACGCAAATCGGACAACAAGGGTCTTTTACTACCTCCTCGTGTTTCTACCGCCCTTGATAACTGGGACAAGGCAATTACAGGAATGTTCAATTCTTTGGCTAAAGCCTTTAAATTTCTGGAGATCATCGAAATTTCTTGCTCGCGGTTACCACTACCTTTTCCGGTGTTACCAACGGTCATCAACTGCAAATAATCAATCACTACGATCTTTACATCATGCTGTGAAACCAATCGTCTGGCTTTTGCTCTTAGATCAAAAATAGATAAGGAAGGCGTATCATCAATATAAACGGGAGCTTCTGATAAATTCTTTACTTTTCTGTTTAAAATCTCCCATTCAAATGCTTCGAGATTACCTTTTCTAAGTTTCTCTGAAGATATTCCAGTTTCACTTGAAATCATCCTCGTAATCAACTGAACTGAAGACATTTCCAGAGAAAAAATTGCTACAGGAATATTAAATTCTATGGCCATATTCTTCGCCATCGACATCACGAAGGCCGTTTTACCCATACCAGGTCTTGCAGCTAAAATAACCAGATCAGAGGGTTGCCAACCCGAGGTAAGATTATCTACTTTTGTAAAACCTGTAGGCACACCGCTCATTCCCTCCTTATTCGAGATTTCTTCAATTTTCTTAAGTGCCTGACTCACTAAATTTTCTGCCGCCTCGGAACTCTTTTTCAAATTCCCTTGTGTAATATCAAAAAGTTTAGCTTCCGCTTCATCGAGCAGATCAAATACATCTGTAGTCTCATCGTAAGAACTTTTAATAATCTCACTTGAAATAGAAATCAATTGCCGTTGGATATATTTCTGTAAAATAATACGGGCATGAAACTCAACATGCGCAGAAGAAGATACTTTTTGTGTTAAATTGATTAAGTAATAATCTCCACCAGCGGCATCCAATTGTGATTGTTTCCTTAATTGATTTGACACTGTTAACAGGTCAATAGGCTCTGAAGCATTGAATAAATGAAAAATAGCCTGATAGATATATTGATGCGCCGGTTTATAAAAAACATCAGGATGCAGAATATCAATTACATCATCTACCCCTTTTTTATCAATTAGCATAGCACCTAGTACAGCCTCCTCCAAATCGACGGCTTGAGGAGGAAGTTTTCCCTGCTCAAGATTGATAATATTCCCCAATTTCATCCCTTTCGACTGTATTACTTTCGCTTTTTCCATTTGGCAAATGTACCTTAATAATAATTTATAAATACTTTTCTAGAAGTAGTATATTTCAACAAAATTTGTTGAAAACTGATTATTTGTTAATAAACTAGCAGCCGAGGTAAATGTAAATTTTTTTCATCTGTTTACCGAAAAAATTTAACTATAAATTTCCAAGTATAGTTTCGGCAATTTGATTTTGTATCTGTAAATTGTGTGGCAATGAGAGATCTTAAAAAATGGTTGACTTATGGGTTATTACTCCAAATATGCTTAGTTTGGCTCAGTTCATATTTTCCCAAATGGATAGAAAAATATTATAGTCAGGGAATCTATATTGTTATTTCTAAAGTGTTCAGATTGACCAATGGCTGGATTCCTTTCTCTGTTGGAGATATTTTATATGCCTTAGCTATTTTACTAATAACCAGATACATATATCTATTTATATTCAATAAAGATTTTAGAAAAAAATCACACCTGTATTCTGTCGGCGCCACTTTGTCTTTGGCCTATTTTTTATTCTATTTTTTATGGGGATTGAACTATTCTAGAGAAAATACTTATTCGAGAATGGGACTCAAAGAGGAAGAGCTAACCGAATCACAGCTTGAAGATTTTTCAAAATTTGTTTTAAACGAAACCACTAAAACGTTACGTCAGATTGTTTCAAATGATTCGTTACCGGTTGTACCTCCCTACACTAAAAATGAAATTTTCAAAATTGTTCCGGAAGGTTACAGAAATCTGCAATCAAGATTCCCACAATACGATTACAAGCCTATTTCTCTCAAAAAATCTTTGATCAGTTTACCCCTAACTTATATGGGGTTTTCAGGGTATCTCAACCCATTTACAGGTGAAGCACAAGTAGATTATTTAGTGCCTAAAGTTTCCTTACCCATGATTTGTTTACACGAAATGGCTCATCAATTGGGGATTGGTTTCGAAAGTGAAGCCAATTTCATTGGTTTTTTAGCGGCATATTTTCACGATGACCCCTATGTGAAATATTCGGGATTGCTAATGGCATATCGATATGCTTTATACGATCTTTCAAAAACCAACCCTGACAAAGCCAGAGAACTTTTTAGAAGAACCCCCAAGGGTATTATTAAAAATATTGAAGAACTGGAATTGTTTTGGTCAAAATACAAAAACCCGTCAGAAGCTTATTTTAAAGCTTTTTACGACGGCTATTTAAAAATGAATAATCAGAAAGATGGTATAAAAAGCTATTCAAATATGACAAAATTACTCATCGCATACAAAGAGGGTTATGGGTTATAATTCTTTTTATATATTTACCCAAATCACAACAATATGATCAAAAAAGCTTTATACTTACTTTTTATTTTACCCATTGCCTTATTTGCTCAGGAGTATTATCCCAAAAATGACGGCGTAAAAAATGAAAACAAAAACTACACTGCATTTACGAATGCTGAAATTCATATAAGTCCAACGCAAAAAGTAGAGGGAACTTTGCTCATAAGAGGAGAAGAAGTTATCAGTACTTCCAAAACAGCTGCTCTACCCGATAATTGTGTGATTATTGACCTAAAAGGCAAGAGAATTTACCCCTCATTTATCGATGCATACTCCGATTTCGGATTTAAAGTAGAAAAGAAAACTTCAGAAAATTTCAGATCCGGCGGCTCTCCACAATACGACTCAAAAAGAGAGGGTTATTATTGGAATGACCATATTCTTCCAGAAAGAAATAGCGTATCAGAATTTAAGTTCGATCATGAAAAAGCGAAGGAACTGAGAAAACTTGGATTTGGGGTTGTAAATACACATATGCCTGATGGAATTATTAGAGGAACAGGGGCACTAGTGTCATTAAATGAACATGGAACTGATGCTGAGAGAATCATAGACGATCGGTCTGCGCAATTTCTATCTTTCACAAAAAGTAGCATTAGCAATCAGATTTATCCGAATTCTATCATGGGCAGCATGGCTTTGCTAAAGCAAGTAAGCTATGATGCTGACTGGTACAGTACGGGTAAAAGTAAAACCAAAGACCTTTCACTTGAGGCCTTCAACCGAAACAAAACTCTACGACAGATTTTTTATAGTGGTGATATAGCAGACGGGCTAAGGGCACATCAATTGGGAAAAGAATTGGGAATTAACTATATCATTGTAGGCGGAGGGAACGAATACAAGCTTGTAGACAAGATCAAAAGTACCGGGAGCAGCTATATTATTCCTATCAATTTCCCAAAAGCTTATGATGTTGAAAATCCTTTGCTTGCCGATTATATTGCGCTGAGCGACATGCGCTATTGGAATCAAGCTCCCTCAAATTTGGCAAGTTTGCAAAAGAATGGAGTTAATTTCTCCCTGACATCCTTTGGACTAGGAAAGATGAGCGACTTTAAAGAAAATTTGTTAAAAGCCATCAATTACGGTTTTGATAAAAATGCTGCCTTGGCCTCATTGACTACCATCCCTGCCTCTATGTTAGGCAAGTCAAATGAAATGGGTACCCTAGAAAAAGGAAAACTCGCAAATTTTATTATTTGTTCGAATGACATATTCGAAAAAGAAACCATTATATATGAAAATTGGATTCAAGGGAAAAGGCATGCGATTAATGATTTGGATCTTAAAGACATTTCTGGGAATTATAATGTATCGATAAATAATCAGACTTATACCCTCCAAATTGACGGGTCAAATCCAAATTTGAAAGTAAAAGTAAAACAAGACACGATTAATTTCCCTGCAAAAATAAGTTTTACCGATAATTGGATGACCCTATATTTTAACTCCTCAAAAATAGAAACCGAATACATCCGATTGTCCGCTAAAGTAATCGATCCTGCAAAATTCTCGGGAATAGCTATTTTGAGTGATGGAAGAGAAACCAAGTTTACGTCGACTAAACAGCAGGAAGTTAAAAAAAATGAAAAAGCTGAAAAGGTGGCAGAGAAAATTCCATGGCTCACTCCTATTACGTATCCCAATAATGGATATGGCTTTACCAAACAACCTCTTCAGGAAACACTGCTCATTAAAAATGTAACGGTTTGGACGAATGAGGCCGATGGGATTTTAACAAATACTGATGTGTTGATCAGAGATGGAAAAATTGATAAAGTAGGTAAATCTTTAACTGCAAAAAACGCAAAAGAAATAGACGGTACTGGAAAACACTTGACTTCCGGAATAATTGACGAACATTCCCATATCTCAACCGTAAGTACAAATGAAGTAGGTCAAAATTCTACAGCTGAAGTGACCATGGAAGAGGCGATAGACTTTGAAGATATCAATATTTACAGAGCGCTGGCAGGAGGTGTTACCCAAGCACAAATTCTTCACGGATCTGCTAACCCTATTGGAGGGAGATCTGCCATTATCAAAATGAAGTGGGGAGAAACTCCGGATAAATTAATCGATCCCAAAGCACCTAAATTTATCAAGTTCGCATTGGGAGAAAATGTGAAGCAATCGAACTGGATGGGCGGTCGTTTCCCCCAATCAAGGATGGGTGTTGAACAAGTTTTTATCGACTATTTTCAGCGTGCCAAAGAATATGAAGCATTGAAAAAAAGCGAAAAACCTTTTAGAAAGGACCTCGAATTAGAAACTTTGGTAGAAATCATTAACAAAGAAAGATTTATTTCTTGCCATTCTTATGTTCAGAGTGAAATTAATATGTTGATGAAAGTTGCCGAGCAATTCAATTTTAATATCAATACTTTTACCCATATCCTGGAGGGTTACAAAGTTGCGGATAAGATGAAGGCACACGGTGTGGGCGGATCTACATTTAGTGACTGGTGGGCTTATAAATATGAAGTAAAAGATGCTATACCTTACAATGCGGCTTTGATGCACAGCCAGGGAGTTATTACAGCCATTAATTCTGACGATGCTGAAATGATGAGAAGATTAAATCAAGAAGCAGCTAAAACTATAAAATATGGCGGCGTCTCCGAAGAAGAGGCTTGGAAAATGGTCACCCTTAATCCAGCTAAACTTTTACGTATAGATAATTACGTAGGCAGTATAAAAGAGGGAAAGGATGCCGATTTGGTGTTATGGAGTGACAATCCACTTTCTGTAAACGCCATAGCCGAAAGAACGATTATCGAGGGAAAAACCTATTTTGATATAGCCACTGATAAAGTGAAAAGAGAAAATATTCAAAAAGAAAGGAGCCAACTCATCAATGCCATGTTAAAAGAAAAAAATGGTGGTTCAGAGACTCAAAAACCCACGAAGAAAGAAAATAAACTTAACCACTGCGATACAGTTGATTAATCTAATGTAGATATGAAACATTTATTATATAGTATTCTTTTCTGCGGACTTATTGCCAATGCGCAACAGACTCCGGCGAAAAGTCAAACGGAAAAAATAACCATTCAAGGAGCTACTTTGCATTTAGGAAATGGGCAAGTGATCAAAAACTCGAATATCACCTTCGAAAATGGATTAATTACAGCGATTGGGAATGAAACCAATACATCAAACGGAATAGTGATCAATGCAACTGGAAAACATGTTTATCCGGGTTTTATTATTCCAAATTCTACCTTAGGTTTAGGTGAATTAGATGCTGTGAAAGCCACAATCGACCAACAGGAAATTGGCGATGATGTTTCCAATGTTCGCAGTTTAATTGCATATAATGCTGAATCTCAAGTTGTGGAAGCAAGCCGTTTAAATGGTGTTTTAATAGCGCAGATTACTCCCCAAGGAGGGACTATTTCCGGAACATCATCAATCGTCCAACTCGACGCTTGGAATTGGGAAGATGCAGCAGTTAAAGTTGATGATGGTATACACCTGAATTGGCCAACAATTTTTAAGTCTAAAAATGAAGGATTCGGTTCTAGAGCGTTTAGTGAGGAAAATAAAGCATACAGCAAAAAAGTTACAGACATTACAGATTTGTTCGTACAAGCAAAAAGCTATAATCAAAAAGGTAATAATTCAAGAAATCTTGGATTAGAATCTTTGAAATCTTTGTTTTCAGGAGAAAAAAAATTATACATCCATGCTGATCTCGAGCAAGAAATTATTGATGCCATTCAGTTTTCAAAAGATTTAAATATTCCAGATATGGTAATTATTGGGGGAAGTGAAGCCCATAAAGTCATGGAACTTCTCAAGACATCAAAAACCGCTGTCTTAGTGAAACGGGTACACTCTTTGCCAAACAGTGAAGATGATGACTATGATATGTTCTATAAACTTCCTGCTTTACTAATGCAAAACAATATTTTGGTAGGCTTGGAGGCAAGCGGACAGATGGACCGAATGAATACCAGAAATTTGCCATTCTATGCTGGTCATACAAGTGCTTACGGTATAGACCAAGAACAAGCCCTTCAAATGATTACAGAAAATACGGCTAAAATTTTAGGTATTAGCGATAAGTATGGTACATTGGAAATTGGAAAAAGTGCTACTTTGTTTGTTTCTGAGGGGAATGCGTTGGACATGCGCACTAACCAACTTACAGATGCATTCATTGATGGCCGAAAGATTATTTTAAAATCTCATCAAACAGAACTTTACGAACGGTACCGTAACAAGTACGCGAAATAATAAACAATAGGCTTTCTTTGGAAAGCTTTTTTTATTTTTGTGAAAACATAAAGCGTGTATAAATCCATCAGTAGTAGCCAAAATTCTTTGGTTAAAAAAATCCTTTTACTTCAAACAAAATCGAAAGCCAGAAAAAAACAAGGTGAGTTTGTGATAGAAGGATTTAGAGAAATAAACCTGGCAATCCAAGGAGGTTATCAAATAACCCAACTACTTTGGTGTGAAGAATTACTTGCGGAAAATGAAGTTAAAAAGATTGAAACAAAAACGGAAAGCCCTGTAGTGACCGTAACCAGAGAAATTTATGAAAAAATCTCGCATAGAAAATCTACGGAAGGGCTTATCGCCTTGGCTACTTTTCGGGAACTTTCCTTTAGCCATGTCATGCTTTCAAAAAATCCCTTAATTTTAATTGCGGAAGCTCCGGAAAAACCCGGAAATTTAGGTGCGCTTTTACGCACCGCGGATGCCGCAAATGTGGATGCAGTATTTATTGCAAACCCAATTACAGATTTATATAATCCGAACATTATACGGTCCAGTGTAGGTTGTATTTTTACTCGTCAGGTTATACAAGGTTCAAATGACGAAATCTTGTCTTTCTTAAATGCCAATAAGATTCGAAGCTATGCCGCTGTATTGTCAGATAAAAGCAAACCCTATTTTTCCTTTGATTTTCAATTACCAACGGCTATCGTAGTGGGTGCAGAAGATAAAGGATTGAGTGATTTTTGGTTGCAAAAGGCAGATGAAAAAATCATCATACCTATGCAGGGAATGATCGATTCATTAAACGTGTCTGTCTCTGCAGCAATACTTATTTTTGAAGCCAAACGGCAAAGAAATTTTTCTCTATGACAGCAACTTCTTTATTTTCATTAATTATCACCATTCTCATTGTTGAATTTATTTTTGACAAATATGTAGACTTTATTAATGCTAAACATTTTAAAGATCCTGTACCTCAGCTTTTAAGCGATGTATATGATGAAAAAGAATACGTAAAATCACAGGCTTACAAAAAAGAAAATTATCAATTTTCTTTGTGGACATCTGTGTTCTCTTTTATCATGCTTCTCCTTTTTTTTTATTTTGAAGGTTTTGCCTGGGTAGATGCATTTGCAAGAACCATTTCATCAAATGAAATAGTGGTAGGTCTTATTTTTTTTGGAGTGATCATGCTCGCAAATGATGTCCTCTCAACTCCATTTGCTTATTACCAAACTTTTGTGATAGAAGAAAAATATGGTTTTAATAAATCTACCCCTCAACTTTTTTTTATGGATAAAATAAAAGGTTGGATTTTGAGTATCCTTTTAGGTGGAGGAATTTTAGCTCTTATCATTTATTTTTATCAATTAACAGGTGATCATTTTTGGATTTATACTTGGCTC
>CAZWAN010000013.1:0-48722 GCA_964631875.1 uncultured Flavobacteriaceae bacterium
CACTCATATACAACTTATATTAGACGGTTCAGTAAAGATCATCAGACAAGAAAAAAAAGGAGAAGAATTACTTGTGAATCATTTAGAAAAAGGAGACACCTGCGCTATTTCTTTCATCAATTGCATCAATAGAAAAGAAAGTATTTTTAGAGGAGAAGTAGAAATGGACACCGAAGCCATTTTCTTGCCTGTTGAAAAGATAGATGATTGGCTGGCTAATTATAAAACATGGCGTAATTATATCATTGACAGCTACCATTTTAGACTGTTAGAATTGGTAGAATCTATTGACAGTTTGGCCTTTTTGAACATGACCGAAAGAATCCATAAATACCTTTATGATTTGTCAAAAGTGAAGCGAAATGAGGAGCTTGAAATTACCCACCAGGAACTTGCCAATGATTTGAATACATCTAGAGTTGTAGTAACAAGAATCCTAAAACAATTGCACGATGAGGGTAAAATTTATTCAACCAGAAATAAAATTCGCGTGCTGGAAGAATCTTAATTGCGCTGAATCATGTTTAAATAATCCTGTTCCGAAATAATAGGTATATCGAGAGAAGTTGCTTTTTCTAATTTAGCCGGACCCATATTTTCACCTGCAATAACATAATCGGTTTTTTTCGAAATAGAACTACCAACCTTGCCTCCATTGCCCTCTATAGATTGTTTGAGTTCCTCTCTTGAAAAAATATCGAATACACCCGACACTACGAAAACTTTACCCTTTAACATTTCTGATATTTTCTCTTCCTCTTCTAATTCAAATTGAAGTCCATTTTCTTTCAAACGACTTACTAGGGAAAGATTATATTCATTCTTAAAAAAATCAATAATACTTGCTGCAATTCTTTCTCCAATTTCATCAACTGCTACCAATTCCTCGAAGGTAGCAGCCATAATGTGATCTATATTTTTAAATTTTCGTACAATTATTTTTGCAACGGTTTCCCCAACAAACCTAATTCCCAAAGCAAAAAGTACTTTATCAAAAGGAATGCTTCTTGAGGCAGCAATTCCCGTGATTAAATTTTCGGCTGATTTTTGTGCCATCCTTTCCAGCGGAATAATTTGTTCTATTTTTAAGTCATACAAATCAGCATAATTTTCTATTAAACCCTCCTTGTATAAAAGTTCGACCGTTTCAACACCCAAACCGTCTATATTCATCGCTTTCCGGCTAATAAAGTGAATAATCTTACCCGTGATCTGAGTGGGGCAACCAAATTCATTCGGACAATAGTGTTTGGCATCACCTTCATTTCTTATGAGCAAAGTGTTGCAATCCGGACAATGGGTAATGTATTCGGTCGGTACAGAATTCTCAGGTCTTAAAGCAAGTTCAACCTTGACAATTTTTGGGATAATTTCACCTCCTTTTTCAACATAAACCGAATCACCAACGCGCACATCTAATTTTTCTATCTGATCGGCATTATGTAAAGAAGCTCTTTTTACAATGGTTCCGGCCAATTCTACCGGCTCCAAATTAGCCACCGGGGTTATGGCTCCTGTTCTACCAACTTGATAGGAAATCTTGTTCAGAACGGTCAGCGCTTGTTCAGCCTTAAATTTATAGGCCAAGGCCCAACGTGGCGATTTAGATGTAAATCCCAATTCATCTTGAAATTGTAAATCATTTACCTTTATGACGATGCCATCTGTTTCATAGGGCAAATCATGGCGATTTTTATCCCAATAATTGATAAAATCAATTATTTCATCAACATTTCTGCAAACCTTTATTGTTTTTGGAATTTTAAAGCCAAGCTCAGATGCCAATTGCAGTGCCTCCGCGTGTGTTTTAAAAGGCATTCTTTCTGCCACTAACTGATAGAGCAGGCAATCTAAGGGTCTGGATGCCACCTCTGAGCTATCCTGTAATTTGAGACTGCCACTCGCCGTGTTGCGCGGATTTCTATAAGGATCTTCACCCGCGCTCAATCTATCCTTATTCATTTTTTCAAAACCCGCCAGTGGAAGAATCACTTCTCCTCTAATTTCGAATTCGGTCAATTCCTGTGAATCCACAAGTAAAGGAATAGATTTAATCGTTTTAATGTTTGCAGTTACTTCATCTCCCTGGATTCCGTCTCCTCTTGTGGTGGCAGATTCCAATTTTCCATCCACATAATATAGATTTATGGAAGCACCGTCATACTTTAATTCGCAAGTATAACTTATTTTATGCTCTCCTAATATTTTATGATTTCTCTTTTCCCAATCGATAATATCTTCCTTAGAATAGGAATTATCCAAAGAATACATGGGGAATTTGTGTTTTCTTGTTTGAAAAATTTTAGTTACTTCCCCTCCCACTCTTTTAGAGGGCGAATTAGGATCGTCAAATTCCGGAAATTTCTCCTCTAACGCTTGCAATTTCTTTAGCAACACATCAAATTCATAATCACTGATAACAGGTTCGTCTAGAACATAGTAATTGTAATTATGCTCCCTCAAAATTTTTCGCAACTCTAAAATTTCTTTTAAATTATGATCCATTTTCTACCTCAAAATAAATTTACTATGTAACTTAAGTTACTGTTTTTAGACACTTTAGCTACATTTTAATGACTAATATCATCTTCTGAACAAACCTATGAACTTAACTTTGCATATATAAATAACGCGTAAAAATAGTAAATAAATCATGAAAAAATTAGTCATACTTGGAGCAGGAACAGCAGGAACCATGATGCTCAACAAACTATATAAAGTGTTAGATCGAGAAGAATGGGAACTGACCATAGTAGATCAATATAAAACACATTATTACCAACCCGGTTTTTTATTTATTCCTTTTGGCATTTATAAAAAAGATGACGTCATAAAGCCTAAATCAAATTTCTTTCCTCCGGGAACAAACGTCATTTTTAGCCCAATAGATAAGATCGTGGCTAAAGAGAATAAAGTCGTACTAGAAGGTGGAAAAGTTTTAAACTACGATTATTTAATTGTTGCTACCGGTACAGAAACTCGACCAAGCGAAACTGAGGGGTTAAAGGACAAATTATGGTATAAAGATATTTTTGATTTCTACACGATTGAAGGCGCACTTGAATTACATAAAAGATTTAAAGACTGGGAAGGCGGTGATTTAGTGATGTGTATTCCTGAATTACCTTATAAGTGCCCGGTAGCTCCTTTAGAATTTGTTTTTCTTGCAGATGATTATTTTACAAAAAAAGGAATGAGAGACAAAGTAAATATCAAGTATGTCACTTTAATGTCCGGCGCTTTTACCAAGCCGGTAGCCTCAAAAATGTTGGGTGAAATATTAGCGGAAAAAAATATAGAAGTAATTCCTGATTTCTATTTGAGTAGCGTAGACAATGATGAGAAAAAGATTATTTCTTATGATGAGCGTGAAATACCTTTTGATATTTTAACAATAGTACCGGTTAATATGGGCTCAGACATGGTTGAAAGAAGTGGTTTGGGAGATGATATGAATTATATTCCTACAAACAAACATACCTTGCAGTCAGACGCCTATGAAAATATCTTTGTGATCGGAGATGCAGCAAATATACCTACGTCAAAAGCGGGTTCAGTTGCCCATTTCGCTGCCGAAATACTCACAGAGAATATCTTATCTGCTATGGAGGGGAGACCGTTAGATGCTAAATTTGACGGACATGCAAATTGTTATATTGAAACAGGGCAAGGAAAAGGTGCTCTAATCGACTTTAATTACGAAACAGAACCTCTTCCGGGAACGTTCCCACTTCCGGGTATAGGTCCCTTCGGATTGTTGAAAAACACAAAAATAAATCATTACGGAAAAGTAATGTTCCGATGGATTTATTGGCATATTTTATTGAAAGGCAGAGAACTGCCCATCGAAGCAGATATGTCAATGGCTGGAAAACACCGAGTTTAATTTTTAAAAAGTGCTAATCATGCAAGAAGAAATTCTACATAAAAGAATAGACGCGCTGGATAGAAAGTTAGACTTGCTTCTCGCCCATGTCCAGGAACAAAAGCTCAATACGGAAATGGTAACCGATTTGGTAAGTGACTTCCAGATCATTGGAAAAGATGCCTATGATTCTACCGTTGCCGAATTAGATAAAAGACAAATAGAACTACACCCCAATGAATTGACAGATTTAGCTGTAACATTTCTGAGAAATATCGGTAATATCCGAAAAGTGATGGAAATGTTGGAAATGGGTATGGACTTTGCCAACGACGTAGCACCTATAGCCAATGAAGCGATCATTGATTTCACAAAAAGTATGTCAGAATTCGAACAAAAAGGATATTTCGAATTTGCCAAAGAAATCATTCCGATCGCTGATAACATCGTCCAAGGTTTTAAACCCGAAGACGTCAGAGAATTGGCAAACAGTGTTGTTTCCATCTTGACAACGTTAAAACAAATGACTCAGCCAGATGTTCTGAATACCATGAACAATGCTATAAAAGTTTTCAATAGTATCGAAACGGAAAACGTGCCATCTTACTCTTTATGGAAGTTCATGAAAGAAATGAATAGTCCTGAAATGAGAAAATCTTTGGGCGTTGCCGTCACATTCCTTAAAAATTTATCAAAAACAACTTAAATATTAATAGAACAACTTAAAATTTATATTATGTCAGTAAAAACAATCGCAGGAAAGCAAGTAAATGTTTCAGATGATGGTTATCTAGAAGATATGAACCAATGGAACGAGGATATTGCAAAAGAAATAGCAAAAGAAATAGGAATCGATTTAACTCCAAAACATTTCGAAGTACTCAATTACCTCAGAGATAAACATGCAGCCGGAGAAGCTTTAACTATTAGACAAGTAGGAAAATCAGGTATAGTTGACATAAAAGAACTATATGTTCTTTTTCCAAAAGGACCGTTAAAATTCTCTTCTCAAATCGCCGGTATTCCGAAACCAACAAGCTGTGTATAATTCAATTTTAAATGAACTGATTATGTCAAAAACAGAGAAAAAACCCTTAGAAAAAGTATGCATTATATGTGCTAAAGGTACATTAGAAGATGTCTATGCTACATTAGTTATGGCCAATGGTGCGGTAATGGAAGGGATAGAAACGAACGTATTCTTTACTTTTTTCGGATTGGACGGAATAACCAAAGAAAGAATGAATCATTTGCATACAGCCACCACAGGTAACCCTGCCATGAGAATGCCCGGAGGGATTCCATTTCCTACCATGTTAGGAGGACTACCCGGAGTTGAAACAGCTGTTTCCAGTATGATGAGAAAACAAATGGAAGAATTGGATATGCCTCCCGTAGATGAGTTTTTAGAAATGATTACCGCAGGAGGAGGAACAATATACGCGTGTAAATTGGCGGTAGATATGTTCAAGTTAGAAAAGAAGGACTTGTCTGATGAAGTAAAAGACATCATTACTATTGGACAATTTTACGAATTATGCGACGGAGATAGAACACAAATCATCTTTACATAAAACTTAATTTGTTTTAATTAAAAAAGGAGCAGTAAACTGCTCCTTTTTTAATTATTTGATTTTCTCTGTTCCTTTTCCAACTTACGTTGAAGCTTCTTCTCCTCCTTTCTTTGCTGGATTTCTTCCTTGGTAAGGTTGAGATCCGTAATCTGACCATCATAGATCATCGATTGATTTTCTAAACTTTCCCTCCCTATACCTTCTTTTTCAGCTTGTTGTGTGAGGTATCTGTCTCTTTCCTGTTCCGTGATCCATCCACCGCCAAGAACTTTATACAAATTGATATAAGAAGACAAGACCAAATTATAATTTTGGGAATACCCGAGTTTTGCTTCAAATTCTTGTCTTTGTGTTTCTAAGACTTCTAAATAACTTGTCACACCCCTGTCATAACGCATTTCAGACAATTCCCTTCCACTTTGTGCAGCTCTCACACCTTCTGCTCTCGCCAAAAGTTCTTCATGATATGTTTGGATTTCGATGAGGGCATCCTGTACTTCACGCAAGGCATTTATAACAGAGTATTCATATTTCAGTAAAGCTTGATTGGCCTTTTCTCTTTCAATATCAACTCTTCTAATATTTTTACCCCATTCAAATAAAGGGCCTACCAATGAGGCTCCGGCACTCCAGCCTAAACCGTTAGACACTAAATTGGACAAATCCGTACTACCAACTCCTAATAATCCCGTTAAACTGATAGAAGGAAACCGCATCGCTTGTGCGACGCCAATGCGAGCGTTCTGCGCTCTATATAATTGTTCGAATTGTGCAATATCAGGTCTCCTTGTTAAAAGTTGTGAAGGAATTCCTACAGGAATTGAATCAGGGATACGCTGATCCAATAGCGCCGAATTTGTTAAAATACGATCAGGATTTTTCCCTAAAAGAATACCCATATTATGTTCTGATTGAGCAATCAAACGCCTAAATTGTGGAATGGCTGCTTGGGCAATACTCCGTTGAACCTGTGCCTGATTTACGTCTATCAAAGGTATTATTCCTTTATCATATCTCATTTCTATAATAGTTAAGGCACTATCTCTTGACGCAAAAGTCTTTTCAGAAATCTCTAAACGTACTTTATAATCGAGTAAGTTGAAATAGTTTGATGCAACCTCACTAATTAAACTGAGTTCAATAGCTCGTTTCGCATAAAATGTAGAGAGTAGTTCGGCGCGAGCAGCCTCATTAGATCTTCTTATTTTCCCCCAAATATCCAGTTCCCAATATAAATTCGTATTTCCTGAATAGAGATTTAGTGCTTCATCTTGCTGAATTCCCTGAATAAAATTCGATTTTCCTGCAACCCCTTCAACACCAATTTTAGGTCCAAAATCTGCTTTATTAAAACCTACATTAGCCCTCGCTTGTTCAATTCTGCTCGCAGCGATCAGCACATCTTTGTTGTTCTCTAATGCTTCGAGTATAAATGTTTCTAACACTGGATCATTGAAAATAGTCCACCACTGCAGATTCACTAGACTATCCCTACTATCATCTTGAAACCGGAAGCTTTCAGGATTTTCTATACTGGGACTTTGATATTTAGGTCCGACTGCACAAGAGACTAAAACGATAGATAAAATAAAATAAGCCAAATATTTTGCGAAAAGACTATTCATTATTTCAATGCTGATTTAAGATCTTGTTCAAGTTGCATTTGTTTTTCCCTTTTCTTCTCATAACCTGCAATTTTACCAATGAAAACGAACAACAAAGGATATAAAAAGACGCCTAAGAAGGTGGCCAATGTCATTCCACCCAGTAAAGCCATTCCCATTACTTTTCTGGCTTCAGCTCCCGTTCCGGAAGCCACAACAAGCGGAAATACACCTAAAATAAATGAAAAAGCCGTCATCAAAATAGGCCGGAATCTCGATTTAGCTGCCGCCATTGCCGCATCGAACAAACTCATTCCTTTTTTAAATTCCTCATTGGCAAATTCAACGATCAAAATGGCATTTTTCGCCGCCATACCAATGAGCATCACAAAGGAAACTTGAGCGAAAATATTGTTTTCAAATGTTGGACTGATCAATCGACCCACCCACAATGCAAATAGCGCTCCGAATATAGCAAAGGGAGTACCTAATAAAATACTCAAGGGCAAGGACCAACTTTCATACTGCGCAGCAAGAATCAAAAAGACGAATACCAACGAAAAAACCAAGATCATCATCAACGAACCTGAAGCCTTCTCTTCTTGAAAAGACATGGCATTCCATGCATAGCTCATGTCTTGAGGTAAAGTTTCTTCTGCCACCTCCTTTAAGGCCTTTCTGGCCTGATCAGAAGTAAATCCTTTTGCCGGTGCTCCGGTTATCTCAACAGATCTGTACAAATTAAACCGCGTAGTGTAATCAGGTCCTGATATAGGTTTAATTGAAGAAATTGTGGCCAAGGGCACCATATTTCCCTCCCTATTTTTAATAAAGAAATTACTTATTTGTGATTCATCGACCCTATACTCCGGTTCAGCCTGTATATAAGTTTTGTATAAGCGCCCAAAACGTGTAAAATCATTCACATAAGCTCCTCCCATAAATGCACCCACTGTTCTATACAAATCATTGAGTGGCACCCCTAATTTTAACGCTTTTTCTTTGTCTAAATCGAGAAAACGCTGAGGTACGTTAGCTTGGAATGCAGAAAAAGCACTACCAATCTCTTCCCTTTCATTGGCCGCCTTGATAAACTTCATGGCATTCATGGCCAGATAATTTGGATCATTCCCTCCTTTATCTTGAATCATGATGCTAAAACCCGAACCATTGCCCAAACCGGGTAATGCAGGAGGGCCAAAAGCAAAGGCTTGAGCTTCCTTTATTCTACCTGATAATTCAATATTTGCTCGCTGCATTACTTCCGTCGCAGTATTTTCTCGATCTTCCCAATCAACCAGTTTAATAAACATTACACCCGTATTTGAAGACATAGCCCCCGATAAAATACTAAAACCTGCCGCAGTTGTCACATATTCTACTTCTTCAAAATCCATCAAAATATCCTCTATTTCCTGAGCTACTTTGTCTGTCCTTTGTAAAGATGCAGCATTGGGTAATTGAAGATTTACAAAAAAATAACCCATATCTTCCTCAGGAATAAAACCTCCGGGTACCAAGGCACCAAAGACTGCAGAACCAAGGGTCATAAGCAAAACAAAAATAACACCTCTTTTTAATTTCCTCGTAAATATATTTGTAAAAGACATATAGCCTTCTGTACTTTTATCCATTAACTTATTAAACTTTGCAAAGAACCTGCCCAAAAAGCCTCCATAAGGTTTGGGTTCTTTTAATAAAAGTGAACAGAGGGCCGGACTTAAGGTTAAAGCATTAATCGATGAAACAATCACAGAAACAACGATCGTAATCGCGAATTGTTGATATAATATACCTGTAATTCCGGCCATTCCCGCTACAGGGATAAATACAGCAACCAAAACCAATGTAGTGGCGATAACGGGGGCTGTAACCTTTTCCATAGCATCAAGAGTGGCTTCCTTCGCCTTCATTCCTTTCTCGATATTCACCTGAACCGCCTCAACTACCACGATCGCATCGTCCACTACAATACCAATCGCCAATACCAAGCCTAAAAGAGACAAAACATTGATTGTAAAGCCAAGTACCGGAAAAAAAATGAAGGCACCAATGAGTGATACGGGTATGGCAAGTGTGGGTATAAGAGTGGCTCTCCAATCCTGAATAAAAATAAAAACAACCAAAATTACCAAGACCAAAGCAATAATGAGCGTAACTATAATATCCTTGATTCCCGCTGTAATCGGTAAAGTAGAATCAAGTGCCACTTCGTATTTCATGCTTTCTGGAAAATTCTTTTTGAGTATTTCCATTTGATCTTGAATTTCCCCGGACAATTCTACAGCATTAGATCCCGGTGCCTGATACAAGGCAATTAACGCACATGTTTCTTTATTTACCCGTGGGATCATGCTGTATGTTTCTACCCCAAGGTTTACAGTTGCCACATCTTTGATCCTGACTTGAGAGCCATCAGAATTTGTGCGTATAACAATATCCTCAAAAGCCTCCACAGAGTTAAAACGATCGGGTAACCGAACCGTATAGGTGAATTCAGTTCCTACCGGAGCGGGTTCGGCACCAAATTTCCCACCCGGAACAATTAAATTCTGTTCGTTAATGGCATTAATTATTTCTGGTACAGTCAATCCCATATGAGCCAATCGATCCGGCTTTACCCAAATTCGCATAGAATAATCAGCAGCTCCCATCACATCAACACGCCCTACTCCCTTAATTCTAGATAGTTGATCTTTAATATTGATCAGGGCATAATTTCCGAGAAAATCCGCATCATACCGCCCGTCAGAAGTTAATGCTATTGCCAAGAGTATATTCGGCAAAGATTTTTGGGTTGTTACGCCGTATTTGGTCACCTCAGAAGGAAGCTTTGCCGTCGCTGCCGCCACCCTGTTCTGCGCTAAAACAGTATTCATATCAGGTTCAGTACCTACATCAAATGTGATATCGATTACCATACTACCGTCATTCGCATTAGTCGACTTCATGTATAGCATATTATCGACCCCATTTATTTGTTGTTCTAAGGGTGTTGCAACAGATTCTTCAACACTAATCGCGTTTGCCCCTGTATAATTGGCCCGAACCTGAACTATAGGAGGTGTTAGATTCGGATATTGCTCAATTGGCAAACCTATCATAGCCACAGTACCAACAATCACAATGACAATAGCGATGACCATTGCCACAATAGGCCTATGTACAAAAAAATTTCCCTTATTTTCAGCCATATCTATTGGTTGATTGGTTGCATTTGACTGACAAAGTCGATCACAATTGGTTCTACCTGCATACCTGTACCGACCTTTTGAAGTCCTTCGATAACTACTTTATCATTTTCAGCCAAACCACTTTTTACAATGTAGTAATCGTTGAATTTTTCTCCTATTTCAATTTCCTTCGAGACAACCCTATTCTCTTGATCTATGGCAAAAACCGAATAATTTCCTTGAAGTTCTGAAACACACCTTTGCGGCACGATCAAGACATTACTTTTTTCATTTCTCCTGGCCCTTACCCTCACAAATTGTCCCGGCCGCAGAACGAGATCGGGATTTGGAAAGGAAGCTTGCACCAATATAGTTCCGGTAGTGGCGTCTATCCCTCTATCGATAAAATCAACTTTACCCGGATAGTCATGTAAAGATCCATCCGATAATACAAGGGTTAACTGGACATCCCTACCTGTACTGCTATCTTCCTTATTTTTTCTATATTCCTTTACAAAAAATAAGTATTCAGACTCGGTTAAAAAAAACTGTACTCTTACAACATCAATTTGAGAAATAGTTGTAAGAATAACCGGATTCGGACTTTTACCCACATATTCTCCTTCTCTTGCAAGGGTTTCACCAATTATTCCAGATATAGGTGAAAGGATTTTGGTATAACTTAGATCGATTTGGGCAATTTCCAAACCAGCCCTGGCTGCATTTAATTCTGCCTCAGATGCCTCTTTTCTGGCCGAAGCCCCATCTAAGTCACTCTTACTGACAGCATTCATATCGGCTAATGGTTTGATCCTGTCATATTCGCTTTGGGCAAAAGCAAGTTTGGTGTTTGCTTCCGAAACATAACTTCTTTTACTCGCCACATTTGCCTCGAAAGGCTGGGGGTCTATTGTATACAAAAGCTTGCCTTTATTAATTTTAGTCCCCTCATCAAAATGTACGCCTTCCAAAAAACCATCAACGCGTGCCCTAATCGGAATATCTTTTATTCCATATACTTGCCCAACGTAGTCAGAAAAAATCGGAACATTCTCCGATTTAATTTCAACCACATTGATCTTCTGTACAACCGGACTCCGATTATTTCCGTCCTTGTTACAAGATAAGATCAATCCAACAAAAAATAATGATAGGTATTTATAGTTCATCCAATTTTGATTTATACCAAAAATATAAAAAACCGAAGGGATATGTTCGGTTTTTTAATTAAACTTAAAAAATTAAAATAAACTAATCTCTTAATCGCACATATCCATACGTGCCATTTTGCTTTAAAATAAGTACATTAATATATTCTTTGCTTTGGTAATATCTCAGTAGCTCCTCTACCTCTTCTTCAGTCTGAACCTTTTGATCTTCAATTGCCAAGATCATATCTCCATTTTCAACCCCATATTTGGAATATAAGGTCTTGTTATTCAATGTGGTAATTTCCATTCCATAATCCAAATCAAATTTTTTGGCATTCTTTGAGCTCAATGGTTTCAATTCTCCTATTAAGCTATTGGAAAAATCATTGGAACCAAAACTTTCTTTACCAAATTGATTTTTTAGTACCAAATTAAATTGTCGATCCTGGTTATCTCTTAAGACCGTTACTCGGACTTGATCTCCCGGTCTTTTAGATCCCAGAAAACCTTGTAAATCAGCAAACTTATTAATTTTTATATTGTCCATTTTTATGATCACATCATTGTCCCTCAATCCGGCTTCACTTGCCGCACCCTTCTCTGCTACTCTGGTAATTATAACCCCTTGAGAAGTTGATACTCCATACTTTTCTGCCTTCTCACTATCTAATTCATCGTAATTTATACCTAAATATGCTCTTTGTACATTGCCAAATTCTAAAATATCTTCAATTACTTTTTTTGCAATATTAGACGGTACGGCAAAACTATAACCTACATAACTTCCTGTTTGCGAGGAAATAGCAGTATTTATACCAATTAAATCTCCCCTGACATTTACAAGAGCGCCACCACTGTTACCCGGGTTCACGGCAGCATCAGTTTGAATAAAGGATTCTATTTGTGTGTTATTACCATTCATACGTATATCTCTAGCCTTTGCACTTACAATTCCCGCTGTAACCGTTGAAGTTAAATTATACGGATTTCCCACTGCCAATACCCATTCGCCCACCTTAAGGTTATCAGAATCACCAAAGGCAAGGGATGGTAAATCTTCAGCATTAATTTTTAACAAGGCTATATCTGTCGTCTTATCTGCTCCAACAATCTCAGCTTCATAGGATTTTTTATTATTCAGAGTTACCTCAATTTTTTTCGCACCATTGATCACATGGTTGTTCGTAATAATATAACCATCAGGAGAAATTATTACGCCGGAACCTGCTCCAACAACCATTTGCCCCCCTTGAGCTGAACTTCCATAGAAGAATTCCATCAAAGGATTGGAAGGTGCCACTGAAACATTTTTAACGTGAACCACTGCATTTACTGTAGACTCTGCAATCATGGTAAAATCAGTGTTTTCAGCAGCGTCTGCCCTGTTAACCCCTGTGTAAACAGCGGGAATAGTTTCAAAATTTCTATCCTCCTGATTTTCTTTTAATTCTTTGTTTAAACCGTATTGAGGAAACAACAAAAAATAACTGCCTAGTGTAATCATTCCACCTAAAATAGAAGCGAGAACTAATTGAATTGTCCTTTTCATCATTTTTAAAATTTTAACTTTAACAAATTTATATTTTTAGTTTTTACCTTATATGTATTTAACGTTACTTTAACGGCGCTTAAAAGCGACTTAATAGTTAAATTTGTGCCATGGAAATAAGTTTTTATAAATATCAAGGAACAGGAAATGATTTTATCCTCATCGATAATCGAAATTCTAATTTTCCGGCTACCGATTTCAGCTTTATTCAAAAGTTGTGCCACCGACAATTTGGCATAGGTGCTGATGGTTTGATGCTTTTAGAAGAATCGGATTGTGCTGATTTTAAAATGATTTATTATAATGCAGACGGAAAAATTGGCAGCATGTGCGGCAATGGCGGAAGATGTATCGTCGCATTCGCAGAAAAATTAGGAATAATAAATGGTCAAACGAGTTTTGAAGCTCCCGACGGATTGCATCAGGCTACGATCAAAAACAATTGGGTGACTTTGGAAATTTCTGATGTCCAGCGATTAGAAAAACATAATAAGCATGTTTTTTTAAATACAGGTTCACCTCATCATGTTTGTTTTAAAACTGATTTAGACAGTACCGATGTTTATCAAGAGGGCAAAAAAATAAGATTTGGAGCTCCCTATTTTGAGGTTGGAACAAATGTGAATTTTGTACAAATTATGGGCGAAAATGAACTAAAAGTGAGAACCTATGAACGGGGGGTAGAAAATGAAACATTAAGCTGTGGTACAGGTGTAACGGCATCGGCAATTGCAGCGGCCTACCTTAATCACACAACCCAACTTCCCATAAAAATTCAAACATTGGGAGGAAGCTTAGAAATCAATTTCAGCCAAAATAAAGAGAAAAACAAATATGAAAATATAACTCTTTCAGGACCGGCAACCTTCGTATTTCAAGGAATCTTTTCTTTATAAAATGAATAAACTAGAAAATGAAATAATATATTTAAGAGCCTTAGAACCAGAGGATTTGGATTTTTTATTTGAAGTCGAAAACGACGTGAATAATTGGGAAGTTAGCACTACTCAAAAACCATTTTCACGCCAGGACCTAAAGGACTATTTATTGAATTCCAATAAAGATATTTATGAAGTCAAACAATTAAGACTTGTGATAGAAAGAAAATCTGACAACAAGTCTGTCGGTCTCATCGATCTTTTTGATTTCGATCCTTTCCATAGAAGAGCAGGTATTGGAATTTTGATAAAAGAAGAATTCCAACATATGGGAATTGCTACCGGATCAATAAAATTATTTAGTGAATACGCCTTTCGCTATTTAGATCTTCACCAGATCTATGCACATGTTCCTGTAAATAATAAAGCGAGTTTTTCTTTGTTTACCAATTTGGGTTTTGTGAACTCAGGAAATCTGAAAAATTGGTTGAAAACAGAGAAAGGTTTTACCGATGTAATGATCTTTCAATTTTTTAAAAATTCATGAAAAAAAAATATCTTATATTACTCCTACTATTCGCACTACTTGTTGGGATATCTTCTATCGGTTATAATTATTACGTTAAAATTAAAAAACCGAATGTAATCGATTCAACCTACTTGTATATTCCTACCGGGGCAAATTTTGATACTGTTTCAGCACTAATTTCCCCATATCTCAAAAACCTGGATGGTTTTACATGGGTGGCAAATAAAAAGAATTATCCAAATAAAATTCGAGCCGGAAAATTTAAGATTGAAGCGGGCATGAGCAATGAAGAGCTGGTAAATCATCTAAGAGGTGGAGCACCGGAAACTGTTTTACTTACTTTTAACAATCAAGATAATTTCGACAAATTGGCGGGAAGGATTTCCCGTCAAATTGAAGCCGATTCCCTATCCTTATTAAAAATATTCACTGAAAAAGAATTTTTGGAACAAAACGGATTGAACAAGAATACTGCTATATCGATCTATATTCCAAATAGTTACGAGTTTTACTGGAATACTTCATCAAAAGAATTCAGGGATAGAATGCTCTCGGAATATAAAAAATACTGGACATCAGAACGGGTTGAAAAAGCTAAAAAACAAGGATTAACACCCATTCAGGTTACTACCCTAGCCTCCATCGTTCAAAAAGAGACCAGCGTTATTAAAGAAAGGCCGATTGTTGCAGGTTTGTATTTGAACAGACTAAAGGACAACTGGCCGCTACAGGCAGATCCAACCGTAATCTATGCATTACATCAAGAATATGGGCAAGATAGTATTATTAAAAGAGTGTTGAGCAAAGATTTAAAAATAAATTCACCCTATAACACTTATAAAAGATTAGGCTTACCTCCCGGACCAATTGGAATGCCCGATATATCTTCTATCGAAGCTGTTTTAAATCCTTCTAAACACAATTACTATTATATGTGTGCCAGTGTCGAAAAAATAGGAGAACACGAGTTCACAAATAGCTTAAGGCAACACAACATTAATGCTAGAAAATACCAGGATTGGGTTAATAAACAAGGTATTTTGCGATGATTTTTAATTCGATCACTAAGGTTGTAATATGTACTATTATTTTGTTCCTCGCTTCATTATTTCTGATGGGACAGCAAAAGCCCTCTTTTTTCGAAGCATCCGATTCTTTAAACATCAAGAGGAAAAATGCGGTTTATATAACCGAAGGCGTTGGTGCCGGCATCGCGCTTGTTGGATTAAATCAGTTATGGTATGCAGATTATGAAAGATCAAAGTTTCATTTTTACAACGATAATAGTGCATGGCTCCAAATGGACAAGTTTGGACATACCTTTAGCAGTTATTACATCGGAAAGATGGGAATGGATGCACTATCATGGGCTGGCGAATCCCAAAAAAATCAACTTATCTATGGAGCTACACTGGGTTTTACTTTCTTAACTGCAGTCGAAATCCTAGATGGATTTTCTGAAGAATGGGGATTTTCTATGGGTGATATGGCAGCCAATGCCTTAGGAACTGGAATTTTAGTGGGACAGGAATTATTGTGGAATGAACAACGCATCCAGATGAAGTTTTCTTTTCACAGCACTAAGTACCCTAAACTTGATCCAAACCTCGGAACAAATACTTTAGAGGAAATTTTGAAGGATTACAACGGTCAGACTTATTGGTTATCTGCCAATATTTGGTCGTTTTTTAAAGATAGTAGCATCCCAAAATGGTTAAATATTTCTTTGGGATATGGAGCGGAAGATATGCCAAAAGAGATAAAAACTGATTCAGGAGAGGTAATATTTCAGAATCCATACAGACAATTTTACACCAGTTTGGACATAGATTTAACAAAAATTAACACTAAATCAGCATTTTTAAAGACAACATTTAATGTGCTGAATTTTATAAAAATTCCCTCTCCAACCCTTGAAATTACTAGCAATGGAGACATTGTATTCCATCCCATATTTTTTTAAAAAGCTGCTTATCAAAGTATTAATTAATTGTTAATTGCATTTCAAAACGTTTTTTTGCCTTATCTTTGCCCGGCAAATTAAAATTGGTTTGGTATTTCATTAATCAATCAATGAAACCTAAATCAGAAATGAAAAAGATGAAAAGTTACTTAGTTACGATTTCCGTATTTGTAACATTTTGCTTTGTGCTCGTTGAGCAGATCAGATTTGAGCAGAATAACCATTACAGCGATTGGCAGGATTATTTTAATGAAACTGCTATAACTACGGTAAAAAAGGAGATACAACCCTTCGAAGTTGTTTACACTCCTACAATAGACAAGTCATTTATCGGTTTTAGAGAAGCGCTAGCTTTTAAAGAGTCTCAAGGTAAGTATCATGTGATAAATGAATTGGGTTATATGGGAAAATACCAATTCGGTAAAACCACATTACAACGTCTCAAAATTCACGACACAAATGAATTTATGGAAAACCCTGAATTACAGGAAAAAGCATTTATTGCCTTGTGTTCGTTAAACAAGTGGATTCTACAAAGAGATATAGACCGAAGTGTTGGCAAAAAGATCAATGGAATCGTTATTACCGAATCAGGTATTTTGGCAGCGGCACACCTTGCCGGTGCAGGTAATGTAAAAAAATACTTGAGGAGTAACGGTACCGACGTATTTAGTGATGCGAACGGCGTAAATGTTCAATTCTATTTGAAAAAATTCTCCGGGTACGATACTTCTTTCATTAAACCTGATAGAAGCCCGCAAATCGTTTAACTACATTTGGTGAAAAATAAAGATGGCTGGACGTTTGTGCAAATCAACAGGCACAGATTTCCAGTCTTTTGTTTTTAAAGTTCTGATAAACTCTGTACCCAAGGTTATGTCGGCTGCAATGCATAAAAAAGTCTCCGGATTGAGATGTTGTTTTAAATCATCAAACAATGCATTATTTCGATAAGGTGTTTCAATAAAAATTTGACTCTGATTTTTGGTTTTAGATAACCTTTCAAAATCTTTTATCGCAGCTTTCTTTTCTGATTTATCAACAGGCAAATAGCCGTTAAACGCAAAATTCTGACCGTTTAATCCTGAACTCATCATGGCTAAGATAATTGATGAAGGTCCTACGAGCGGTACAACAGGAATTCCTTTTTGATGGGCCAATAAAACGATATTTGCACCGGGATCGGCCACTCCCGGCACTCCGGCCTCAGAAATTAAGCCGATTGAGAGTCCCTTTTCACAGATGTCTAAAAAAGAATTTGATTCTTGCGCTAAGGTTCTTTTATCCAAAGTATATAGTATTAATTCACTTTGAACTTTTTCCGGACAAATATTCTTTATAAATCTCCTGGCGCTTTTGTTATTTTCAACAATAAAATGATCTAGTTTTTCAATCATCATTTTCACCGTAACAGGCAAAACGAGATCGGGTTGAATCTCACCAAGCGTTGTAGGAATTAAATACAAAGACCCTTTTTTATTCATTCATGAGATTTTTGGCAATTTGATCACAGGCCTCATCTAACAGTTGAAATACAAAATCAAAACCCTGTTCACCACCGTAATAAGGATCAGGTACCTCGCGGTACATAGCGTTTTGGGTGACATCTAATATCAATTTAACTTTTTCAGTCTGCTTCCGGTTCAGGGCCATAGACTGCACATTTCTCAAATTTTCTTTGTCCATCACATAAATAAAATCGAACAAATCAAAATCTTCTTCTGTAAATTGTCTTGCCCTTTGGTACGTAATATCGATATCATGCTTTTGAGCAACCTCTATAGATCTTTTATCCGGCAAATGCCCCACATGCCATGCACCGGTGCCTGCTGAGTCTACAAATACCTTTTCAGCGTTTATTTTAGAACGCAAAATACCTTCCGCCAACGGTGACCTACAGATATTTCCAAGGCAAACCATCAACACTCGAATCATAAAGATCTATTAAAAGGTAAGCTTCTTTGTAATTTCGTCTACGTATTTTCTAAACTGTTTATCCGTTTCTAAAAGATTGTCAACAGTTTTACACGCATGTAATACAGTGGCATGATCTCGGCTTCCAATTTGAGAACCAATACTCGCTAAGGAGGCTTTGGTCATTCTTTTAGAAAAATACATGGCCAATTGACGCGCTTGAACAATGTGACGCTTACGGGTTTTAGATTGAAGTGTGGTCACATCCATTTCAAAATATTTCGAAATAACTTTTTGGATATAATCAATGGAGACTTCCTTCTTGGTGTTTTTTACAAATTTATCTACAATCTGCTTGGTAAGCTGTAAGGTAAATTCTTTGTGATTAAAAGAAGCCTGAGCAATTAGAGAGATCAAAACTCCTTCCAATTCTCTAACGTTAGTTTTTATATTTTTAGCAATGTATTCGACGATCTCATCAGGGATATCGACACCATCTCTAAACATCTTATTTTTGAGAATCGAAACTCTTGTTTCAAATTCCGGTGATACCAATTCAGCTGACAGGCCCCATTTGAACCTGGACAATAGTCTTTGCTCTATATCTTGCATATCAACCGGTGCTTTATCACTGGTCAAAATGACTTGCTTTCCATTTTGATGAAGGTGATTGAAGATATGGAAAAATACATCTTGCGTTCCGGCCTTTCCAGACAAAAACTGCACGTCATCAACAATTAACACATCTATCATTTGATAAAAATGAATAAAATCATTTCTGGTATTTCCTTTTATGGAATCGATAAATTGTTGTGTGAATTTTTCGGCTGAAATATATAGTACCGTCCTTTCCGGATACTTATCCTTAATTCTAACTCCTATAGCCTGAGCCAGATGTGTCTTCCCAAGACCAACTCCACCATAAATCAGTAAAGGATTAAATGAGGTTCCGCCCGGTTTATTCGAAACGGCTAAACCCGCAGATCTCGCCAAACGGTTTGATTCACCTTCAATAAAATTGTCAAAGCTGTAGTTAGGGTTTAATTGAGATTCTATCTTAACCTTTTGTATTCCAGGTATGACAAAAGGATTCTTTAATTCGTGCTTATCTATCTCAAGCGGCACAGTAACGCCTTGAGAATTAAAAGGTTTTCTATTCGAACTAGGAAATTTCACCGTGTGCGGATTTTTACTACTGTAAGAATTTTCCATTTTCACATCATAAACAAGTTTGGCATTTTCTCCCAACTCTTTTACCAAGGCAACCCTTAAAAGTTTTATATAATGTTCCTCTAACCATTCAAAGAAAAATTTACTTGGAACCTGTATCGTCAACACGTCATTCGTTACCTTCATTGGTTTTATAGGTTCAAACCAAGTTTTAAACGCTTGTGGCTTGATGTTATCCTTAATAAATAATAGACAATTGCTCCAGACAGATTCTGCTGTTTGTTTCATTAAATTAATTAGATTTCAAAATTTTACTTTAACTCTTTTTCAAAGAATTTTTTCCCCCTAATTCTCATGTACAAAAGTGTGAATAAACTTTATTATAAAAAAACGAAATAGGTATTGATTTTTATTTTTTTTTTCACTAGACTTCCCTGCAAATTACAAAAAAATGTTGAACCACAAAACAAAAATTAGGGTGCGATATGGTGAAACAGATCAGATGGGGTATGTATACTATGGCAACTATGCTCAATATCTGGAAGTTGGCAGAGTAGAATGGCTCAGAAACCTTGGAGTTAGCTACAAAAGCCTTGAAGAATCCGGCATTATGCTACCGGTTCTCGAAATGAAAATTCGCTACTTTAATCCCGCAACATATGATGATCTGCTCACTGTTGAAACTATCCTGACTAAGATTCCCGGCGCCAAAATTGAATTTGACTTTAATGTTTACAATGAAAAGAACGAACTTTTGTCTAAAGCCACAGTTCAACTTGTCTTTGTCGACATGAAAAAAAATAGACCAACAAAAACACCCGCCTTTCTTTTAGAAAAAATTAATTCACTTATTCAACCATCCTAAATTGACCTATTCTCATTTCAGAAAAGAGTTCAATGATCTCTTGGGTTTGACTTCTTCTTACCGAAAGCAAAAACACACACGACAATTCCAATTCTTGTTTCAAAATAGTCAGATTAAAATCTTTAATCATTTTCATCACCTTATTCATATCGGCATAATCAAATTTCAACTCGAGGGTATCATCTATCGTTTTTTGAATGATTGTTGCAGACGCTAATGCCAAATTTGCTGCGGTTCTATAGGCGCTGATCAAACCTCCAACACCGAGTTTTACCCCGCCAAAATAGCGAACCACCACCACAAGTACATTTGTTAATTCATGCGACAGAATTTGTCCATAAATTGGCATTCCCGCACTATTTGAAGGTTCGCCATCATCATTAACCCTATAAATAAAGGGGTCGACTCCTATTTTGTAAGCATAACACCAATGCCTTGCTTTATGGTGTTTAGCTTTAATTTTCCGGATTTCATTATCCACCTCAAACTCTTCCGATAACGGAATAGCATAACCAAAAAATTTACTTCCTTTATCCTTAAAAAGAACCTCCTCAGTTGAATTTGAGATCGTTTGAAATGTGTCTTTTGGTTCTAATGGGTGCAAAATTTAGTTGATTTTAAATATGATTGTATTGATTTTTGAGTATACTAACTTCATCCCCTAAAATCGTAAAAGATGATTTCAACTCACCTACAATTTGGGGAGCCCTTGTTCCTTTTCCAAAAATGGATTTTCCTTTCAGTACGATAGCCTCATCCCACAAGCCTTTCTCGATAAAACCTTTCAAAGTTTGCCCCCCACCTTCAATGATCAATGATTGTATTCCCCTATGATATAACTCGTCTAAAATTCGCTCTTCTGCATAATCTCCAAAACTGAGTTTTATAAATTCTACTTTGGGTAAATACCTATTCATTATCGGTAGGGTCTCACAAAACACCAAAGTTTCAACTTCCCCGTTGTACAGATTGGAATCTTTATGTAGGGACAACTTGCGATCGATCAAAATTCTAAGCGGATTTCTTCCGGCATAACTCCTCACATCCAATTTAGGATTATCCATTAATGCCGTCCTCGCTCCTACCAATATACTTTGCTCCTCAGCCCTTAATTTATGTACAAAACTTCTTGAATAAGTGTTAGAGATCCAAAATGGTTTTCTGTTTTCTACCTCATCGACATTCACATCCTCAAAACGCTCGGGGCTTACATATCCATCAAATGATTCTGCCCATTTCAGCATGATATAGGGTCGTTTTTTTAAATGAAAAGTAAAAAACCTTTTATTTAATTCCTTACATCTTTCCTCTAACACGCCCACAACTACTTCACAACCCGCCGATTTCAATCTTTCAATTCCTTTCCCGCAAACCCGATCATTGAAATCAAGCGAACCAATGACTACTTTTCCGATTTCCTTTTCAATAATCAAATCTGCACAGGGAGGCGTTTTTCCGAAATGCGAGCAGGGCTCAAGATTTACATAAAGTATGGCGTCTTTTAATAACTCGTGATCCCTAACCGAATTAATTGCGTTAACCTCTGCATGAGCTTCTCCCGATTTCCTATGCCATCCTTCACCAATAACCAGATCATTATAGACCACAACAGAACCGACCAAAGGATTTGGATAGGTAGTTCCCAAGCCATTCGCAGCCAATTGCAAACACCTCTCCATATAAAATTCGTCCCGACTCATACTTTTCAACAAAAGTTTTAGCGATTATATTTACTTTTAGGCAATTTTTGAGGAACAAAGATATGAATGATACCTTAATAATAAGACCTATTCTCCCTACCGATAATGCGGAGGTGTCTAGAATCATAAAGTCGGTATTAGTTGAGTACGATGCGGCAAAAGAAGGCACGGCCTATATGGATAAAGAAACCGATTCCATGTTTGAAGCCTATCAACAAAATAATGAAGCCTATTATGTGGCAATTTTAAATGATAAAATTGTTGGCGGCGCCGGAATTAAACATTTGAGCGAAAGTGAGGAGAATATTTGTGAATTGCAAAAGATGTATATATTGCCGGAGGCTAGAAATAAAAAAGTGGGCAAAGATCTTATCTTAACATGCCTTGACTTTGCAAAAAAAAGCAATTACGACCAATGTTATTTAGAGACCTTTCCTCATATGCAAGCTGCCATCAATTTGTATCAAAAAAATGGTTTTACGCAAATAAATCAGGCTTTGGGAAATACCTCTCACTACGCGTGTAATGTTTGGATGATTAAAACCTTATCGTGATCTGGATGACTTTCAAACAAAATCAAACTCATTTTTTGAAATCATTAGGCTCAAAATTCTCTGAAGAAGAAATCTTGTTCCTTTTCAGAATTTTGTGTGAAGATTTTTTTGACTTGCCCAGACACAAATTAGCGCTTCAATTAGACCAACAATTGTCTTTAGAACAACAAACTGAGCTCGACAATGCCTTATTACTTTTACAAAAAGAATATCCTTTACAATACATTATCGGACATACAGAATTTTATGGACTTAAAATCAAGGTCAATTCCAGCACCTTGATTCCCAGACCTGAAACAGAGCAATTAGTTGATTGGATCATTTCATCGACCAACAAAAATAAAGAAGTAAAAATAGTAGATATTGGAACAGGTTCAGGTTGTATTGCCATTTCGCTAGCTAAATATTTACCCGGATCAAAAGTATTTGCCCTAGATATTTCAGCGGAAGCAATTAAAACAGCCAAAGAAAATGCTTTATTAAATAAAGTGAACGTAGAATTTGATGAAATGGATATTTTAAATTCGCCGGAGTTAAATCAAACATTTGATATCATCGTTTCTAATCCGCCTTATGTGTTAGAATCAGAGAAAGAGATGATGAAAAAAAATGTACTGGATTATGAACCTGCAACTGCCTTGTTTGTAAAAGACACGGATTCACTCCTTTTTTATCGGGCTATCGCAAAGTTATCCAAAGAGAAATTAAATCCAGGCGGACATCTTTTCTTTGAAATCAATGAAAACAAAGGAGATCAAACAGCAGACCTGCTTAAAAAGTTAGATTTTGTCAATATTGAAATCAAACAAGATTACCGGGAAAAGGACCGAATGATCAGAGCACAAAAACGCGGCGGTTTAAATCAGAAATAAACTTTAATTTTGTTCCATGCGAATTGATATTATTTCTGTTTCTCCTGAATTGATCAAAAGCCCTTTTGAACATTCTATTTTAAAAAGGGCCATAGATAAAAAGATTGCTGAGATCCATTTTCATAACCTGCGCGATTATGCCCTTAATCGCTACGGTAAAATTGATGACTATCAGTTTGGAGGTGGCGCAGGGATGGTCATAATGATCGAACCTATAGACAAATGCCTCAGTGACCTTTTTGCTGAAAGAACCTACGACCAGGTTATCTATATGACACCTGATGCCCCTACCCTGGATCAACAAACCGCGAATCAACTTTCGACGTACAAAAATTTAATTATCATAACAGGTCATTACAAAGGCATAGACCAAAGAATAAGAGATAAATACGTAACCAAAGAAATATCGATTGGGGATTATGTTCTGTCAGGTGGAGAATTGGCTGCAGCCGTATTATGCGATGCAGTGATCCGATTGATCCCCGGGGTATTAGGCGATGAAACTTCTGCACTGACGGATTCTTTTCAAGACAACTTGTTGGCCCCGCCGGTTTATACAAGACCCGCGGAATACAAAGGTATGAAAGTACCGGACATCTTATTATCCGGAAATTTCCCGAAAATAGATGAGTGGCGACATGAACAAGCGGTGGAAAGAACAAAACTCATCCGACCAGATCTTTTAAACAAAGAAAAAAAATAGTGAAAGTTCAAACCTCGATTATCGCATTTTTACTTATACTTAAACTTTCTGCTCAAGTAGATTCTACTTCAATTGATCTCCCGAAAATTGATGAGAAAAAATCATTTTTAAAAAGCTCGGTCGTTCCCATTTCCTTGATCGGAGCCGGTTTATTTGTGAATTATTCTGGCGGGACCTTTGGTAAAGAAAATCTTCAGGAAGAAATTCAAAACGGACTAAATGGCTTTGAAACAAGTTTTGATGATTTCCTTTTTGCAACTCCTGCCATTGTCATGTATGGTGCCGATCTGTTAAAAATAGAAAGTAAGAACGACGCATTTACCCAAACAAAATATTTAGGAATCGCACTTGTGGCCAATGGTGCCCTTACATATGGTCTTAAAAAGATAACAAATGAGGAAAGGCCCAATGGTGAGGCCGATAGTTTTCCTTCAGGACATACCTCTATGGCCTTTGTGATGGCCACTATTTTACACCGTGAATTTAACGATTCGAATAAATGGATTGCTTATTCGGGTTATTTTTTGGCCACAGGAACTGCCGCCTTGCGCGTAATGAATAATGAACACTGGGTATCGGATGTATTCGTTGGTGCTGGAATTGGGATGTTGGTAGCTGATCTGGTATACCGCATTGAACCTCTCAAGAATTGGCAACCCTTTAAAGAAAAACAATGGAAGGCTATGGTAAGTCCATCTTTCGAAGACAATACAATGGGACTTTATGCTAACTTACAGTTTTAAAGGTATTTACTTATTCATCATAAGCGAAATTATTTATACTTACTTCTTTTATTTATCAAAAAAATATTTCTAAATTTGCAACCTCAAAATTAACCTCTGACGAAAATCGTGAATGTTGGTTTTTGAATAACAATTTATTATTGGAAAAATGGAAAATTTAGTAAAATTTGTTCAAGACGAATTTGTGAACAAAAACGAATTGCCTTCATTCTCAACAGGAGATACCATTACTGTGTATTATGAAATTACCGAAGGTAAAAAAACACGTACTCAGTTTTTTAGAGGAGTGGTAATTCAAAAAAGAGGATCAGGAGCTTCTGAAACTTTTACAATTAGAAAAATGTCTGGTACCGTGGGGGTTGAGCGTATCTTCCCGGTTAACTTGCCTGCTATCTCAAAAATTGAGATCAATAAACGAGGTAAAGTGAGAAGAGCGAGAATTTTCTACTACAGAGAATTGACAGGTAAAAAAGCTCAAATCAAAGAAAAAAGAGTTTAAATATAAAAGCCTTAGCTTTCAAAAGTCCTGTAGTTTACAGGACTTTTTTTATGCACAATTGTTAATATCTGCAGCGGATAAAATGTGCATAAGAAAATTGAATAAACTTTGTCTGAAATTCAAATCTGTGCTACTTTTACTGAACAGTTTTAGAGAGAGATTTTTAAAGCCAAGTCTGACTCGGTGATAAAAGTTAAACACTGAAATTGAAAAGTTGATTCTTTGTGAGTTGACTTTTGGTTGAGGAAATTTTTGCTGAGTATTTAGCACGAATCATTTGGTAAAAATAGTTTCTGAAACCGCAGTTCACCGAAGAAATTTAAGCGATAGTTTAAATGTTTGAAGTGAACTTGACGAAACAGTTATAAATTGTTTGAATTTTATTCAAAAAATTTGTGAAAGTTTCTGAAAAGGCCATAAGAGGAGTAAAATCTTTTTATGGCTTTTGTTTTTGGTCATTTTTATGCACAATTGTTTATAACGTATGTTCACAAAGTGTTTGTAAATTAAAATTCCTAAAACAGTTTAAATCAGTCACAAACATTAAATTTGAACGAGTCTTTACACTTGATAAAGGTGCATCCCCTTGCTATTGTTATGAAAATGGATGTATCGTAATCAATTGACTCAAAAATAGTTTTTCAGCTTTATTTCAAAGTGTTTAGCGCATAAAGAAAGAAATGGAAGTGAAAAACGCAAAGGAGTTATCTCCCTAAAAAGTCACACAAATCATTGTGTAAACTTTCTCAATTGAGGCCATTCAGTAATGTTTGGCCTCTTTGTTTATAAACAAATTTGATTATGCTGGTTTTAATTCGTTTTTAATAGTTAAACTTTTAATTGTTTTTTATATTTGCAGCATTTTAAACTAAAGTAGACAATAATGACCAAAATAAATGTTGCAAATCCTGTTGTTGAGCTTGACGGCGATGAAATGACAAGAATCATATGGAAATTCATCAAAGAACAACTTATTTTACCCTATTTAGATCTTGATATTAAATATTTTGATTTAGGTATAGAATACAGGGATAAAACCGGTGATCAGGTAACAATAGATGCGGCCGAGGCAATTAAAAAATATAATGTTGGCATCAAATGTGCTACGATTACGCCGGATGAAGACCGTGTAAATGAGTTCGGTTTGAAAAAAATGTGGAAATCTCCTAATGGAACGATAAGAAATATTGTTGGTGGAACTATTTTTAGAGAACCAATTATCATGAGGAATGTACCGAGGTACGTTCAGGGTTGGACAAAGCCGATTTGCATTGGCAGACATGCATTTGGTGATCAGTATAAAGCGACAGATTTTGTAACAAAAGGAAAAGGTAAATTGACCTTGACTTTTAAACCTGAAAACGGAGATCCGGAGCAGACTTTTGAGGTTTATAACTTTCAAGAAGATGGCGTAGCGATGGCGATGTATAATATAGATTCATCTATTTATGGTTTTGCCAGGTCGAGTTTTAATCAAGCCTTGACAAAAGGATGGCCTTTGTACATGAGTACAAAAAATACCATCTTAAAAGCATATGATGGAAGGTTCAAAGATATTTTTGAAGAAGTATATCAAAATGAATTCAAAGATAAATTCGAGAAAGCAGGAATTACTTATGAACACAGATTGATTGACGATATGGTCGCTTCTGCCATGAAATGGTCCGGAGGTTTTGTCTGGGCCTGTAAAAATTACGATGGTGATGTGCAATCAGATACCGTTGCCCAAGGATTTGGCTCCTTAGGATTAATGACATCTGTTTTAGTGACTCCAGATGGTAAAACAGTTGAAGCAGAAGCTGCCCACGGAACTGTAACACGACACTACAGACAACATCAACAAGGTAAAAAAACATCTACAAATCCAATTGCATCCATTTTTGCATGGACAAGAGGATTGGAACACAGAGGTAAATTAGACAATAACCAAGCATTGATCAATTTTTGTCATCAGTTAGAAAAAGTATGTGTCGATACCGTTGAAAGTGGTAAAATGACCAAAGATTTAGCACTTTTGATCCACGGTGACAGATTGACACCAAACGATTACCTAAACACTGAGGACTTCTTGGAAGTTTTAAAAGTAAATTTAGAGAAGGCCTTAGCTTAATATTAATTTTCAGTCAAAGACTCCAATATTTTTACCAAGATATTGGAGTTTTTTTATTTCACTAATTTATAAATGATTATTTTAGTCTAAATCATTTACTATGTCGAAATCCAAAAAGTTGAAACCCAATCCCTTGTTAATGAAAGGATTCAAATATTTGGCCATTGCTTTACCTTTGTTATTTCTTTCCCCTATTGTCGTTACTATGGGGTTTAAACTGATCAATAAAAACGGTTCTTTTTTACTGTTAATACTGGGTATTATTTTAACCATCGTGACAATTTTAATTGTAACACAGGGAATTCGGGTGGTTTTGAAAGCACTTTTTGATCATGGGTCTTAGAGCGTTTTATATAAAAACTACTCAATGGGAATATTGGCCTAGTTATTTGTTTTACCTGCCTCTTTTCCCTCTTTTCCTTAAAAAAACAATCTCTGCAAAAAGTCTGGTCTATTTTTCAGTGACCAATCCTGCCATATTTTTGTCAGGAAACGGAACGGAAAGTAAGTACCAAACACTTCAAATTCTTCCGGAGAAGCACATACCAAAGAGTATTTTAATAAATAAAAATTCAGAGCTCAGCAAGGTTTTACGCCAATGCAAAGCGCATAACATTGGTTTCCCCTGTATTTTAAAACCTGACATTGGGTTTAGAGGATATATGGTAAAAAAAATTGAGAATGAGAAAATGATAGAAAACTATCTTTCAAAATTCCCATTTGATACGATCGTTCAGGAGTATATAGATTACAAAAATGAAATAGGTGTATTTTACCACAGATTACCCTCTTCCAAAAAAGGTCAAATTACCTCAATAACAATAAAAAAGTATTTGAAGATTTTCGGAGACGGAAAAAATTCTTTGGAAACCCTTATCTCGAAAGATCCGAGAGCTTCACTATATATTGATCTGCTCAGAAACATCCATTATAACGATTTAAAAAAGATCTACCCAAAAGATGAAGAAATTGTCCTGACCGATATAGGAAATCATTCGAAAGGAACACAATTTTTAAATGGAAACCACTTGATTAATGAAAAACTAACGGCTTTAATAGATGAAATAAGTCTTCAAACAGGAGGTTGGTATTATGGTAGAATGGACATTAAATATGATAATTTTGAAGATCTGATAAATGGTAAGCATTTTAAAATAATTGAAGTCAACGGTATTATTTCTGAACCTACCCATATGTATGACGCGTCTCACCCTGAGGCAAGTTTTTTTGCAGCAATAAAGACCATTAAGAACCATTGGTTGATCCTTGATAAAATTGCCAAAATAAATATTTCAAAAAAAGATGCAAAACTTCCCACGGTCAGGGAATACATCCATAATTTGAAATTTCTGCGCAACTACTCTAAAGAATTGAAGCGCATCAATCAAATCAATTTAAATGCTTAGAAATATTTTCTGCTCGTGGTGTAGTAGGATTGTATCCAAATTCATTATCAGGCAAAGAAATCCCTAGTTGATGAATAATATAACCAATACTTGCGAAATGATGAATAGCGTGACTATGCGCCTGAATCAAAATTGCCGCTAAGGTATATTTTGCTTCTAATTTACCAAGGCCCAAATCGTCATGCACGCCAACCGTCATTTGCAATTCTTCATCTGTAAGCGAACATAATCTATCTTTAATTCGATCAAAATAACTAATACAAAGTTCTTTATCTTGTTCTATAAAGGCATTTCGTTTTCTTTGAGTAAGATCAATACTCTTTGCAGGCAAACCCTCAAAAATACAATCAAAAACGTCCAAAACATGACGCATGTGAATGCCAATACTCGAATAATATGGGGCTACCGAATTGTCCTTAAATTGAGAATCATCTACGTCAACTACCAGTTTTTTTCCTCTCTCAAGATTTTGTACAATGGCCTTAATCATGCTATAATATTATGTTCGTGAATTTAATAATTAATTGTTTAATAATTTGACCAAAGTGAAAATTGCTAAGAAAAAGAACAAAATGCTCAATAGATAATTCAAATTTCTGGCAATATATTTCGCCCTTTTTATCAAAACATCCGACAGTAAAACAAACAATGTGAAGAGCGCAAATGCGCCTAAAAAAGCACCAAGAACAAAGAACAAAATATAATTTCTCTCTAAAATCAATAAATCTCTCGCCTCTAATAAGGTGCTGTATACCAAATAATAGGGTATGGCCAACATATTGAGCATAGACATCAACATTCCCATAAAAAAGAAGTTGCCACTTTGAACTTTGCTTTCTTTTGAATTTTTCCTTCTGGCAAGCCAAAAGAAAAAACCGCTTAATAAAAACAAAACAACCACACCTAAAAAGGAAATATTTTCAATGATTTCGGGGTGTTGGGCAAAGTAGTTCGCAAAATACAATGCAATAAACGCCTGAGGTATAACTACCAGTGCAGCACCCAAAGAAAACAAAAATCCTGCCTTTTTATTTACAGAGACCGCTGTTTTCATGGCCGTCATATTTAACATGCCGGGCGGTAATAGTCCTGCAAAAGCCATTAAAAAACCAATTAATAAATGTTGTGCAAAGTCCACTATGTTCTTTTTAAAAGATTTCTAAACATTTTTTCAAATTCATCAGACAACTTCAACCTCAGTATCAACACACTGTATATCAATATAATTGAAGCCGACTTAATGCCCATATTTAAAATTGGGTTTTCAAATACGTTGATTCTCTCAAAAATGAAATACACCAATCCAATAACTATAATCAACATGAAAATATTTTTATCAAAGGGTTGCATTTTCATTTTATTCTGGACATAAACGATTCTCAATACGCTAAAGACAGCCACCACTATCAGGGTAGAAATAGCCGCACCGTTTATCCCGAGCATTTCTATCAGTACCTTATTAAGGATAATAACACTGATGGCCATGCTGATCGAAAAATAAAAAAAGCTCTTATAGTACCTGGAATTAGTTAAAATAGCCCCATTGGTTCCTAAAGCCAATTTTATCATTTCAGCAATTGAAACGATCAAGACAACTAAAATACCGGCACTAAACTGGGGTTTGTCTATGATCTGATAAAGATCTTCAACATTGCAATTAATCAATAGAAAAAGCAGTCCTCCAAAGACCAGCAGTGTTGATGTACTCTTTTTGTACAAATTATTGACCTCCGGCAAATTGTTGTTCTGAATTTCTTTGGCCGTAATCGGATTGACGATTTGTTGCATAGCTCTGGATGGAATACCTATAACAGAAGCGATATAAACCCCAACTGAATAATAGGCAACTTCGGCGATCTGTTCCATTTGGGGGATCATGAATTTGTCTATCTCCAATAAAATGGTTCCTGCCGATCCTGCCAAAATAATATAGAACGAAAATGAAAGAATTTCTTTAAAATTATCGGGCCAAGTAAACTTAAAACTTTCAGGTTTGTAAACTTGAAAGGCATAGAGCATCATAATCAGCATCCTTATGACGTAAACAATTGCTACCGTATAGATAAATTGTCGCTCATCCATCCATTGAAAATAGACGAAAAACAACAAGATCATCACGGCAAATCGAGCGAATATTTCTCTTATAAAATTCCCATAAACTGACTTCAGATGAACACGGCACCAGGAATAAAAGACTTCAAAATAACCCATACTTACCGCCACTACAAAAATAAGGGCCGTATAATCTCTTATAATGGCATTTTCTTTGGAGATCCAATCGGCTATTTTATCATAAAATATAGTTCCCAAAAAACCGACAGGAATTATAATAAATAAGGGCATCACTAAAGTGGAAAGCAAAAATTGACCTCTGTCTTTTTCCTTCTCGTAACTGTAAAAGAATTTAACGATGGTATTTTGCATCCCCAAAACCAAAATTGGCATCAATAAATTGGCTGTAGAAAGTAAAAAAGTGACCAACCCATAATAATCATCACTGAGAAAGTGTGTAAACAAAAACAGTACATTGATTCCACCGATAAAAAATCCCAAGAAAATAATGAGGGTATTCTTATATGTTTGATTAAGTACAACACCCATAAATCCTCAAGAGTTTTGATGAATTAATTTTTTTGAAAGGTAATTAAATCGCAAAAATAAAAAAACCGCAGAAGCAGTTAATCCTACTAATAATCCGATCCAGATTCCCTGGGAGCCAAAACCCATTTTTTTGCCGAGCAAATAGCTCACCGGGAAACCTATTACCCAATAGGCAACAAAAGTAATATAGGTTGGAATTTTAACATCCTGCATTCCCCTAAGCGCGCCTAAAACGACCACTTGCATGCCATCAGACAACTGGAACAAGCCGGCAATAAGCAATAAAGAAGCTGCGGTTTCAATTACCTCAATATGATCAATATATGCCATGGGTAAAATATCCTTTAAAAGAAAAAATAAGATGGCAAAAATGAATTCAATCATAAAAATTTGAAGAAAAATGGAAAAACTAATCCTTCTCAGGTTATTATAATCTTTAAGTCCTTTTTGATTGCCCACTCTGATCGTGGCGGTAACACCCAGACCAACAGCGATCATAAATGTCATCGATGCTAAGTTCAATGCAATTTGGTTGGCAGCCTGATCTATTGTTCCTAAGGTTCCCGCAAGCCATATGGCAGCGGTAAATATTCCGATCTCAAATAACATTTGCATGGCAGAGGGAAATCCCAAATTGATGAGTCTTTTCATCGCCGGTTTGATTAGTGTAATTTTCCTTAAACCCTCCAAGTAGGGTTTAAATTCTATTTTAGAATGAACGATGTAGATCATAAAAAACATCATGGCAAACCTGGAAAACAATGTTCCCAAGGCGGCGCCATTCACTTCCATTCTCGGAAAAATCCAAAATCCGTAGATCAAAACAAAGTTCAGCACTACATTCACCACATTTGAAATTAAAGTGGCATTCATTCCAAATTTAGTTCGCGATAAGCCGTCCGTAAATTGTTTATATCCTTGAAAAATCATCAATGGAATCATTGAAAAAGCTACAATATACAGATAGGGAACGGCCAATTTTACAACTTCAGGCGGCTGATCCATATACCTCAGCAAAGGTGCCGAAAAGACCAAGAGAATAAACATGACAATACCCAAAATCAAACACATGATTAGGCCATTATGGAAATAGAGTTTGCCTCGTAAAATATTATTTTCACCATCTGCTTCTGCAATTAAGGGTGTAATCGCCAAAGAAAAACCAATTCCTAGGGCAAAAGCAACAAATACAAAGCTATTCCCCAAAGAAACCGCCGCCAATGGCGCGGCTCCTAACCTTCCTACCATGACATTGTCGGCCAAGCCCACCAAAATATGGCCTAAATGCCCGAGCATAACGGGATAGGCCAATTTTATATTATAGTTAAATTCTGATATATAGGTCTTGAGATTCAATAAGATTGTTCTAAAATTAATTTTTCGTTGAGTAAGGAACAAAGTAAAGCATTTAATCACTAAATGTTCGTGGTACCGTAAATATTTGAAAATAACCCTCAAAATTATTGCATATTCAAAGAAAAAATAAAAAATGTTTATCTTTGGAACGATTCATGATATAACCATAACCTATCTATTTCACACTATGAAAATGTATCAAAAAATTCTTTTTACCTTCCTGTTATTAAGTATAGGAACCAATTACGCACAAGACGTTACGACCATCGAAGCAGCAAACGCAGACATTAGTGATAATTTAGATCTTGAGGCGGTTGCATCCATTTTTGGAGAATCGAAAGATATTGAAGATTTTGAACGCAGATTGAATGATCCAAAAATTCAGATCAACAACCTCGATCTCAATAACGACGGGGAAGTAGATTTCCTGAGGGTAATGGAATCTGCCAGTGGAAATGTTCATACAATATCAATTGAATCAGTTCTTGGAAAAGATCAGTACCAACAAGTTGCTACTATAGATGTGGTTAAAGATAAAAGCAATAAAACACAGGTTCAAGTAGTAGGTAATGTCGACATGTACGGACCCAACTACTACATCAATCCCGTATATCCTGTGGTACCCGTTTTTTTTACCTTCTTTTGGATGGCGACATATCACCCTTGGCATTCTCCCTGGTATTGGGGTTACCACCCGCCCTATTGGAATCCTTGGAGACCTTATTCACCCTATGCCTACAGGAGCAACGTACATGTACATGTGAATATACACAACACCTACAATTACAACAATGTTAGGATAAATAATTCCAGAAATACGATCAACAACAATAATAATTCTTATTTCAACAATAACCCGGATAAAAGTTTTAACAAAAGAAATCCGGGAGTAACAAATAGGGCTGATTTATCAGATAACAGAAGACAGGCTGCCAATAAAGCAGGCATTACTAATAAATCCGACTTAGAAAGGGTCGCGAGAGATAAGGGTGTCACGAACAGAGAAGATTTGAAGCAAAGAGATTATCAAAGTACAGGTAGACCGGTTACGAAACAAAATAACACTTCGGCCAAGCCGGCTGCTCGCCCAAGTACAAATCCGGCAACTACTAAACCTGCTGCTCGTCCAAGTACAAATCCGACAACAACTAAACCTGCTGCGAGACCAAGCACTCCCTCATATCAAAAACCTACTGCCTCGCCGCCCAGCTATTCCCGGCCATCCTCCGCAAGATCAAAACCTGCGCCAAGGCCTCAAACTACAAGAGCTGCAACGCCTAAAGCCTCTTATAGAAGAAGATAAAAAATAAAGATGATATGAAAATTGAAAACTTGATGACTGAATTAAGTCAGTTCATAATTACCTATGGTCCAAAATTAGTGGGTGCAGTCATTGTTTGGATCATCGGTACCTTTATTATCAGGAAAGTAACTCGAGCACTTCATATCCTGATGGATAAAAAAGAGTTGGATCCATCTCTAAAACCATTTCTAAAAAGTTTGCTTGGGATTATCCTTAAATTACTCCTTGTCATCACCGTACTGAGCATGTTAGGCGTAGAAATGACCTCTTTTATCGCCATTCTGGGTGCAGCCGGTTTAGCCATAGGCTTGGCACTTCAAGGCTCACTTCAAAACTTTGCGGGAGGTGTAATTATTTTGGTTTTTAAACCTTATAAAGTCGGAGATTTTATAGAAACACAAGGGTACTTAGGTACGGTTAAAGAAATTCTGATCTTCCACACAACGCTCAAAACAGCCGACAATAAAATTATTATCATCCCAAATGGAAATTTATCTAATGGCTCTTTAATTAATTATTCCAAAGAAGAAAAGCGAAGAGTCGACTTTACTTTTGGCATTTCCTATGGTGAAAATGTAGACAAGGCCAAAAAATTGATCCTTGATATTTTTAATCAGGACGAAAGGGTATTAAATGATCCTGCCGAGCCCTTTGTTGCCGTTTCAGCGCTTGCAGATAGTTCAGTCAACTTGGTAGCAAGAGTTTGGGTAATTGGAGAGAATTATTGGCCTGTTTTCTTTGATACAAATGAAAAAGTATACAAAACCATGAACGAAGCAGGAATCAGTATCCCATTCCCGCAAATGGATGTTCATGTATTCAATGAGTCAAAAAAATAAATAACTTGTATTTGTCGATTCCTCAATCTATGGAAGGTCTTTTCTTTTGATGAAACTCAAAACAATAAGACTTACAAAAAAGAATAGGGTAATAAGTAGGATGGAGACCCTCATTGACTCTGTGATAGCTAAAACCAACCCAAATACAAAGGTTCCCCAAACAATCGCCAGTTTTTCTGTGACATCAAAAAAACTGAAATAAGTAGTGTTGTCCTTTGTTTCAGGCAATAATTTTGAATAGGTTGATCTCGACAAAGTTTGAATTGCGCCCAAGACCAGACCTATTAAAAATCCCAATCCAAAAAATTTGTAGGTAACATAAGGATCATCCGGCTGAAGTAAATAGGCACCATAGCACGTGGCACACCAAACCAAAATGGTGATTTTAAGGGTGGCAATATTTCCTATTTTACCTGATAGCCGGGAGAATAAAAAAGCACCTGCAATACCCACTATTTGTATCATAATGATCGTAAGTATCAAATTACTGGTGCTCAATCCTATTTCGGTTTTACCGTAAATGGTCGCCACCAAAATAACTGTTTGCACTCCGATACTGTATAAAAAGAAAGAAGCCAAAAAATTGAGTAACACAGGTTGATCATATAATTCATTTACAACTTTCCGCAGCTCCTTATAGCCTTTAAAAAGTAAATTTTTATTATTTGCTTTGGCTTTATAATTACCGTCCGGCAAATTCTTAAAGGTTATCTGTGCAAAACCAATCCACCAAACGCCCACCAACAAAAATGATAATCTCGGTGCTAAGGTAGTGTTCTGAATACCATACCACTCCGGCTTCATCACCATAGACAAATTAAATATCAACAATAGAACTGATCCCAAATAGCCGTACATAAATCCTTTGGCACTTACTTTATCCTGCTGATCTTTATAAGCAATTTCGGGTAAATAGGCATTATAAAAAACCAAACTCCCCCAAAAACCAATACTCGCTAAAATAGAAAACAATATGGCTATCCAAAGGGTATCTATACTATTGAAAAAATAGAGCATCATCACCGAAATACTTCCCAAATAGCAAAAGCCTTTTAAATAACTCTTTTTATTTCCTACATAATCCGCAATTCCTGACAATAAAGGTGAAATCAGTGCAACAATTAAAAAAGAAACCGATAGAGAATAGGTATACAATGTTGTATTGTTGAATTGTGTACCTAAAAAGTTGACTAATCCGCTGTCTGTTTGGGTAACACTTTCATAATAAATTGGAAAGATGGCCGTACTGATGACCAAAGAATACACTGAATTGGCCCAATCATAAAAAGCCCAACTATTGAGTAGTTTTTTATCTCCTTTTTCTAAATTCACTTTTGTTTTTGCGGTGAAATTACAAATTTCCTAAAGATAATAATAACTTTACGGCTATTTCCCATAAACAGCTTTCATGATCAAAAAAAGAATGAATCAAAAAAGTACAGATAAATTAAAAAATCAGGCGTTTAAGATTCCCAAGGCATTGATATACACAGGAAAATCACTTGAGTTTTTATCTCCCAAACTGGCGGCTATGTATTTATCAAAAATATTTGAAACTCCTCCGAAATTCAAAGCTCCTGAACGTGAATTGATCTTTAGAAAAAGCGCAAAAAATGAGATCATACCACTTCCTTCAACCGGAAAAGATGTGATGGTTTACTCTTATGGTTTTTCTAGAACCAAGGTTCTGTTGCTTCACGGTTGGGCTGGCAGAGGAAGTCAATTATATAACCTGGCCGATAAAATACTTGAAAACAGAATGATGGTTATCAGTCCTGATGCTCCTGCACATGGTCTATCAAGTGGTAAAATCACAAATATGCTCGAATATGTTGAAACCATAAAAGAGCTCGATAAAAAATATGGCCCATTTGATTACGCCATAGGTCATTCTTGGGGAGCCATGGCCCTCTTGAATAGCATTTCGAGGGGTTTAAATATAAAAAAGGCGGTCACCCTGGGTGCAGATGATCAAATAATTGAGGTTTTGAAGCTTTTTGTCCAAAAATTTGAGGTGGACGAAAAAATTGCTGATATCATCTTAAACGGTTATGCAAAGCGATTTAAGATAGGTATTCATGATTACGACTCTACCACAGCTGCGAAGCATATTCATATCCCTACACTTGTCATTCATGATACCACCGATGTTTTTGTCCCTGTAAGGAGTGCCGTTGCAATACGTCAAACCTTATCGAATGGCTCTTTACTCATTACCAACGGTTTAGGACATCACAAAATATTTAAAGATCCAACTGTCATTGAACGTATCATAAAATTTATTCAAGAATAATGAAAAAACTATTCGTATTCGGATTATTAATTATCTTCCAATGTCTAACCCTTTCAGCGCAAAATAATATGGAAAGCAAGCAACTCAAAGTAAACAAATCAGAGGACGAATGGAAAAAAATCCTCAGCCCACAGCAATATTATATTTTAAGAGAAAAAGGAACCGACAGACCCGGAGATTACGGTTATACAAATCATTTCGAAAAAGGAACCTATTTCTGTGCGGCTTGCAACGCACAATTGTTTGAATCTAATTCAAAATTCCAGAGTCATTGCGGTTGGCCAAGTTTTGACGATGCAATAGATGGCGCGGTGTCATACAAACTGGATAAAAGTCATGGTATGATCAGAACCGAAATTTTATGTAATTCATGTGGAGGGCATCTGGGGCATATTTTTGATGACGGACCACAAGAAACAACGGGCAAACGTTATTGCGTTAACAGTACATCCATTACTTTTAAAAAAGGGTCCTAACCCCATCAATTTAAACGAAAACATCTTTTTTCGGGGTTTGAAGCTTCCTCATAATTGTTATCTTTGCAGCCTAAATATAATTTACAGGTATGTTTAATAATTTAAGTGACAAACTGGATAAAGCATTTCATGTTTTAAAAGGACATGGAAGTATTACGGAAATTAATGTCGCAGAAACCCTAAAAGAAGTCCGAAGGGCGCTTCTTGATGCCGATGTTAATTACAAAATTGCTAAAGATTTTACCGCGAAAGTAAAAGATAAAGCCATTGGACAAGACGTGCTAACGACCTTGAATCCCGGGCAATTAATGGTGAAGATTGTAAAGGATGAACTTGCCTTATTAATGGGTGGTGAGGCCTCAGGTATAAATTTATCAGGTAATCCCACTGTCATTTTAATGTCAGGTTTACAAGGTTCCGGTAAAACTACTTTCTCCGGTAAACTTGCCTTGTTCTTAAAGAATAAAAAATCGAAACAACCTCTGTTAGTTGCTTGCGACGTCTATCGTCCGGCAGCCATCAATCAATTAAAAGTAGTTGGTGAACAAATTGGCGTTGAAGTATATACGGAAGAAGACAATAAGAATCCCGTACAGATAGCTCAAAATGCCATCAAATATGCCAAAGAACACGGAAAAAATACCGTGATCATCGATACGGCCGGTCGATTGGCTGTGGATGAAGAAATGATGAATGAAATTTCGAACATCCATAAAGCCATTCAACCCCAGGAAACCTTGTTTGTGGTTGACTCAATGACTGGTCAGGATGCGGTAAATACAGCCAAAGCGTTTAATGATATTCTTAATTTCGACGGGGTTATTCTAACGAAGTTAGATGGTGATACCCGCGGTGGTGCAGCCCTTTCTATCAAATCTATCGTAAATAAACCCATTAAGTTTATTGGTACCGGAGAAAAAATGGATGCCATTGATATCTTTTACCCGGAAAGGATGGCAGAAAGAATTCTTGGCATGGGTGATGTGATTTCATTGGTTGAAAGAGCACAAGAGCAATATGACGAAGAGGAGGCAAGAAAGCTTCAAAAGAAAATTGCCAAAGATGAGTTTGGGTTTGATGATTTTTTGAAACAAATACAACAGATCAAAAAAATGGGAAATATGAAGGATCTGGTTGGCATGATCCCCGGAGCCGGCAAAATGATGAAAGATGTTGATATAGACGATGATGCCTTCAAAGGAATTGAAGCCATGATCCATTCTATGACACCTCAGGAAAGATCAAACCCCGGATTGATCAATGGATCCAGAAAAAAAAGAATTGCTAAAGGATCGGGTACACAAGTTCAAGAAGTAAATCAGTTGCTAAAGCAATTTTCTCAAATGAGTAAAATGATGAAAATGATGCAAGGAGGGGGAGCCAAAAAGATGATGCAGATGATGAAAGGGATGAATTAATCTTCAAAAACAGCTATAAAATGGTATTACTCGACGGGAAAAAGACATCAGAAGATATTAAAAAAGAAATAGCAGAAGCTGTTTTATTAAGAAAAAAAGCTGGAAAAAAAATTCCACATTTAGCTGCTGTAATTGTTGGAAGTGATGGAGCCAGTATGACCTATGTCAGTAGCAAAGTGAAGGCATGTGCAAGAGTCGGTTTTAATTCAACTTTAATTGATCTACCCGAAGATACCACAGAGGAACAATTGCTAGACGAAATTGCCATTTTGAATAAAGACCGGGATATTGATGGTTTTATTGTTCAATTGCCATTGCCTGAACATATTGACGAAGACAAAATTTTATTGGCTGTAGATCCAAATAAAGACGTCGATGGATTCCATCCCGTGAATGTGGGTAAAATGTGTTTGGAACTACCTACCTTCTTGCCGGCAACTCCCTTTGGAATCATGGAGTTATTAGAGCGATATCACATAGAAACTTCGGGGAAAAATGTAGTAGTACTCGGAAGAAGTAATATAGTTGGCAGGCCGATTAGCATTTTGATGAGCCAAAAACGCAAATGCGGAAATGCGACAGTAACCCTAGCGCACAGCAGAACTAAAAACTTAAAGGAAATTACGAGTCAGGCAGATATTATTGTTGCTGCCATAGGTATACCGGAATTTTTAACCGGAGACATGGTCAAGAATGATGTGACAGTGATAGACGTGGGAATTACGAGGTTACCTGATGCGACCAAAAAGAATGGATTTCGTTTGGCGGGTGATGTGCATTTTGATTCTGTAAAACAAAAATCGGCGTTTATTACTCCCGTACCGGGCGGCGTGGGTCCAATGACCATTGCCATGTTGTTAAAAAATACCTTATTGGCTTGTTCCAGAAAAGATTGATCTATTTATGGTATTTTTTAATGAGTTTTTGTGCTTTGGGATCATTTAGAAAATCAGGGAAAAGCTCTTGTAAAATAACTTGGTAGGCATAATTTATGGTCAGTGCTTTTTCCAAATAATAAAATGCCCTCTCTCTATTCCCTAATAAGTAGTTCAAACCGGCAATTCTAAACTGGATTTCTGCATCTTTCTTAAATATTTCCTTCGCTTCTTTTAGCACAAGAAGTGCTTCCGATTCATCTTTTGAAATGAGCAATACGTCAGAAAGAGAAAGATGTACTTCCAATTGCTCAGGGTCCAAGGTGATACTTTTTTGAAAAGAACCTGCTGCCGCTTCCAATTGATTTAGTCTCACATATATCTCACCTAATTTATTCCAATAATCAGGAACATCTTCATCTATATTCAATGCTTTTTTAATATGCTGCATGGCCTTATCAATCTTCCCCTTTTTCATATAAACATCAGTGAGCGCCAGCCAACCTTTGTCGAGAAGAGGATCTTCATTAACCGTCTTATTGTAAAACTCTAATGCCTTGTCTAAATCACCAAGACCCTCATAACACTTTCCAATTCGCAAAAAGGCAAATGGTGTTTCTGTATCCAGTTCCATGGTTAATCCGTAATATTCAATTGCCTCTTCCAACCTGTTCAATTCTTCCAAGGTTTTAGCCTTTTCCAAATGGGCCCCAATAAAAGTATCGTCAATTAAAATGGCATATTCAAAAGCTTCCAATGCCTTACTATAATTTTCTAACACAAAATATTGTCGGCCTAACTGATGCCATGCAACTTCGCTATATGGATCTTTTTCTATATAAGAAATGAGGTATTCTACTGCTTCTGCGTGTTGTTCGGTCATATCAAAACAGTAAATCACATTATAAAGGGTAGAATAATTATCAAATTCTACATCTAAACACATGGCAAAGTTTTCACGTGCACTTTCAAATTCGTCCAAGTACAAATATTCCATACCGATCATGGAGTATATCTCACTTGGATCTTCGCTGTATTCCAAGGCAATTTTTAAATAGGCAATTGCCTTTTTATGAACACCTTTTTTCGAATAAATGGTTGCTTTTTGAATATAAATTTCTTCGTTTGCAGGCTCTATTTCTTGCAGTTCATTCAAGATCTTTTCCGCATTCTCGAATTTCTCTTCGAGTACCAGCAATTCTGCCTGCACCAGTTTAAGATCTACAGACAAAGGATGTTGTCTTAATCCGAGCTGAACTGCTTTATTGGCCAATGAAAACTTTCCGTTATCTATGTAGTATAGAATGATTTCTTCAAATTCATTTGCATCAAAAAAATAAACGCTATTGGTTTTCAGCATGAATTCAAATTTCGATAACGGTAATCCCCCAAAGTCGTCGAAAAATTGTTGATTCATATGCACAATTTCTTTCAAACTAAATTACAATTTCATCTTTCCAAGTCACGTCGGCCCTTTTATTTTTCTTAACAATTTAATTAACATAAAATATTTTTCTATTCGCACACAAAAAAATGTAAATTTGCTAAACACTTATGCACTGTGCCCGGTATGACAAAAAAGACCTTACTTAATGCAAAAGAGATCGAAATCATCCTCCACCGTTTGGCTTGTCAACTTATCGAAAACCATTTAGATTTTTCAGAAACCATTCTTATTGGCTTGCAACCGAGAGGGGTTTTTCTTTGTAACAGATTGGTGAATATCTTAGAACAAGAATATCGGATCAAAAAAATCTTAAAAGGTAAATTGGACATCACTTTTTACCGAGATGATTTCAGAAGAAGAGATGCCCCAATTGAAGCCAATAAAACTGAAATCGACTTTTTGGTAGAAAATAAAAAGATCGTTTTTATTGATGACGTGCTCTATTCCGGCAGGAGTACCCGCGCAGCATTAACTGCTATTCAAGCTTTTGGCAGGCCCAGGAAAATAGAATTGCTGGTATTAATTGACAGACGTTTCAGCAGACATTTACCCATTCAACCGGATTATCGAGGACGTCAGGTTGATGTCATAAACAATGAACAAGTGCGCGTGGATTGGAAAGAAAATGGACAGACAGATGCCGTTTATTTGGAAGAAAAAGTGTGAATTATTAAACAGAAAAAAGTAGAACCCGAAAAAAATGAATAAGCTTAGCGTAGACCATCTTTTGGGAATTAAACACCTCAACAAAAACGACATCGATCTTATTTTTAAAACAGCCGATCATTTTAAATCAGTCATTAACCGTCCCATCAAAAAAGTACCGTCTCTGCGCGATATCACGATTGCAAATTTATTTTTCGAAAACAGCACCAGAACCCGTCTGTCTTTCGAATTAGCCGAAAAAAGGTTATCTGCAGATGTCGTAAATTTTTCAGCGGCACAGTCCAGTGTTAAAAAAGGAGAAACATTAATTGATACGGCCAACAACATACTTTCCATGAAAGTGGATATGATCGTCATGCGTCACCCGAACGAAGGAGCTGCCTATTTTTTGTCTAAGCATGTAAACGCCAAGATCATTAACGCGGGAGATGGTGCACACGAACATCCCACCCAGGCTCTGTTAGACTCCTACTCTATCCGCGAAAAGTTGGGTTCCGTATCGGGAAAAAAAGTGGTCATTATCGGGGATATTTTGCACTCAAGGGTGGCCCTTTCCAATATTTATGCGCTAAAATTACAAGGCGCTGAGGTGATGTTATGCGGACCAACCACGCTTATTCCAAAATACATAACCGACCTAGGGGTTACCTACGAAAAATCATTGACCAAAGCACTGGAGTGGTGCGATGTGGCCAATGTACTCAGGGTACAACACGAAAGAATGGATATTAAATATTTCCCTTCCATCAGAGAGTATGTGCAATTGTTCGGTATCAACAAGAAGATTTTGGATTCATTGAACAAAGAAATAGTCATCATGCACCCGGGGCCTATCAACCGTGGTGTTGAACTGACCAGTGATGTAGCAGACTCCAAACAATCGATTATCTTAAATCAAGTAGAAAATGGTGTTGCCATAAGAATGGCAGTGATTTATTTATTGGCAGAACAAATTAAACATGAATAAATTATGGGTTCAGAGTTAGTGATAAAAAAGTCAAAGGGATATTGTTTGGTCAAACCGAAATCAGCAAAATGGTTGAAAGATTCTAATAACAAAATCTCCTTCTTTGAGGATTTTTTTCTAAATTATCCCGGTATTGAGAATGAAAATATCATTTTAGATATTTCTGGCCATGAAAATATTGATGTTCAGGAAATCTTATTATTTTCGCCGCTGATTAAAAAACATAAAAAAAATAAAAAATCATTTGTGATTGTATCTGATTTAATTGAAACGAATGACTTAGTGGACGACATTTTTATCACACCCACCCTGCAGGAAGCCAAAGATGTAATCGAATTTGAAGAAATTGAAAGAGATCTAGGATTTTAAAGCGTATATATGGTAAAAAAACTACTCGTAATTTTCTTTTTAACTTTTCTTTTTTCTCAAGCGACCATTGCTCAAAGCGATGATATTCGCGATAAGGAAATTTTGGAAGCTGCCGAAACAGTCATTCACGATGTGATGGCCTCGCCAAATCCATTTAGTGTTTCCACGCGAATCAGATTTTTTGCCGACGAGGAGATTGAACTGGAATTCTTTGTCAAGGATCTTCTGGGAAACAGCATCCATGTTCAAAAATTGAAATCGAACAAAGGTGTGAATACGATTACTTTTTATAGAGACGATCTGGCGCCGGGTATTTATATTTATTCAATCAAAACGGAAAATAAGATTATTTCTAAAAGAATTGTGATCAAATGAGTCTGCAACTCACCATATTGGGCTGCCATTCTGCTACCCCAAGAAGTGATGCCCATCCCACATCTCAGTACCTGGAAATAAATAACAGACATTTTTTGATCGATTGTGGAGAAGGTACACAAATGCAACTCCGCAAGTACAAAGTGAAATTCTCTCGGATCAAACACATCTTTATATCGCATTTACACGGCGATCATTTTTTTGGTTTGATTGGTCTGATCTCTACTTTCGGTTTATTGAATCGACCACATGAATTGCATATTTACGGTCCAAAAGATCTAAAAACCATTATTGACATGCAGTTGCGCCTGAGTAAATCATGGGTGGACTTTCCCTTACATTTTCATGAGCTCAGCAGCGAAAAAAGCGAATTGATCTTTGAAGACAAACAGGTTTCTGTTTATACAATTCCGCTAAACCACAGGATCTATACGAATGGATTTCTGTTCAAAGAAAAGAGAAAAGACAGAAAACTGGCTTTGGATAAAATAAAGTTATATCCCGACATTGAGGTCTGCGATTACCACAAGATCAAAAAAGGTTTTGATTTTATTCGAGAGAATGGTGATATCATTTCCAATGATCTGCTCACAGAAAGCCCCAAAGAACCATTGAGCTATGCTTTTTGCAGTGATACCTCCTTTGATGAATCTATAGTTCCCATTATAAAAAAAGTAGACCTACTCTATCACGAATCTACTTTTTTAGAGGATAAAAAAGAGTTGGCAGAGAAAACCAAACACAGTACAGCAAAAGAAGCAGCGACCATCGCTAAACATGCGCAGGCAAAACAACTCATCTTAGGACACTTTTCTAACCGTTATAAGGATGAGCAACAATTTTTGATCGAAGCGGAGGCAATATTTTCCGAGGTAAAATTGGCAGATACCGGAAAGGTTTTTACACTGGTAAATTAAATTAACCGTGAACCAAGGCTTGTTTACCCTGTAGTTTCATATAATCCGCTTCATAGTCTAAAAAATCAGACCATTTTTTATCCACAATTTCTCTGTCTTCAAACTTTCTTGCAAATCCTAAGAACAAGGTATAATGCCCTGCTTCCGATGCCAAAAGATCTTTAAAGAAATCGGCAAGTTCTTTATCTTCCAAATTTTCTGACAAAACTTTAAATCGTTCGCAGCTTCTGGCCTCTATGACAGCTGAAATCAACAATCGGTTGATTAAATTGGTCTTTCTGTCTTTTCCTTTTGGAAAAAATTTGATCAAATGCTTGGCATAGGCGCTGTTTTGGTCTATCCCCAAAACCATCCCCCGAGAAACCATGATCTCATGTACACGCTGAAAATGCTCTAATTCTTCAATCGCAATTTCAGTCATTGCCTTAACCAATTCGGTTTCTTCAGAAAAATTAATGATCAGGGATACCGCTGAAGCAGAAGCCTTTTGTTCTGCAAAAGCATGATCGGTTAACAATTGTTGTAAATTCTGTTCAGCAATCTTGGCCCATGAAGCGGGTGTGTCATATTTTAATCCGAGCATAACATCAAATTTTGGCAAAGTTCGCAAAATGTAGAGGGAATAAAAAATGATTGTCATATTAAAATCATTTCATGTTGAATTGTCTTGAAAATCAGGAATAAACTGACAGCCTGACATAATAATAAACAAAAACATGTCATAAAACAGCTATTTTCTAAATGGCACAAAGATTGACTTAAGCAGAGAAAATAATTTTGAACAACTAATAAAAAAACATATAATTATGAGTAAAATAATTGGAATAGACTTAGGAACAACCAACTCATGTGTTTCTGTGATGGAAGGAAGTGAACCGGTAGTAATTCCTAATGCTGAAGGAAAAAGAACTACACCTTCTATTGTTGCATTTGTAGAAGGTGGAGAGCGCAAGGTTGGTGATCCTGCAAAACGTCAGGCTGTTACTAATCCAAAAAAGACCATATACTCTATCAAAAGATTCATGGGTAACAAATATTCAGAATGTAAAAAAGAAGCTGATAGAGTACCCTATACAGTAGTAAAAGGAGATAACGATACACCTAGAGTAGATATAGACGGTCGTTTATATACGCCACAGGAAATCTCTGCTATGATCTTACAGAAAATGAAAAAAACTGCTGAAGATTATTTGGGTCATGAAGTAAAAGAAGCGGTTGTTACCGTACCTGCTTACTTTAATGACGCGCAAAGACAAGCGACCAAAGAAGCCGGAGAAATCGCAGGCTTAAAAATCAGCAGAATTATCAATGAGCCTACAGCTGCTGCTTTGGCTTATGGTTTAGACAAATCCGGTCACGACAAAAAAATTGCGGTATACGACTTAGGTGGAGGTACTTTTGATATCTCTATCTTAGAAATTGGTGACGGTGTTTTTGAAGTATTATCTACCAATGGTGATACACACTTAGGAGGTGATGATTTTGACCAAGTAATTATAGATTGGTTAGCTGAAGAATTCAATAAAGAAGAAGGAATTGATCTTAGAAAAGATCCTATGGCCTTACAAAGATTGAAAGAAGCCGCAGAAAAAGCAAAAATTGAATTGTCTTCCAGTACACAAACGGAAATCAATTTACCTTATGTCACTGCAACAGCTACAGGACCTAAGCACTTGGTAAAAACCTTGACAAGATCTCATTTCGAAAAACTGTCTGATGCTTTGATCAAAAGATCTATGGCTCCGGTAAGTGCCGCTTTAAAAGATGCCGACTTGAGTACTTCTGATATTGACGAAGTGATCTTGGTTGGTGGATCTACCCGTATGCCAAGAATTCAGGAAGAAGTAGAAAAATTCTTTGGCAAAAAACCTTCAAAAGGGGTAAATCCTGATGAGGTTGTAGCGATAGGTGCCGCTATCCAGGGAGGTGTATTAACGGGAGATGTGAAAGATGTTCTTTTATTAGACGTTACACCACTTTCATTAGGTATCGAAACCATGGGTAATGTCATGACCAAATTAATTGAGTCTAATACCACCATCCCAACCAAGAAATCACAGGTCTTCTCTACTGCTGCCGACAATCAGCCTTCTGTAGAAATTCATGTGTTACAAGGGGAAAGAGCGATGGCTGCAGACAACAAAACCATCGGTAGATTCCACTTAGACGGAATCCCACCTGCACCAAGAGGAGTCCCTCAGATCGAAGTGACCTTTGACATAGACGCCAACGGTATCATTAATGTATCGGCAAAAGACAAAGGAACCGGTAAAGAGCACAATATCAGAATTGAAGCTTCATCTGGATTGTCTGAAGAAGAGATCAAGAAAATGAAAGCAGATGCGGAAGCAAATGCAGAATCTGACAAGAAAGCCAGAGAGGTTGCAGATAAAATTAACGGTGCAGACTCCATGATCTTCCAAACGGAAAGTCAGTTAAAAGAATTTGGTGATAAATTATCTGCTGATAAGAAAGAACCTATTGAAGCTGCTTTGGCAGAACTTAAAAAGGCTCATGAATCAAAAGATATCGCTCAAATCGATGCTGCCATGGAGAAAATCAATGAAGCGTGGAAAGTGGCTTCAGAAGAAATGTACAAGGCCCAACAAGGAGCTGGTGAACCTGCAGGACAACCACAAGAAGAACCTGCCAATGCAGGCGGACAGGATGATGTTGAGGACGTAGATTTTGAAGAAGTAAAATAAGTTTCTTAGAGAACTAAAATATGAAAACGCTCGGATTGACTCCGGGCGTTTTTTTTGTGGCCTACTTTAGGTAGGCTTTAAATAGTTTTTTTGGAATTGTCTCTTCCATAATTTTCTCGTAACTTGGGTTTAAGATCATTTGCATATGCCCCTTACGATGAAATTAATTCTACTCTTTCTTATACTAGTCCTTTCCTTACCAGATGGAAGAGCACAAGTAGAAGAAAAACAATTAGATTCCGTAGAATTTACCATCAGACCTTATGGGAGTTTTCGCGGTCATTTTGCTTTTTACAATCAGGAAGTAGAATTCCAGGAGAATGCTTCGCGTATAGGAATTCATATGGGAATAACTAAGAAAAAAACAACATTCTTTGCAGGAGTTGAGCTCGGAATGAATTTATTCAAAAGCAATTCACAGTTTAACACCGATGGAAATACTGCCGGGGGCTTTATCATTGCAGAAAAAGATCAGGTAAACCAGGTTTTTAGCTCGAGATTGGGTTATCTGGGGATGGACTTTGGTAAATGGGGAACACTTTCATTCGGAAAACAATGGAGTGTTTATTACGATATTACCTCCTATACAGATAATTTCAATGTATTTGGCGGTCAGGCATCGGCCACATACACAGCCGGGACAGATGGAGGAGGGTTGGGTACAGGAAGAGCTGATCAATCTGTGATCTATAGAAATGTATTTGGACATTTTGTCATCGGACTTCAGGCCCAGGCAAGAACTGCCCGCAATAATGAGTGGCTAGATGGTTTTGGCTTAAGTGCCCAATATGAAATATTCAAAGGGCTCAAAATAGGTGCTGCTTACAACAAAGCTTTTTTTAGCGATGTATTGATCGCTGACGACGGGATCTTGGGGCTTAAAGATAACCCGACTTATTATACCGGAGGTATATCCTATAGATCAAAGAATTTAGATCTGGCAGTGGTTCTGGCGAAACAAACCAATGGAGATTTGACGGAAGGCTTGATCATTGTACCCGATGCGGGAGAAGTATTCCCAACCGTTGTATTTGATGCCAAAGGAATTGAGTTTTTTGGAAAATACAGATGGAAAGAATTTGCGGTTTTAGGAGGCTATAATCACTATGACCCCGATACAAAGGACATTACCGGACCCTATGACAGAAAATTAATCAGTGACAAGTTTGGTTTAAAAAATTTCATCATTGGAGCTGAATACAAACCATTCCATATCGCTTATTTCTATGCAGAAGCAAGGTTCGCAGAAGGTTATAATTCTTTAGGAATTAAAAATGAAGATGTGATTACCCT
>CAZWAN010000014.1:0-48189 GCA_964631875.1 uncultured Flavobacteriaceae bacterium
GTGGTTTTTTTATTTATATGGCCTTACTTTTTGCCTCGAGCTTCCTAAACCTTCTACACCTAACTCTACTTCATCTCCCGGATTTAAAAATCTCGGCGGCTTTAAGCCCAGACCTACACCGGGGGGTGTACCGGTAGAAATGATATCGCCGGGCAACAAGGTCATGAACTCACTGATATAACTTATCACCGTTTCAATATCAAACACAAAATCAGCAGTATTCCCGCTCTGCCTCATTTCACCGTTGACCTTCAACCAAAGTTCCAGGTTATTGGGATTCTTAATTTCTTCTTTGGTCACCACAAAAGGTCCGATTGGCGCAAAAGTATCACAACTTTTTCCTTTGACCCACTGACCTCCTCTTTCCAGCTGATATTCCCTTTCACTGTAGTCATTGTGCAAAACATAGCCGGCGATATGGTCAAAGACATTTTCTTTTTTTAGGTAAGAGGCCCTTTTTCCGATGACCACGGCCAGTTCGACTTCATAATCTGTTTTGGTACTACCTTTGGGCAGCACAAGATCATCATTTGGCCCTACAATGGCTGTTGTCGATTTAAAAAAGATAACAGGTTCTTTGGGCAGTTCCATCCCGCTTTCAGCCGCATGTTTGGCATAATTTAAGCCTACGCAAATAATCTTTGACGGCCTTTTAACGGGGCAGCCCAGCCTTTCCTTTTCGTCGATCTCAGGACAGTTTGACCCATTGATCTCAAACCACTTTTTTAATCTTTCTATGCCTCCCGAACCAAAAAAATCTTCATTATAGTCTTCCCCAAAAGCGGATACATCTACTCTTTTTTGATCGAGCTGCAGGCCAGGTTTTTCTTCGTTCAACTTTCCAAATCTGATCAGTTTCATTTTTTTTATGCTAAAAATAAGTAATCTCTGTTTACCAAGTGTGTAAGTACAGAAAACACTTTACAAAATCATAGAGCATATCATCATAAAGAATATTACCCGGGTCGAAAACTTATCCTAAAGTGCATTCATATGGCATTAGTTAGTACCATCTCCATGCACTCTCCGTGCGCTTTTTGTGCAATCTCCGTGCACTCTCCGTGCACTCTCCGTGCGCTCTCCGTGCGCTCTCCTCACTTTGAAACTTTGCCAAATACCTCCTATTCCTTCTCTTGCCTGATGAAATTTATCTGATTTTCACAGCCGACCAATTTCATGGCAAACTCAGGTCAACACTTGTTTAAAAAGCGAAATATGATTCATTTCATTCTCTCACACGACAAGAACATTTGAAATGTGATAAAATTGGATTAGTGTTTTTAAAAATCGTATGCTTTTTTGATGGGGAAGTTCTTTACCTTCGTTCTTCATAGAAATAAAAAGTTATGAAAATTATAAAGCTGTTTGTAATTATTTTTCTCTCTGCTTTTTCTCTTTTTTCTCAGCAAAAATTAGATAGAATTTCTGTCTTAAATAATGAATTCGTCAATTCTAAAGGCGACAAAATTATTTTTCGCGGATTAAACACAAGTGACCCGGACAAACTTGAACGAGAAGGCCAATGGAACAAGAAATATTTTGAGGCCATAAAAAGCTGGAATGCCAATATTGTTCGATTTCCCGTACATCCAAGTGCCTGGCAAAAAAGAGGAGAACAGGATTACCTGGAACTTTTGGATCGGGGGATTGCATGGGCAGAAGAATTAGGATTGTATGTGATTATCGATTGGCACAGCATTGGAAATTTACAAACAGAAATGTTTCAGCATGACATGTACAACACGACCAAAAAAGAAACTTTTGATTTTTGGCAAGTGATCGGGCAAAAATACGGCGACAATCCAACGGTTGCTTTTTACGAACTGTTTAATGAACCCACGACCAATAATGATCAATACGGCAAACTTTCTTGGGAGGAATGGAAACATTTGAATGAAAAAATGATCTTCCTGCTCAGACAAAATGGTGGAAAAGGGATTCCTTTAGTTGCCGGATTTGATTGGGCCTATTCCTTGACGGAAATCAAAGATCATCCCATAAAAGATAAGGGAATTGCTTATGTAAGTCACCCCTATCCTCAAAAAAATAAGGACGCCAGAGCCGAGCAGTGGACAAAAGATTGGGGTTATGTGAAAGACAATTATCCGGTTATCCTTACAGAAATCGGTTATTGTGCGCCGGATTACGAAGGGGCCCATATCCCTGTGATAAGCGACGCGAGTTACGTTGAGGCCATTACGAATTATGCAGACCAAAAAAATATTTCTTATGTGGTTTGGGTCTTCGATACAAGCTGGGCACCGAGATTAATTGAAGACTGGGAATATACCCCGGCACCTCACGGAGAAGTTTGGAAACAAAAAATGCTGCGTTATTCCTACTGAAATGAAAAAAGTTTTCAATGATCCGCATCGCAAACCAGTGGGCAAGAAGATGGTTTTCTTTGGCCTGTTTTGCTGTCTTACTTATTTGGGATCTTTCGCACAGACACACCATTTTGCCGACAAGAAGTTGAGCATAGAAGCGAAGGAATTATATCAGTTTCTTCAAAAAACAACTGAAAAAGGTTTCCTTATTGGCCACCAAGACGATGCGGCATATGGTGTGGGTTGGAATGCCTCAGATCATCCGGAGAAAATTAGTGGAGATGTTTTTAAAGTTTCGGGAAAATTTCCGTCTTTGTATGGTTTTGATATTGGCGGAATTGAAAATGGAGAATCGTATAATTTAGATGAGGTTCCGTTTGAACGAATGAAGAAATTGATCATTGATGCCTATGCCAAAGGAGGAGTCATCACGATCAGCTGGCATGCAGATCATCCGGTTACACAAGGAGATTCATGGGATCAAACACCTGCTGTAAAACATATTCTATATGGCGGAAAAGCGCATGAAAAATACGACATTTGGCTCTCAAGGGTAGCCGAATTTTTGAAGTCCCTTCAGCATGACAACAAGCCTATTCCCATTATTTTCAGACCTTTTCACGAAATGAACGGTTCTTGGTTTTGGTGGGGAGATCCCAATTGTACCCATGAAGCATATCAACAATTATGGAAAGAGACTTTTGTCGCTCTAACTGAAAAGTATGACGTCCACCATTTACTTTACGCCTACTCTCCCAATAAATTAAACCCTGATGATGATTATCTCAAATACTATCCCGGCGATGAATTTGTAGATCTGCTGGGAATAGATATTTACGATTTTAAAAATGCTGGGGAGTTTATGGAGTCTGTAAAAAAGGATTTGGCCCTTGTCAAATCCATCGCTGATCAAAAAAATAAACTTTTTGCTTTTACCGAAACAGGTTTAGAGCAAATTCCAACCGAAAATTGGTATTCGGAAGTATTATTTCCGGTCATAAAAAACACCGGTATTTCCTGGGTGCTTTTTTGGAGAAATTTTAGTCCGGAACATCACTATATTCCTTATCCGGGACATGCCCAAGAAAAAGATTTTCAAAAATTCGAGCAATTTCCCGAGACACTTTTTTTAGAAGATATTAATCCATTAAATAAATAAACTGTGAAATTTTTACACACTGCTGATCTGCTCATCATCCTTGCCTATCTCATATCCATCGTGGTCATCGGACTCGTTCTAAGAAAAAGAGCGCAAAGAAGTAAAGATGATTATTTGCTCGGTGGAAAAGCTATACCCTGGTACATGCTCGGCCTGTCAAATGCCTCCGGAATGTTTGACATTTCAGGTACTATTTGGTTGGTTACACTTCTTTTTGTTTACGGAATCAAAAGTGCCTGGATTCCTTGGTTGTGGCCTGTTTTTAACCAAATTTTCTTAATGGTTTATTTGAGTAAATGGTTGAGAAGATCGAATGTCACAACCGGAGCTGAATGGATTGGAACAAGATTTGGAAAAGGAAAAGGCGGAAAAATGTCGCATACCATCGTCGTACTTTTTGCGCTTTTGAGTTGTCTGGGATTTTTGGCTTATGGCTTTATCGGCTTAGGTAAATTTGTGGAGATTTTTATTCCTTGGGAGAGCGTCAGCGCTTATGTTCCCTTTGCCGTAAACCCCGAATATGTCCCGCATTTATACGGTATCATCTTTACACTTTTTGCCATATTTTATTCACTATTGGGTGGTATGTCGGGTATCGTTTGGGCGGATGTCATACAATTTACCATCATGACCATTGCGTCTATAGTGATCGCTTATTTGGGCTTTGTGGCCATAGGCGAAAATCCCCTTCATGTTCCGGAAGGATGGATGAGCCCGTTCTTTGGATGGGAGCTCAACATGGATTGGACCAATGTGATTCCGCAGGTAAATGATAAAATAAGGTCAGACGGATATGAATTATTTGCCATCTTCTTTATGTTGATGGTCTTTAAAGGTATTTTGGTGAGTTTGGCCGGTCCCGCACCGAATTACGATATGCAAAAAATTCTTTCCACCAAATCACCGGAGGAAGCCTCAAAAATGAGTGGTTTTGTTTCGGTTGTGCTCATGCCTATTCGCTATTTAATGATTGCCGGTTTTGCTGCCTTGGCATTGGTATATTATGAAAAATTAGACCTCATAACGCCTGCGGGCTTTATTGACTTTGAATTGATCTTGCCCTCAGCGATCAAAGTTTTTGTTCCTGTAGGTTTATTAGGCTTGCTTTTGGCCGGTTTATTAGCGGCTTTTATGTCGACATTTGCGGGTACACTGAACGCAGCTCAGGCCTATATCATTAACGATATTTACCTCAATAACAAAAAAACAGAAGCTACCGAGACACAAATTAAATGGATGAACTATGGTTCCGGACTTTTGGTTGTTACGGTTAGTATTGTTTTGGGCTTTTTTGTTCAAGATGTCAACTCCATTTTACAATGGCTTGTTTCGGCCTTGTTTGGCAGCTATGTTGTAGCGAATATTTTAAAATGGCACTGGTGGAGGTTTAACGGACAAGGATTTTTCTGGGGTATGGTAGCAGGGATGGTCCCGGCACTTATTCTTCCATTGGTTTTTAAGGGCACCCTGGATCTTTATTACTTTCCCATTTTGTTGGTTTCCTCTATGATCGGATGTTGGCTAGGCACCTATTCTGCCCCTCCCACTGATGAAAATGTCTTAAAAATGTTTTACAAAAATGTGCGCCCCTGGGGTTTTTGGAAACCAATTGAGGAAAAATTATCAGAAGAAGAGCCCGGTCTTAAAAAGAACAAAGACTTTAAAAGAGATATGTTTAATGTGTTTGTAGGCACCATTGCACAAACCGTATTGGTATTACTACCCATGTATTTGGTTTTCAGACAAGGAACGCCATTTCTTGTTTTATTAGTGGTGTTACTGATTTGTTCTTTCCTGCTGAAAAAGTACTGGTGGAATACCCTCAAGGATCCCGTTGATTAATTTGAATAGTCGAATTTACTTGCGAATCATTTATCCAATAAACCATGAACATCAATCATTTTAACCACATAAAAAGTCAACACAAAAAACTACTCCGACTAAAGAACAAACCTGTAAAAGGAGGCAATGGCATTTTTGATCGTTATAAAAATCCAATCTTAACCGCCCATCATATACCCTTGCAGTGGCGTTATGACCTGAACGAAAAGACCAATCCGTTTATGATGGAGAGAATCGGGGTAAATGCCGTATTTAATTCGGGAGCCATCAAATGGAAAGACAAATATGTTTTGGCCGTCAGGGTAGAAGGTGCAGACAGAAAATCTATTTTTGCCCTTGCAGAAAGTCCGAATGGCATTGACCATTTTGAATTTTGGGAAAAACCGGTTGTAATTCCCCAAATAAAAGGGAATCCCGACACCAATGTATACGACATGCGTTTGACACAGCATGAAGACGGTTGGATCTATGGCATTTTTTGTACTGAAAGAAAAGATCCCAAAGCACCTGTTGGCAACACAAGTGCCGCCATTGCCAATGCAGGAATTGTGAGAACAAAAGATCTGCTACAATGGGAAAGGCTTCCTGATCTGGTTTCGAACACCGGACAGCAGAGAAATGTTGTTTTGCACCCCGAGTTTGTCAATGGAAAATACGCGCTTTATACACGACCCCAAGATGGTTTTATCGATATTGGTGCCGGGGGAGGAATTGGTTTTGGTTATGTAGACAAAATGGAAAATCCTGTTGTTTTGGAAGAAAAAATCATTCAAAACAAGAAATACCATACGGTTTATGAACTTAAAAATGGACAAGGCCCATCGCCCATCAAAACAGAAAAGGGCTGGTTGCACCTGGCTCATGGCGTTAGAAATACGGCAGCAGGTTTGCGATATACCTTGTATATGTTTATGACAGATTTAGCTGATTTGACCAAAGTAACCCATCATCCGGCGGGTTATTTTATGGCACCGAACTACAAAGAAACCCTTGGCGATGTTTCGAATGTGCTTTTTTGCAATGGTTGGATCAAAGATGATGATGGCAAAGTTTATATTTATTACGCTTCCTCAGATACACGAATGCACGTAGCTGTTTCTGATATAGACCGTTTAGTGGATTATGTCATGAACACCCCGGAAGACAAGTATACCTCGTCCGGTTCTGTGGAAAATATCCTTGCGTTAATAGAAAATAATAAGGGTCTGTATTGATGCATCCTATTCAAGAACAACTCGCCTTGGAAATGGGCGCTGAACTGCAAAAAATTCTGAGCTACTGGCAAGATTTTTCCCTCGATCACCAAAATGGCGGATTTGTTGGAGAACGCGATTTTAACAATACCCTTGTGGAAAAAAGCCCGAAAGGAATTATCTTAAATTCGAGAATTCTCTGGTCTTTTGCTGCTGTAGGAAATCATCTGAAAACGAATCAATATAAAAAGATTTGCGAGCGTTCTTTTGATTATTTGTACACTTTTTTTAGAGATCGAGAATTTGGAGGCGTTTTTTGGGAACTGGATTTTCAAGGGAAAAAATTAAATGACAGAAAACAGGTTTACGCCCAGGCTTTTATGATTTATGCTTTAGCTGAATACGCCAAGTTCGAGAAAAACGAAAAAGTACTTCATTGGGCACTTGAAATAGCTGAGTTGATCGAAAAATATGCCTATGATCCGGAACATTTGGGATATGCCGAAGCTTTTAGCAGAGATTGGAGTCCTGTTTCGGATATGCGACTTAGCGAAAAAGATGCCAATGAGGCCAAAACAATGAATACACATTTACATGTTCTGGAAGCGTATACGACACTGTATGAAGTAGCTCCGTCAGGCTTTTTAAAGGGTCGTTTGGAACAATTGATTACCCTTTTCACAGAAAAATTTTTTGATTCAAGTACAAATCATTTTCAACTTTTCTTTGATGAAAAATGGCGAGCCAAAGGAGATATCATTTCTTACGGCCACGATATTGAGGCCGCCTGGCTCATCATTGAAGCCGCCAAGGTAATAGACCAAAAAGAACTGCTCAAGGCGTCAAAAAAATTAGCACTGACCATAGCAAAAACATTTGCGGCTGAAGGAATAGATAAAAACGGGGGTGTTAATTATGAATACCATGTAAAAACCAAAGTAACGGATAAAGATAAACATTGGTGGCCGCAAGCTGAAGCCATTGTGGGTTTACATTATGCCTATGAAATTTCACAAAATGAGAGTTTTCTGTTATTGGCTTCCAACATCTGGAATTTTACCAAAGAGCACCTCATCGACAGAAAGAACGGAGAATGGTTCTGGAGTGTCAATGCCCGGAACGAACCTCAGTTATCTGCGTATAAACTAGGTTTTTGGAAAGCTCCTTACCACAATTCAAGGGCTTGCATGAAAATGATGCACCGGGTTATTTTATAAATCTTCTTGAAAACTCGAAGCCGGCAATCCTGTGGTATTGGTCAAGTTTGATAAGACGATATTTCCCCAGGCAAATCTTATTTTTTGCGGATCGCTCATGGCTTTTGTGTCTAAATGAATGGTATTTCCTTTGATTGTCGCTTTTACTTTATGAAAAATACCCTCCTTACTTGCCACCTCAAATTGAGTTTCTTTGTTCGTAAATTTAAGCCCCTCGGCGTTATTAAAAGTCAAAACAACTCCATTCTTTTTTGTTTCAATCCTTTCCAGAACCGGACCATCGACCGTTTTATCCATGATTTGATAATGTTTTACCAAGGCCTGGTCTGCCAATCTCAAACCAACATCTCTTTTATTTCTTGGATGGATGTCTTTGATATCTCCAATATCACTCACCACAACCATAGCGGTGTTCGCCATATCTAAGGAAACCTTTCTTTGTTCATTTCTCACCACAACACCGCTTTCGCCTTCTCCATAATCATAGGGCGCAATTTGGACATAATAAAATGGGAAGTCCTTTTGCCATTGCGCTCTCCAATCTTTAATTAAAGCGCTAAAAACGTGCTCGTAATGCACAGCATTGGAGGTATTGCTCTCTCCCTGATACCAAATAACACCGGCTATTTCAAAATCAATCATCGGAGCGATCATGGCGTTATAGATGAGGTGAGGTTTTTGCGGACCCCAGGGTTGATCGGGCAGCATTTTGGCCACTTCTGAAAGTTCTGCATCACGTTCAAAGGCTTCGGCAGACATCCAGGCTTCGGCAGGAGTGCCTCCCCAAGCAGATTGAATGAGCCCAATAGGTACATCTAATTCCTTTTGTAATTTATCTCCAAAAAAATACGCGATGGCACTAAAATTTTGCATGGTCAGGGGGCTGCAAACCTGCCATGTTCCGCTCAGGTTGTCTTGTTCATGCGGTGAAGATCTTTTTATGACCTCAAAAAAGCGCAGTGCTTTATTCCCGGCCTCATCAATGTGTTTCGCCGCCTGATCAATACCGGAGTTGGCAGACCATTCCATATTCGACTGGCCCGAAGCCAACCATACTTCACCGATTAAGATGTCATCAAGAAGCACTTCATTATAACCGTTCAATTTAATTTGAAAAGGGCCCCCGGCAGCCGGAGTTTGTATGTCAATTTGCCATTTCGCCAGGTTATTGGTTTCAGTTTCATAGGTCTTTTGATCCCAGCTTGTTTGCAATTTTACTTTTTCTAAAGGTGTCGCCCATCCCCAAATTTTTACGGTTGCTTTTTGTTGTAAAACCATATGGTCACTAAATATATCGGGAAGGCTGATTTGAGCAAATGAAAATGAAGAAATAAAGAATAGACAAAAAATGGCTTTTTTCATAAAGGCATGTTTTATTGGTTTAAACCATAAGTAAAGGTAATGATTTAAGAAAATTTGTATCCTTCTGTGTTTATAATTTTTACATTTATTACATTTAAAGACCAAACAACTTTGTATGTTCAGAAAACAATCTTTCTATCTTTTTTTATTGGTACTGTTTACCGGTCTATTTCTCTATACCGCTTATGATTATTGGCAATATGATAAAAATGCGAAAAAAAGTGCATTTGAAAAAGGGAAAATCATAAATGACGATGTAAAGGTTCGGGTAGACTTAGTCATTGATACAATTGAAAATAAGACAAAATCGCTTGCCGAGTTGCTTTCTCGCAGAGAATATTCGAAAAATGAGATTGAACAATTAATAAAGAATGAGGCAGAAAAATTTGATTTTTGTATCGGAATAACGGCTGCTTTCGAGCCAAAATTTTCGAAGGGATCGAGGGTACTTTACTCCCCCTTTTATTCCAAATTATCGAATAAAATTGAATATATCGAAGCCTCATACGATTACACCAGTGATTCTCTTGAAACCTCACAATGGTATACAGGTGTCATCAAAAAAAAGGAAGGTATTTGGAGCAAACCCTACTTTGGGCAGGTAGTCCAGGAGTTAGTCATTGATTACGGTGTTCCTTTCTATAAAACGGATGAAAAAGGCAATAAAACGATTTCCGGTGTAGTGTCTTATACCATCTCTTCGTCCTATATCAATGAATTTATCCATAAGATTACGCTGGGAAAAAGTGGATTTGCTTTTGTCGCCACCAAAGATCTAGACCTGATTTGTCATCCCAGTACAGCCCTTTTAACCAATCCGGAGAAATTTAAAAACACCGTAAATAGTAACCCTGATTTTGAAGAAATTCTAGTCAAGCCTGAGGGTCACTTCGTGACTTTTAGTCCGATAGCCCAAGAAGAAGCTCATTTCTTTTATGTAAATCTTAAAAATGATTGGATCTTGGTGGTGGTGCTGCCGCAACAGGACCTTTTACAATATTCTTTGGCCGGTAATAGGAAGTTGATCGTTTTATCTGTTTTTTTAAGTATTTCTCTAATTATTCTTTTATTACTTTTCTTTAAAGTGTGGGAAGGAAATACAAATCATCTCTGGAAGTTCTCAAATCTGACCTCAGTTCTGATCTTATTGAATATCATTTTTATTTGGTTTATCTTTTACAAGCATGATGCCAATATAAGTTTTCATGAGGAATCAAAAATATTGGGTGAAAATAGCATCATCAATTATGTAGGCCATAAGAACGAAGATTTAAAGCAACTCAACCCCAACCATAAATTTGTAGAAATTCCAACAGGGGTGTTTTTGTACGATATAGACTTTAAAAACGCTTATGATGTTGCTATTCAAGGTAAGGTTTGGCAAAAGATTCCGGATAACTTTGAACCCAGTAATGAGTTCAGCTTTGTTTTCCCCCAAGCCTCTGCAACGGGTATCTCTGTAAGAATCAGGCCCGTTCTAAAAAAGAAAATAAAAGATTATTGGTTGTACCGATACGACTTTAATGCAACCATTCAGTTTGATTTTAATTATCTCAAATTTCCGCTAAATACTAAAAAACTCGATTTACAATTGTTGTATCCCAATATGGATGAACATGTTATCTTAACTCCGGATTTAGCTTCTTATGATTTTACAGATCCTTTTTTAAAACCCGGGATCAGTGATGATATTTATATGCCTGATTCTGAAATTATCTCTTCATTTTTTACCTTTCACGAGCATAATTTCAGATCTGATCTAGGTAACCCTGAATTTAATGGATTAAAAGAAACTTCGGTTCTAACCTTCAATGTTTTGGTAAAGAACATTATCATCAGCTCAATAATTACCTATGTGGTCCCTATTTTTATCGTGGCCATGCTAATTTTCCTGTTGCCCTTTACGGTTAATCAGAAAGAGGGAAAAATAAAGGAGGGAAGTGCCCTTAGTATTATTCAAGCCGCAGGGGGTTTCTTTTTTGTTCTGCTCTTATCTCATATCCAATTGAGATCGAACATAGAAACTCCGGGATTGACCTATTTAGAGACATTTTATTTTGTGATGTATTTTATGCTCGTCATTATGTCTTCAGCAGTGTTGTTATTTTTAAAAACGGATAAATACCCTATTTTAGAGTACAAGGAAAATCTTATATTCAAATTGAGTTATTGGCCCATTTTATTGCTGAGTATCTATTTCATCTCTCTAATTTTATTTTTTTAAATTTATTCATTGATGGGAAGAATATTTTTTCTTTTAAGTTTTCTACTCTGCCTGAATTCTAATTCACAGGAAAGATCTGATCTGCAATTTAAAGACACCCTTATCATTGGTTATGGCATTAACCCCCCTTTTCTTTATAAAAATAATGATAAACTAGAGGGCTTGAGCTATTGGATGTGGGAAGAACTCATTAAAAAGGAAACTACCTTTTATGACTACAGAGAGTTGCCCTTAGACAGCTTATTGTATGGGCTAAAAATGGGAAATATCGATCTCGTTATTTCTCCTTTGACCATTACCAGTGAAAGAAATGATTATATAGAATTCTCCTTCCCCTATTATGTGAGTAATTCGAACTTTATGGTCCATAAAATTTCAAATAAAGAGAGATTTCTGGCTATATTTTCTTCTTTATTCAGTTGGGCTTTTTTCAAAGTATTGCTGAGCTTAGTACTTTTACTCCTCTTTTTTGGCATTTTGGTATGGTTCTTTGAAAGAAAGAAAAATCCGGAAGAATTTGGAAATGATTCAAAGGGTATTTGGCATGGGCTGTGGTGGTCTGCTGTGACCATGACCACAGTGGGTTATGGCGACAAATCTCCTAAAACTGTTGGAGGAAGAATTATTGGTTTGATCTGGATGTTTGCAGGAATTATTTTGATATCGAGTATCACGGCAGGTATTACCTCTTCATTAACAGTACACAAATTAGCCTATACCACAGATGACATTCATGGTTTTCGCAAAAAAAACATCGGTACAGTAAAAGATTCCGCGACTGAAGCTTGGTTGATAAATCATTTTTTTTCAAATTTAAAAACCTACGAATCTTTTGAGGATTTAATTCAGGGTTTCAGGGACAATGAAATTGAGATGGTTGCCTATGATGAACCCCTTTTGCAATATACTGTGCAAAACGAACCTGAGGAAAAATGGACAATTTTAAATATCCCGTTTAATCAGTCCTTGTATGGTTTTGGCGCTTCTAAACAACTTCCTTTAGGACGAAAGGATGAGATCAACAAAAAGATATTGTATTTAAGAGAAACAGATAAATGGACCCAATTGCTCATGGAGTATGACCTGGATAACTAACTTACATAAAGATGATGAAAGATAAATCAAAGCAAAAAAAAGATAATAAAATTGTTCTGTACGCAGCAATATTTGCTGTGTTTGCCTTTTTGTTTTTACATGCTTTTTTTGGTTATGGCGTAAATGATTTTACCATAGAATTACTGGCCGCTACTTTAGGTGCGTCATTTACCGTTGCCGCGATGATGGTGGTCATGAAAATTCAATCAAGAGATGAAAAAGAAAGTGAATTCTCAAAACGTCTGTTCGATAAAAAAATTGAGCTGTATCAAGCTATTTTAAAATCTATCTTTAAAATGGATGATGACAATATCATCGACAAGGAAGAGATCCAAAGTATAGAAAACAAAATTGGTGAAGCGGCCTTGGTTGCCAGTGCCTTATTGGTTTCCGGTTTTTCACAATTCATTTGTCAGTTAAAAATTTACGGTTGTTTGTACGCCAGAAGTATGACGAAAAAACAAATTGAACATTTTGTCGAATTCTTTAACCATAATCGTAATTACCTTTCTTTTGATTACGCTGCTATTAAAGAACCTTTAACCATTGATAATTTTGAAGAGTACTTTGTTAGTTTAGACAATATTATTCAGCTTATTCGAGAAGATCTCTCTGTGGTAGAGGGAGATATTGAAGAGCTCATCGAAAATTTTGTTCAAATGCCCATGGACAAATTTAAACTGATGAAAAATCCCAATATAGTAGATTGAGTTTTCCTTTGAACTTTTGACCGGACCAGTCGGGTGTACCTGTTTTATCAAAAAAAATGAGGGCAGATCGTGGCTCTGAACCGATCTAAAGACTTGATTATCAACTACTCTGACTCAAGTGAAAATTAGTTAAATAATCGTTTGTTATTAAAAAAATTTAAATCAAATTTGATCATTCCAATCTAAAAGGGAAATTAGTTTACTTATTGAATGAATTCATCTGATTCTGAGGAGATCATAAAGAGCATAAAGGAAGGAAATCCGATCCCCCTGCAAAAAATTTATTCGGATCACAGAAGTGCATTTTTACATTATGCTGCCGGACTTGGTGTCAATGAAGAAGAGGCAAAAGATATTTACCACGATTCCATCATGGCATTTCGGGATAATATTTATACCGATCGTCTTACGAAGCTTTCGTGTTCTATAAAGACTTACTTATTTTCTATTGGAAAGAATAAAATTAGGGAACACTTTAGAGAAGAGAAACGAAGTTCAACTGTTAAAAGTGTGTTAATTGAGGAGACTGATGAAGTTTTAGATGTTGACATTTATGAAGAGGAGCCATCAATTAGAGTGCGGCGTATTGAAAAAGTTTTAGAAAAGCTTGGAAAACGTTGCAAGGCCATATTAAAATTGTTTTTTATGCAGGGTTATACCTTGGATGAAATAACCAAAACGCTGAATTACAGCAACAAAAACGTATTAAAAAGTCAAAAATCACGTTGTATCAAGCAACTTAAAGATCTTATATCATGAATCCGGAACAAGAAGAATTGATCGAAAAATATTTTTCGAATTCACTGAGTGGTGAAGAAGCTGTTCTGTTCGAAAAATTATTGCAAAATGATCCTGATTTTAAGGAGGAGTTTTTATTTCAAAAGGACCTGAAAAAGGCGCTCGAATTACAAGAAAGATCTGAAATAGCATCGGGACTGCATGAGCTGGAGAAAAGTTTTGAAGTGAAAAAAAGTAAACCCCTGAAAAAATGGTTACTGGCGGCCTCAATTGCTCTGGTCATAGGGTTGGGTTATACGGTTTATCACAACTACAAAATACGGCAACCCGAGTATTTATTTGCCACTCATTTTGAGGCGTATCGAAATGTTGTAAAACCAATTGAAAGGGGTGCCCCCTCAGAAGATCTTGAGTCAAAAGCCTTTTCGGCTTATGAAAATGGCGCTTATTATAAAGCCATCAATTTGTTCAACTCTATCCTGCCAAAAGATCAGGAATACATTCAATTTTACAAAGGGGTCTCTTTTTTGGCGCTCAATAAAAATACCGAAGCCATTGAGCTATTATTGCCAATTGCCACCAAACCGGATGACAAGGACGCTAAATTTCAATGGAATGCAAAAGCCAATTGGTATTTGGGTTTAGCTTACCTGGGCGATGGTCAAATTGAAAAAGCCATTTCCCAATTCTTGGTCGTTGTGAACAATCCGGCTTGTGATTATAAAAAAGAAGAGGCAAAAGCTATTTTAGAAAAATTAAATCCCTAAATACCTTTACTCCTCTTCATATATAGTAAAAGACCGGCCAAGATGAGGACAATCCCGGCAAGAATATACCCATTTAATTGGAATGGTTGGGGCAAAGGTTCAGTATTTCCGTTCACTACGAACCCGGCCCAAAAATAGGGATGTGTCAAAGCTGCATCTTTGTTCTTACTGAGGTATTTCAATTTGGCTTCACGCATAGCAAAGGACTTATTTTTCCCATTTTTTAATTCTCCGTAAAAATTGACCATCAATTCTTCCGTTTCTCTATCGGGAACTTTCCACAGGCTCATCACAATTGATGGCACACCGGAAACATGAAATGCTCTAGCCAAACTCATTACGCCTTCTCCTTTTTCGATAACCCCAAAACCCGTAAAACAGGCGCTAAGCACGGCCAAATTTGCCTTGATCCCCGCAACTGAAATTTCTGAAGAAGTCAATTTAGAATCGATGAAGTTCAGTTTATTCATGGTATAATCCAGTGAATCCAGCTCTCCATGTGTTGCTAAATGTTGGATAGTGTAATCATGGCTGTTTTTCATAAAATTCTCTTTGGAACAATCTTTTCCTTTAAAAACAACTCCACCCATCAATTGTCCAATTCTTTCCACTTCTGAGGTACTGGATGAAATTGACCTGTCATCCTGAAAATCGGGTGCATAGCCTATCCAGTAATTCGATAAATCATAGCTAAACTCGGGCCTGTTTACTTCCAATAATAGCCTTACAGAACTTGCATAACTTATATTGAAATGTTGCACCAAATAATCATTATGGTTGTCTGTCAAAGCTTCAAAGGGAATATAATTTAATTCTCTATCGGGTATGATGACCAAATAATTGTCTTTTTTATCAATTTTTCCATGCAAAAGAGACTGATAAAGCCTGTTGCCAACTTCATGTAAGTTTTCCTTTTCTAATAACCTCAATTGAAAATCAGCAACCGTTTTACTGATCTGTTTAGCCTCTGTATTTTTCACGAAATCTATTCGGTTTCTACCCGCCATAAAAGTAAAAACATCTTCTTCTCCTAAAAAGTAACTGATCAATTGGGTGTTTTCAGGAAGATTTTCTGCCACGAAATCAAGCGTTAGCTCTTGATTGGGCAGTTTTGCCTTCTTTAAGTAATTCTCTTGTATCTTCTTTTGCAAACTGTCTAAACGACGATTCAACTTTAACCTGTCAGACAAAAGATCCCCTAAATCCTCTTTTTCTGCTTCTTTCGTTCTCAAATCGTAAATGGCCATATTCATCGCGCTTAAATCTCTTTTGAGGATTTGCTCAAGATCTAAAAGTTCATCGGGAACCCCATACGATCTCCACAATTTTTCCCGGGTAAAACCTTGCAGCAAAAGATGATTTCTATTTCTTTCAGATAAAGAAAAAGCTTTGTTGGCATACTGCTCTTCTCCGGTGCTTTTATAAAGTAACCAGCAGGTTTTAATTCCTCCCTCAAAAACCTTATGATAATCATTCGCTACCATGATCTTGGCGTGCTCAGAGGAGTAATTGTTTTTGGCAAAATCGATCAACCTGATTTGTTCTTCCAACAGCTCCATTTTTTGATGCAGAAGTTCAAAATTTCCACTTTCTTCAAATCGATCCAAGAGCCATTCTCCCTCCAAATTTAGCGCCTCCAATATTTCAAAAGGAGTATATAAATAATTGAGATTTGTTTTCTCGTAATTCACATTTTTATACACCTCTTCTAAAGAGCTGCGGAACAATTTTTCATTTTTATTCTTTTTCGCAAAGGAAGCCAGGTAAATATAATTTTCCGCAATTTGCAAATAGGTGTCTCCGTAAATTTCTCGATTGATCTTTGTAGAATTTTCTAACAAAGGAATGACGCTTTCCGGTTTTATTTCTTCTTTGATATATAACTTGGCCAGCGTATTTTCGGCCATGGCCAAATTTGGCAGGTTCTTTGTGTTTTTTGCGATTTTGACAGCCTCTAATAAGTGCTTTTCCGCCTTTTCAGGTTGTTCGTCTTTCATTAATACCCTTGCCAGGTCGTAGTGTGCTTCACTTGTCCACTTATGGTTTGTTCCATAGGTGTTTTTTCTTATTTCCAAGGCCCTTTCAAGCATTTCGATAGCCTTTTTATATTTCCCTTTTACTGATAAAATGTTTGCGTAATTTGTATAAACGAAAGTCATGTTCGGGTTAAATTCTCCATATGATTTTATGCCCACATCCATGGCTTTTTCAGCATAGAACTCGGCCTTCGTAATTTCCTGGTTATAGTTATACAAATGTGCCAAGCCAATATAAACATCTGATAAAAAGGAAAGCTTGTCAGGATTTTTAAGCAAATATTTTTCTGCTTCCAGGTATAGAGAAAGTGCCTCCTCAACTTTGCTCAAATCTTCATAAGCAATGGCCAAATTATAGGCCGAGACTGCCATTTCATTTGAATCTGCCCCTAATCTTTTCTTTAATTCATAGGATCTCTTGTAATAGTATTGTGTGCTGTCGTAGTCATACAAAAAGTAATAACCTACCCCTAACCTATTATAGGCAGAAGCAATTTTAAGGCTGTCATTTATTTTTTTGAAAAGAGCCAGGGATGTATGAGCGGTAACAATCGCATTTTCATATTCCCCCAGACTTATTTCTACATTACTCAAGGAATAGTAGGTCTTAGCTAACAGATCATCTGAAGAATTATTTTGCTTTAATTTTTGAAGAAGGTCGGTTGCCATTTGATAGGCCATTTCAAAATGGCCTTCCCGATTAAGCGAATCAATATTTTTATGGGTCTGAATAACATGATAAGCATCCATATGTTGTGCTTGGATTGGCAAAAGTGACAGAAAGAAAAGTAGGGTGGTTGTGTAAATATTTTTCAATAGATTGGCAGATTTATTTAACATTTCTCAGTCAAATAAACAAATCTTTTTCGAATTTTAAAAGTTGGCCTATGATTTATCGAAATTATAGTGCTTTGCCACCAAGTCCAGTTCCTCATACCAAGTTTCGCCAAACTTTCTGACCAAAGCTTCTTTTAAGAATTTATACACGGGCAGCTCAAGTTGTTTGCCTAAGACACAGGCATCACCACATATGTCCCAATGGCTGTAATTTACCGCCATAAATTCGGAAAACTCCTGAACTCTAACGGGGTATAAATGACAGGAAATGGGTTTTTTAAAATCGATCAATCCCTTGTTATAGGCCTTTTCAATGCCACAAAGAGCTGTGTTTTTATCGTCAAAAATTACATAGGCGCATTCGCGTCCTTCAATAAGTGGTGTTTCAAATTCTCCCTCCTTGTTCTGTATATAGGTTCCCTGAAGCTCGATGGTTTCTTGACCTTGTCTCCTCAAGAGCGGTTTTACGATCGGATAAATACTTTCTAAAATTTTCCTTTCTTCCTCATGCACAGGAGCACCTGCCTCCCCTTGCACGCAACAAGCTCCTTTACAAGCACTTAAGTTGCACATAAATTGCTTTTCAATCAAATTCTCGGAAACTAAGGTTTTTTGTATTTGGAACATTTTACTCTTTGATTAGTTTGCAAATTTACCCCAATTTTATCAGAAAAATAATTGATTTAGAAGTAGAATTATTGACTATCTTTGCACGCTCAAAAAAAATTAAACATTTCATTATGTTACTAGATTTCAAGGAAATACTGACTGCATCAATGGTTTTATTTGCAGTGATTGATATTATTGGAAGCATTCCCGTAATTATCAGTTTACGTCAAAAAGTAGGCCATATTCAATCTGAAAAAGCTTCGATTGTAGCGGTTGTCATTATGATCACATTTTTGTTTGTGGGAGAAGAAATTTTAAAACTGATCGGTATAGATGTAAATTCATTTGCCGTTGCCGGGTCTCTGGTGATTCTTTTTCTCGCGCTGGAAATGATTTTGGGAATACAATTGTACAAAGAAGAAAATCCGGAAACTGCGAGCATTGTTCCGATCGCATTTCCACTTATTGCAGGGGCCGGGACCATGACTACCCTGCTTTCTATCAAAGCCGAATTCGAAACCATCAATATCATCATCGCGATTGTGATCAATATGATCTTTGTTTATATGGTTTTAAAATCTTCAAAAAAAATAGAACATTTTCTGGGAAAGGGTGGAATTAGTGTGCTAAGAAAAATTTTTGGTGTAATTTTATTGGCTATTGCCGTGAAGTTGTTTGCTTCAAACGCAATGGGATTATTCAATAGTCTACCTTAATTTAATTGGTTTGGGAACAATCTTTGATGTTTTAATTTTAGGTGGAGGAGCGGCCGGGATGTCTTGTGCATTGGTTTTGGGATCAGCTCAAAACAAACCGTTTGGTAAAGACAAGAAAGTTGGGATTGTTTTACATCAACGTGCCTCCGCTTTAGATAGGGCTATTTTTTACAATGCCTTGGGGTTGGAGCCGGGACTAAAAGGAATTGACATTTTACAAAAGGGCGCAGAGCAATTAGCGAAGTTTTATCCCGAAATTGAGCAAATCACTAAAGAAAAAGTACTTGATATTCAGGAAAATGACCTGTTATTTACGGTAAAAACCAATAAAAACAGTTATCAAACCAGGAAGGTTGTGATTGCCATCGGACCCTCAAATTTAAATCAACTCGAAGGAATCAAGACCTATATTATTCCTCATAAAAAAATTGAAGCTGTAAAAGAGCGCATCCAATTAAGAAACACCGATCATTTGGTAAAAAAGGATCTTTATGTGGCCGGTGTATTGGCCGGACACAGAAGTCAGTTTGCCATTGCCTGCGGAAGTGGTGCAGCTGTGGCAACCGATATTTTAACAGAATGGAATGGCGGCAAACACACCATGATTCATGACGCTATTGATTAATGGGAATACCATTTTTTTCCAGATCCATTACTTTTTTCAGCATTTCATCTTCCCGGTTCATCAATTTATAAAAAGCATTTGAATCGAACAATTGCTGTGCAAAAAGGGCTTTGAGATAAAGGCGTACCATATTTTCATCAGCCTTTAAATCTTTGTAGTGAAAGCTATCCTTTAATCCTTCGGTATATTCAGCATAGATTTTTTGATCGAGATCAAAATTCTTGTCAAATTCATCAAAAGTAATTCCCTCGAATTTTTCTCTGTGGTTGTCTATATAATCAAAAACAAAAGTGTTTAAACGTGAATAGTGAACTCGATCAATGTATTGTGTCGTATCCAATGGAACAAAGACATCGGGGATAATACCCCCTCCGCCATAGACGACTTTGCCTTTAGGCGTAACATATTTTAAAGTATCGTTAACTTTGATGCTGTCTCTGTTTAACAACTCTCCTTCGTTATAACGATTTTCATATTCCACGTAATAATCTTCAATATCGTCAGTATAGGGTTTCTGAATAGATCTTCCCGTTGGGGTATAATACCTTGACACGGTTAATCTCACCGCAGACCCGTCACCCAATTCCATTTCTTGTTGTACCAATCCTTTTCCGAAGGATCTTCTTCCCACGATCGTTCCTTTGTCATTATCTTGTAAAGCTCCTGCGACAATTTCACTTGCTGAGGCAGATGCACCGTCAATGAGCACATATACCTGACCATTTTCAAAATCTCCCTTGGCGGTGGCAAAGGTTTTATCTACCTTCTCACGTTTATTTTTAGTAAAAACAATCAATTTTCCATCCTCTAAAAACTCATCAATGATTTTAGTCGCTACTTGCAGAAACCCACCGGGATTCTGTCTTAAATCTAAGACAAGTTCTTTCATTCCTTGTTCTTGTAATCCATCCAGAGCATCTTTAAACTCATCATAGGTTGAAGCCGCAAATTTGTTTATTTTGATATAACCCAGCTCATCATTGATCATATAAGACGCATCGACACTTTCAATGGGAACATCGCCCCGGATAATGGTAAATGGCAATTCTTGATTTTCCATTTTTCTATAGACTGTTATATCTACCTTAGAGTCCGGTTCACCTTTAAGCGTTTTTATAATGTAGCTATTGTTGAGCTTCTTGCCATACAATGTATCATTGTTTGCGGTTAAAATTCTGTCTCCTGCCTTTAAACCCGCTCTTTCACTGGGTCCGTTCTTGAGCACTTTAATAACCGTCAAGGAATCGTTCAACATATTAAACTGGACACCTATCCCTACGAATTTTCCTTCCATGGTTTCTGTAATCGATTGTAAATCCTGGGGAGGAATATAGGTGCTGTGCGGATCTAATTTCCCCAGCATATCCATAATGGTGTTGTCTAAAAGACTATCTGTATCCACATCATCGACATAGTCGTACTGAATAAAGTCGATTAATCTTTTTATTTTCTTTTCCTGTGAATTTCCACCAAATAAAAGGACGGTTTCCTTTTTGTAATCCAAAGTAGTCCCAATAAAAATACCGAGCACAACGGCTATAGCTAAATAAATGGGTAATAATATTTTCGTTTTGTTATTCATCTTCCAAATGTACCAATTCAACATTGGCTCTGTCTAAAAATTCAAGTCCCGACGTATCTTTGTATGCCGTTTTATAAACTACCCTGGTAATTCCCGATTGATGAATGAGCTTGCTACATTCTTTACATGGGGACATCGTTATGTACAAAGTTGCCTCTTTACATGACTGGGTAGATCTGGCTACTTTCAATATGGCATTGGCTTCTGCGTGCAGAACATGCCATTTTGTATAGCCTTCTTCATCCTCACAATTATTTTCAAAACCACTCGGTGTACCATTGTATCCATCAGAAATGATCATTTTATCTTTAACAATAATCGCACCAACCTGACGACGCTTACAATAGGATAATTTGGCCCATTCGCCGGCCATTCTCATATAGGCATTGTCATATTTTTTTTGTTTTATCTTATTCATTCCCTATACTCACTTTCCTCAATTTCGACAAATTTCGATAAATCTCTATCCATATTTTGTTAAACTTTTACCAAAAAACCCTTTCGATGAGCATAGGGATGGTCATTCCCGCAACCATGGATGAACTGACCAATATCCAATCTCTTTTTGAGACTTTAAATATATTTTGAATAATCAAGCCAAACAAGAGGACCACCAAAACAATTATAATTTGTGCCAATTCTATTCCCAAAGCGAACTCCAGCAAGGGTAACAGTTTATTTTTCGTTTTTCCTATAATGATCTCGAAATAACCCGAAAAGCCCATCCCGTGAATCAAACCGAAGAAAAAAGCAAAAAATATGTTGATGGAGATGCCTTTAGCCTTTACATTTTTATTGATAAACAATAGATTGAAAATGGCCGTTAAAAAAATAGTAAGGGGAATAAGAAACTCTATCCATTCGGTCTTAAGTCTGAAAATTTGATAAACTGCTAAGGTCAGGGTCAGGGTGTGCCCGATGGTAAAAGCAGTAACCATGGCCAATATCTTTTTCCAGTCTCTAAATTGGTAAATAACCACAAGCGCTATTAAAAACAAAATATGGTCATAGGCATTTATGTCTAGTACATGAAAGAGCCCACGCTGCATAAAAAAGTTAAAATCATTCATTCTCAACTATTTAATTTTTGATAAAGATCCCATAAAACCACTCCACAACTAACAGATATATTCAGGGAATGCTTGGTTCCAAACTGAGGGATCTCAAGGCATAAATCACTGGCGGAGACGGCCTGTTGTTGTACACCTTTCACCTCATTTCCAAAAATTACGGCCAATTTCTTTACTCCCTGAGCGCTAAACTCATTCAAATAAATACTATTTTCCGCTTGCTCAATAGCTGCAACCGTGATTCCTTCCATTTGAAGGTCATGAATGAGGTCTGTCACATGCTCTCTGTATTCCCAAGACACGGATTCTGTAGCGCCCAACGCTGTTTTATGTATTTCTTTATGAGGAGGTTGGGCTGTAATACCGCACAAATAAACTTTTTCTATTAAAAATGCATCGGCTGTTCTAAAAACGGAGCCAATATTGTTTAAACTTCTGATGTTATCTAAAATAATGATAAGTGGTATTTTCTTCGCCTTTTTAAATTGCTCCAAGTCCAAACGCCCCAACTCACTGTTTCGTAATTTCCTCATTATATCAAACTGATTTTCGTTGACGAAATTAAGCATTTCCTTGTAACAAAAAGTTAAAAAGAATGGAATCAGCACTATCTTTTCTCTTTGGCAAAGCCCATATCGCAGCAATAATTTTATATTTGCACGAACGGCTATTTTTTCATCAAAAAACCCTATTCCTTTGGCAAAAAAAGTTACCCCTTTAATGCAACAATACAACAAGATCAAGAGGAAGTATCCTGATGCCATGTTGTTATTCAGGGTAGGTGATTTTTACGAAACTTTTGGTGAGGATGCCGTGCAAGCTTCAAAAATTCTGGGTATAGTCCTTACCAAAAGAGGTGCCGGAAGTGAGTCTGAAACGCATTTGGCAGGCTTTCCTTATCACTCTTTAAATTCGTACTTACCAAAATTGGTAAAAGCCGGTTTACGGGTAGCTATTTGCGATCAGTTGGAAGATCCAAAAATGACAAAGACCATTGTAAAACGAGGTGTAACTGAACTTGTAACTCCCGGAGTGGCCCTTAATGACGAGGTTCTTCCCTCTAAAAATAATAACTTTCTGGCCGCTGTTCATTTTGGAAAAAAACAGATAGGAGTATCGTTTTTGGATATTTCTACCGGTGAGTTTTTAACGGCACAGGGAAATGAAGAGTACATTGATAAGCTATTACAGAATTTCAAGCCCAGTGAGGTTTTGGTGCAAAAACAGTTCAAGCAAAAATTTTCCCAATTCAAAGCAAGTTTTTATACTTTTTATTTAGAGGATTGGGTTTTTCAATACGAATTTGCCTATGAAAGTCTTTGTAAACATTTTGGGGTTAAATCGTTAAAAGGATTTGGTGTAGAAGAACTTGAGGAAGGAATTACCTCATCCGGGGCCATTTTATTTTATCTATCAGAAACGCAACACAATCATATCTCTCATATTAACCAGATCAGACAAATTCATCAAGATAAATATGTTTGGATGGATCGTTTTACGCTGCGTAATTTAGAATTGCACAGCTCCAATACGGCAGACGGGATTTCACTTTTGGACATCATCGACCAAACTGTTTCTCCGATGGGAGCAAGACTCATGCGCCGATGGCTTTCTCTTCCTTTAAAAGATATAAATGAGATCAGAGAAAGGCAAAATATTGTTAAATACCTGATCGAGCATGAGCTAGCATTTGAGCAAATTTTAGCCCATATCAAATCGATGAGTGATCTGGAGCGCTTAATTTCAAAGGTCGCTGCCGGAAAAATAGGGCCGAGAGAAGTCGTAGCGCTCAAGAACTCTCTTTTGGCGATCACTCCCATCAGGGAGATCACTTTACACAGCGGAACAGATGCCTTAATAGAACTTGCGAACAAGTTAGATCCTTGTGGGGAATTATGTCAGAAAATTTCTCAGACATTAAATGAGAATGCACCGGTCAATATCCATAAAGGAAACAGCATTGCCTCAGGTGTTTCTGAGGAATTAGATGAATTACGCGAGCTCTCTTCCTCCGGGAAATCCTACTTGGATCAAATGGTAGAAAGAGAAATCGAAAGAACAGGGATTTCCTCTTTAAAAATTGCCTTCAACAATGTTTTTGGCTATTATATTGAAGTGCGCAATACACATAAAGACAAGGTTCCCGAAGAGTGGATTAGAAAACAAACCTTGGTTTCAGCCGAACGGTATATCACTGAAGAGCTCAAACATTATGAGTCTAAAATACTGGGGGCACAGGAAAAAATCGCAGTGCTTGAGCAACAAATTTTTGAGCAATTGATAGATTATTTGTTGCAATTCATTCAACCCATTCAGCAAAATGCTTCGCAAATAGCGAGCTTGGATTGTCTTTGTTCTTTTGCTCAAAATGCGATCAATTATAATTTTGTCAAGCCCGTTTTAGATGAGGGTACGGATCTGGATATCAAAAACGGACGTCATCCTGTGATTGAAAAACAATTGCCTCCCGGTGAGGCCTATATTGCCAATGATGTGGTTCTAAATCGAAACCAACAACAGATCATCATGATAACCGGTCCGAATATGAGTGGTAAATCGGCCATTTTAAGACAAACGGCCCTCATTGTGATTCTGGCACAAATGGGAAGTTATATCCCTGCTCAAAATGCTAAAATAGGTCTTGTAGATAAAATTTTTACCCGGGTTGGGGCCAGTGATAATATTTCGATGGGTGAATCTACTTTTATGGTAGAGATGAACGAAACGGCCAGCATTTTGAATAATCTCTCTGAGCGAAGTTTGGTATTGTTAGACGAAATTGGGAGAGGAACGAGCACTTATGACGGAATTTCGATTGCCTGGGCAATTGCCGAATACTTGCACAATCATCCCACAAAACCAAAGACATTGTTCGCAACACATTACCATGAGTTAAATGATATGTCTGAATCTTTTGAACGAATTAAGAACTTCAATGTTTCTGTAAAAGAGCTGAAAGACAATGTCATTTTTTTGCGAAAGTTAGTGCCGGGAGGATCTAAACACAGTTTTGGAATTCATGTGGCCAAGCTGGCCGGTATGCCAAATGAAGTTGTTTTTAAAGCAAACAAGGTTCTGGGTAGATTAGAAAAAAGTCATGCATCAGAGGATGTTCAAGAAAAGCTAAAACAGCACAAAAAAGACGAGCTGCAATTGAGCATTTTTCAGTTAGACGATCCTTTACTGGAAGAAATCAAAGATGAAATTATGCGCACCAATATAGATACCCTCACCCCTATTGAAGCTTTGATGAAGCTAAACGAAATTAAAAGAATGCTCATCAAAAAATAATCAATCTCGCAACACGTAGCACAAATATTATATCTTTGTACTAAAATCTAATTGTATGTATCTATTTATCAGTGGTGCCGAAATTTTTGTGATTTTGATCATTGTTGTTATGTTATTTGGTTCTGAGAAAATTCCGGAAATTGCAAGAGGATTGGGTAAAGGAATGCAACAATTAAAGAATGCCACAAACGAGGTAAAAAAGGAAATCATTGAAAGTGGTATTGAAAAGAAAATTGACACAGAATTTACTCGTGATATCACAAAAGAAGTAAGCAAAATAAAAGATAAAGTTAAAGACAACATTGACGATATTACCGGACCGATCAAACGAAATTTGTAAATGAATTTCTTCGAAAAATTAATAGATGCCGATAAAAATTTGTTTATCTATTTGAATGGTTTAGGTAACGAAAATTGGGACAGTTTTTGGATGGCTGTAACAAATGCGCAGAGTTGGATTCCTTTATTTGTGTTATTTCTTTATTTGATCTATAGGTTTTTAGGATGGAAAAAAACGATGGCACTCGTTATTTTGGTGGCCCTAATGATTACCTTCTCTGATCAATTTGCCAATTTGATCAAATATTCAGTAGGAAGACTTCGACCCAATAGAGACCCTGAGATAAATACATTTATTCGTATTCTCAAAAACAATAGAAGCTTTAGTTTTTTTTCGGCTCATGCGGGAACTTCAATGGCGGTAACCACCTTCATTTATTTTACACTCCGTGAAAAGATTTCTTATGCCTGGTTATTTTTTATTTGGCCTATTTTTTTCGCGTATAGCAGAATCTATGTCGGTGTTCATTTCCCATTGGATATTTTCGCAGGGGCAATTTTCGGATTCTTAACGGGCCTTCTTTTTTATAAGGTAAGTGTAACCCTATTAGACAAACCATTTCTAAATCGCAAAACCTGACTTTATTTTGAACATGATAAATGTTAGTATTTTTTGTATTTATTCCTTTTAATTTTAAAAAATCAAATATTCAGTAATGAAAAGAATCTATTTTATATCCTTAGTTGCAATCCTGTTTTTTATCTCACATACCAATGCTCAAGCATTATCTCCTTATATCGAAGTAGGTGATTATTCCGAACATATATCTCAAGCCGCTAATAAGGTTAGTGAAAACTTAAAAGCAAAAGGGTTTAATGTGATCGGTATGTATAATCCGGGTGGGAAACCTAATTTAAAAGTGGTTGTTTTTACTAGAAAAGATCTTCAACAAGTAACTTTAAAAGTAACTGATCGTGGAGCACTTGCTTCTGCCTTAAAAGTGGGATTAAAATCTAATGCAAACGGAACAACCATAAGTTATTTGAATCCGGATTATCTCTTTAATGCTTATTTGGGATCTGATTATCCCAAATACGAATCGCAACTCAAAAATATTTCTCAGGATGTTACCTCTGCTTTAAGTAGTTTGGGAAGTCTGAACAAGCCTTTTGGAGGTTCTGTACCAACAAAAGATCTCAGAAAATATCAATATAAAACCTTTATGCCTTATTTCACAGATCCGGTTAAACTAAAATCATTTGATTCTTTTGAGCAGGGAGTTGAAACAATAAGCCGCAATCTGGAAAAAGAAAAGGGTAATACTAAAATGGTTTATAAACTGATCTTTTCGGGCGAAAAAGTAGCGGTTTTTGGTGTTGGTCTGCTCGATAAAAGCAAGGGAGAATCCCATTTTTTACCGATCATTGGGGAAGAACATTTGGCAGCTATGCCCTACGAAATTATCCTTCAGGATAAACAAGCGACCATGCTTCATGGGCGGTATCGAATTGCCTTACATTGGCCGGATCTGACTATGGGTACCTTCATGAAAATTATGAGTACACCCGGTGATATTGAAGATATGCTTGAAGGTTTATGCGAATAATAAAAGGATAAAATCAGATCTGCTCTGCTCCTTTCAGGCTTTCGTAGACGATTAGCTTTGCAGTTTTTTTACTTGCGCCCCGGCCTCCCAAAACTTTTTCAAGCTCGTAGTAGTCTTCAAAAATTTTAGTCCGTTGCTCACAGTTTAAAATCTTTTCCAAAGCTATCTTTAGTTTCTTTTTGTTGAACTCATGTTGAATTAGTTCGGTAACACTTTCTTTGTCTAAAATTAAGTTGACCAATGAAATATACTTGATGTTCTTAACCAAACGCTTCCCGATTTCATATGACAACCGGTTTCCTTTATAACATACAACTTCCGGTATTTTATACAATGCTGTTTCTAAAGTTGCAGTTCCTGAAGTGACCAGGGCAGCATAGGAAACAGAGAGTAAATCGTAAGTTCTATTTTGGATAATTTTCACTCGCTCATCGGTGATGATCGATCTATAAAATGCCAAATCCTGACTTGGCGCACCTGCCACAACAAATTGATAATCGGGAAATTCATCGATCATTTCAAGCATAACACTTAAAATTTGTCTGATCTCCTGCTTACGGCTACCGGGCAAAAGCGCGATAATCGGTTTTTCGTTTAATTGGTTTTCAGCCTGAAATTTTTTGGGATCGACCAATGGTCTATTGGCAATTGCATCCAACAAAGGATGGCCTACATAGTGCACCGGATATTGGTGTTTTTTCTCATAAAAATCCTTTTCAAAAGGAAGTATGACATACATTTGATCTACATCTCGTTTGATCTGATGAATCCTGTTTTCTTTCCAAGCCCAAATTTGAGGAGAGATATAGTAATGAGTAGGAATTTTCTTCTTTTTTGCAAATTCTGCAATTCTCAAATTAAAACCCGGATAATCAATAAAAATGATCAAATCAGGTTGGAACAGAAGAATATCTTTTTTACAAAATTTAATGTTGTTCAAAATGGTTCCAAGGTTCAAAATCACCTCTACAAAACCCATAAATGCCAGATCGTGGTAATCTTTAACTTTGGTCCCTCCAACAGCTTCCATAAGACTTCCTCCCCAAAAGCGAAATTCAGCATTAGGATCTTCCTTTACTAATGCCTTCATCAAGTTAGCACCATGTAAATCTCCAGAAGCCTCACCTGCAATGATGTAATATTTCATTTAAGTTAAAAATTTGGTCGGATTAAATAAACTGGGTAATCAAAACCATAAAGGCAATCAAAAAGCAGGCCAACAATACACCCCTGGCTCTGTAATCTTGTTTCTTTTTGATGAAAATAAAAAACACGAACAAATTCGGAATGGCTGCTAAACCTAACACTTTGCCGTACAAATCGCCCTCTTTAATCATCTCAAGCGTTGTGCTGAAACTGTACTCGGAAACGAATTCGATATACAAATAAAGGCTAAAGATCACGGCCAGTAACCCAATAATAAAACCGATAAAAACTTCCTTTTTTATGTGAGATCCCATTGATTTAATTCTGCTATTGTGTGGTGTGCTGTGAGGTCGAAATGGACCGGAACTATGGAGACAAAACCATTTTCCAGCGCCCAGACATCGGTGTCTTCCCCTTGGTCTAAATTGACAAATTTACCTGTCAGCCAATAATATTCCTTTCCCTGTGGGTTAACTCTTTTATCAAACTCTTCTACCCAATTGGCCCTTGCTTGCCTGCAAATTCTAAGTCCCCTAAATTCTTTGACCTTTGGAAAATTAACATTTAAAACAACTCCATCAGGCAAACCGTTTTTGAGCACTTCTTGGGCAATTTTTTTGACAATGGGTTTGAGGGGTTCAAAATCTGCATTCCAGGAAAAATCGAGCAAAGAAAAGCCAATGGCCGGTATACCTTCAATTCCCGCTTCAATGGCTGCGCTCATTGTTCCGGAATAGATCACGTTAATGGAGGAATTATTTCCATGATTAATTCCGGATACACATAGATCGGGTTTTCTATCCAAAATTTCACTGACTGCCATTTTTACGCAATCGGCAGGTGTACCCGAGCAGCGAAATTCGTTTTGAGGAACTTCATCGGTGGAAATATTTTCACAATAAATTGTCGAATCGAGAGTTATAGCATGACCCATTCCACTTTGTGGACTATCGGGAGCCAGGACGACAACATCTCCGATTTCATTCATCACCTCAATTAAGGTACGAACACCCGGAGCTGTAATTCCATCGTCATTGGTGACTAATATAAGTGGTTTTTTTTGCATGAATTTTATCCTTGACACAAAAATACATTATTTTAAAAAATGCTTGAGCAAAATAGCTTTAACATTTCATTGTGAGCCATTGGGCACGATTTTAGCTAATATTGTGTGTGTGATGAGATTATATCTTTTGAAAATCCCATCTTTATTTTTATTACCTTGCCAACGTTATTAGTATTTATGTCGAACGAGAAATATAACAAACCTTGTTTATGTTAAGCAAATTAAAATATATATTCCTCTTAGTTATTTTAGGAGGCTTAATGCTTGGTTTCCAAGTTAAGAATGATGAAGATCCGGAAAAGGAAAAAATACTACTTTCCTTAATTAGGTATGCACTTACGAAAGGACATTATGAACCCATTCAGATAAACGACGAGTTCTCTGAAAAGGTTTTCGATGAGTTTCTCAACAATTTAGATCCTTCAAAACGTCTGTTTTTACAATCTGATATTGATGAATTTGCGCAATATAAATACCTTATTGATGATCAAATAAAAAATGAAGACCTCACTTTTTTCAATTTGGTTTACGAGAGATATAATGTCAGATTAGAAGAATCAAAAAAATATTATAAAGAAATTTTGGCTCAGCCTTTTGATTTCAAAAAGAATAAAGGGGAGACATTTTCTACAGACTATGAATCTAAACCTCATCCGGCAAACGAAGCAGAACTAATTCAAGCCTGGCGCGATCAATTAAAGATCACAACACTTACCAGGCTTTATGATAAAATTGAATTGGATGAGAGCCGATATAAAAAGGATAGTTCATACACAAAAAATTCGATTGCCAGTTTAGAAAATGAAGCGAGAGAGGGTACTTTAAAAAGTATGGACGATTTTTTCGATTTCATGGAAGATCTGGAAAGAACAGATTGGTTTTCTATTTATATCAACAGTATCACTTTAGGATTTGATCCACATACGAGTTATTTTGCTCCTAAAGACAAGAAGCGATTCGATATCAGTATGGCAGGTAAATTAGAAGGTATTGGCGCGAGATTAAGAAAAAAGGATGATTACACAACCGTTGATGAACTTATTTCCGGTGGGCCCGCCTGGAGAGGTGGTGAATTGGAAGTTGGTGATGCCATTTTGAAAGTAGCGGAAGGGGACGGTGAACCGATCGATATCATTGGCATGCGCTTAGATGATGCCATAGAATTCATTAAGGGGAAAAAAGGGACAGAAGTCAAACTTACTGTACTCAAGATCGACGGGTCTTTAAAAGTGGTGTCAATTGTAAGAGATATTGTTGAGATAGACGAAACTTTTGCCAAATCGACCATCATCAAAAAAGGTGACAAAAAATACGGTTTGATCGAATTGCCTAAATTCTATATTGATTTTAATGAAAAGGATTATCGCAATTCGACGACGGATATGGAACTCGAAATCGAGCGTTTGAAAAAGGAAAACGTAGATGGAATATTATTGGATTTAAGAAACAACGGTGGAGGTTCTTTAAAAACAGCCATAGAGATTGCCGGCTTATTCATAAAAGAGGGTCCGGTTGTTCAGGTGAAATACCGGGATGAAAAACCAGTTGTAAAATCGGATATAGATAGAAAAGTTCAATATGACGGTCCGTTGGTAGTTTTAGTAAATGAATTGTCGGCTTCCGCATCTGAAATTTTTGCAGCAGCTATGCAGGATTACAACAGAGCTGTTATATTGGGAAGTGCGCAAACCTTTGGAAAAGGCACTGTGCAAAATCTTTTGCCTTTGAACAATTATTACAAATATGATGATGACTTAGGTGCATTAAAAATGACGATTCAAAAATTCTACAGAATTAATGGCGGTTCTACGCAGATCAAAGGAGTTTCTTCTGATATAGCCATGCCCGATCGTTATTCCTATATGGAAATTGGCGAAAGGGATGAAAAAAATCCTTTAGAATGGGATAAAGTGGCCCCTGCTGATTACGTGCCTTTAAATTACTATGAAAACTTTAACACGGTGATCAATGAGAGCAAACAGAGAATTTTGGAGAATGAAAATTTTAAACTGATCGATGAGAATGCCAAATGGTTAAAAGCAGGAAGGGATGATGAATTTGTTCACCTCAATTTTGATGACTATAAAGAAGAAATTACAACGCGTGAGAATGAAGCTAAATTATTTGAAAAACTCAATGATTACGAAAATGAGCTGGAGTTTTATTCTCCCGAATATGAAATTGCTGCTATAGAAAATGACTCAATTTTAGGTAAGAAAAGGGAGATCTGGCATAAGAATCTCAACAAAGATATCTATGTTGATGAAGCGATAAATGTCTTGTCTTCACTTAAAATCAGAAAAGAAAATTTATTAGTAAAGAATTGATTTTGACCAGTCAATTATAAAAAAAGGCAATCAGTAGATTGCCTTTTTTTATTAGGGTACCATAAAAATGGCATTGGCAAAAAGAAGTTTGCCATTTTCCCAAAAGCCTCTGAACAGCGGGTTGTCTACTAAGTAAACCACAGAGCCTCTTTTGTATTCTTCAACACCAAATACCAGGGTATTTTCCAGTTCATTTTGTATTTTACTACCGGCAAAACCCGATAGCGGTTTTGTCTCTTTTTGTATATAACCCACGTTACCTCCTTTTAAGAACTCATACGTGTCTTCATTGTTTTTAAGGCTATAATAGTTCTCATCGTATCCATATGCCAAAGGATGTGTAGGGTCTACATCTATTTTAAAAATAGCACCGGTTATCGCCTTTTTCATTTGTTCACGTTGCTTTGCGGCATAAGGAAGCAGCACGGAAGTACTGTCTTTTTTACTTTTCTTAGACTTTATGGCAAATCCTTTTTCACCTTCCAAACCTTTTACTGCGCCACTCACGGCAATCACTCTTCCGCCGTTACCAACATACTCCTTAAGAGAACCGAGTATTTTATCGTCCATAAAGCCACTATATCTTCCATCAGGAAGCACAAGTACATCATATTTAGATAAGTCGACACGATTTAGATAGTCGGCATCCAAAACACTTAGCGGGTAGCCCAATTGTTGTTCAAAATAATGCCAAATTTCACCAAAGCTGAGGGTACTCGTTGGTCCGCCTCTCAAAATCGCCACTTTCATTGGCTTAATCATTCTTACAGCCTCCGAACCAAAATCTTTACCTTTATCAACAAAACCTGTTTTTACTGATTTTAGAGGGACTTTGTGTTTATTGGATATTTGTTCCAGGGTAGAAATTAGATCTTGCCCGGCATTGTCGAGCTTAGTTATGATCAAGCTTCCTCTGTGGTAACTTTCGCCTTCAATGGTAAAAGGTTCATTAGAATAACGAACTTTAATTTTTTCTTTTAACAATTCACTCAAAAAACGGGCATCCTTCATGCTATTCCAATCTGCGATATAGGCATAAGCCCCATGAATCAAAACATTATTTTTGAAACTTGGATCCGCAGTCTCTTTTACTGCGATTGGTTTTTCAGATGCAAAGGCATTCAAACCATAGGCATAAGGTAATGACCATGCGGTAATGTCGTAGGTCACTGAATCTGTTAATTTCGCGTTTGGCTCGAACAACACCTTTATCAGATTTTGTTTCGTTTGTCCTGAGGGAATGACCAGTTGATCACCTTTCTGTTTAAAACTAACCGTTTTACCACTTTCAAAGCTCAATCCCTTACCGGTGATCTCCTCATTTGTTTTTATATATTTAATCTCGTGTTTATCTAACAGATCTGCCAATAAATCGATTTTATCGCCCTCACCTGCCAAGACATAATTTTTAAACTTTAGGTCTTTATTGGCATAGAACTTTCCAAATTCTTGATTTAGTCTTTCTGCATTTTTTGAGGCCATTTCTACTGTAGATAAACCCGTTGTGGTATGATGTGCAATTCGATCCTTTAAGGTTAGTGTGTCCTTATTGGAAGTAATGACACCCAGACCGGCCCGTCCGCTACCTCCTTGTTCGTAGGTCATACCCACACTTCCATTATAAGTAGGATAAGTATCCCCATAGCTGGGATATAACAAATCAAACACTTCTTTGGTAAAATACAACCATCCTTTTTCATCAAAGTAGCGGGCATGATTTTTACCTATTTCCTTTTGAAAGTTTCTTTGAAAATCTGAAATTACTTCGTTATAAGGTTCTGCAGCGGGCGCAAAATAATAGGGTTCATCCACTCCTTGCTCATGAAAATCTACATGGATATGCGGTAACCACAAGTTGTATTGCTTAATTCTTTGCTGGCTTTCAACCTGAGTAAGCCATGCCCAATCTCTGTTCAAATCAAACATATAATGGTTGGGTCTTCCTGTAAGCCATCCCTCGTGATGCTCAATACTATTCGGGTCTACATTAAAAGGTTCGTTCTTGTTTTGGTTATACCATGTTACATAACGATCTCTCCCGTCGGGATTGATACAAGGATCCATGATCACAACAACATTGTTTAGATAATCTGATTTATGAGTAAGTAACTCGTAAATGGTGAGCATAGACGATTCGGTACTCACACTCTCATTGCCATGCACATTGTAACTCAACCAAGTTATCGCTTTATCTCCTTTTGAATTTCCTGTTAAACTTTTTAAATGCTCTGTTCGGATACTTTCCAGATTAGCAAGGTTCGAGGCTGATGAAACATAAACCAGTAAGAGGGGTCTTTTTTCATAGGTTGTTCCATATTGCGTAACTTTCACTCTATCGGGGGCAACTTCTGCCAAATAGTTATAATAATCGATTACCTGGTGGTGTAAGTGGAATTCCTCTCCAAGATCAACTCCAAAAAATTCTGAAGGAGACTTTATATTTTGTCCTGAAAGCAAAGCACTGCATCCAATAAGAAAAGCAAAAAATATTTTGTTCATAATTTTGATTTAAAAGCTACAAATCTATCAAAAAAATGTTCTAAAAAAAGCCGAAATTAATTTTTAAAATTCATTTAAACTTTTAATGATCATATCAAAAATAGCCACTAAATTTACGGTTGTTAACAAAAAAGCTTTTAGAAAATAAAAGAAAGTAAAAAACCAATATTATGAAAAGAAATCTCGCATTGATCACTTTATGTTTAAGTTTATTTTTTATTCAAAAACAGCAAGCGCAAAGTATTTTTGACAAATGGCCCGAATTGGACAGCTTTCACAAAGTGATGCAAGAGACTTACCATCCGAGTGAAGAGGGAAATTTAGACCCTATTAAAGAACGAATTGACGAAATGGTTGAAAAAGCACACTCACTCAAGAATGACCCGGCACCGAAGGAGTTCAATACGCCCGAAATTATGACCGCGGAGGAAAACTTGTATAAAGGCAGTCTCGAGCTCCAAAAATTAATTGAAAATGAGAGTGACGATGAGGTGATTACTGCCTCATTAGAGAGCTTACACGAGGTGTTTCACACCATTGTAGGTCTTTGTAAACACTAAGAATAAAAATAGAATTCTCAGATCAAAAGCAAAAGTACAGGATGGGAAATCATCCTGTACTTTTGTTTTTAGCATTCAAGTCAAACAAAACCTCGGCTCTATGAACAAAATTATTCGTGCAACAATTGACCATTGTGATCGATTAAGCGAGATTGCAAAAACATCTTTTTTAGATGCCCATGGCGCAAGTGCTCCTAAAGAGGATATTGATGGCTATATCGCACAATATTTCGATGTAAATGCCTTTTCGAAGGAATTAAAAAATGCAAAAAATCAATATTATCTTATTTTTCATGAAGGCCTTTTAGCAGGTTATTCAAAAGCTGTTTTTAATATCCCCAATGAAAATATCGGGGAACAAAATGTGACTAAGTTGGAACGGTTTTATTTGCTAAAAGACTACTATGGAAAAGGTCTGGCCTCACAACTACTCAATTTTAACGGGAAAATCTCTCAGGAGAATAATCAAAAGGGAATTTGGCTGGCGGTGTGGATAGAAAACCATAGAGCGATTCGGTTTTACACAAAAAACAATTTCAGGAAAGTTGGCAGTTACGATTTCCACATCTCAGCAACTCATGCAAATCCAAATCACATCATGTATTGGCCTTTTGGCCAGGCAATTAGATCCTGTTAAATCTTATAGACCCATTCTTCAGGATTTTCGCGCTTGACCTCTTTAAAAAGCACAAAAGCCAAAATAGTTTGACCGGAGGTAGCATCGGTATGTATGGTTCCAATTTGTTGTTTGGTTCTCACTTGATCACCTTTATTCACCAAGACATTGTCGAGGTTTTTATACACGGAAATATAATTCCCGTGCTGTACCAAAACCGCCTTCAGGTTTCCGGGTAACACCTGTATGGCCAATACTTTCCCATCAAAAATAACCCGGGCATTAGCCCCTCTTTCTGTTGCAAAGAATACACCATTGCTCTCAATGGTAATTCCTTTAATTGTAGGGTGAGGTTGTTTGCCAAAATGCCGAACTACGACCCCTCTTTCTACAGGAGCAGGTAATTTTCCTTTGTTGGCTACAAAGCTGGTTTCCAGCTTTTGTGCCTCGGGTGTTAATGAGAACCCGGAACTTTTGACATCGGAATTTGATTTTTTATTGGAACTGGCAATTGCTTCGCGAATTACCTTTTCAATTTCTCTTTCAATTCTGGCCTCTTCTTTTTGTTTCTTTTTAATTTCTGAAATATATTGTTTCTCTTTCTTTTTAATGGAGTTTACCAAACCTTCCTGCTCGCTCTTTTCTCTTCTGATACTGTCACTTTCTTTTTTATTGACCAGCACGAGTAATTCCTTTTCTCGTTTCGTATCTTTTAACAGATCTGTGAGATTATTCAATTTCACCGTTTCGGCCATAATTTCTTCACCTTGCTGTTTTTGGTAATTGGCAAATTGGTTCATGTATTCAAACCTCTTAAAAGCTTGCATAAAACTTTCCGATGAAAACAAAAACATCAACCGGCTCTGTTTTGTTCTGCTTTTATAAGACTGAACCACCATATCTGCATATTCATCTTTAAGCAAATTCAAGTGTTTTTCCAGTTGAGCAATCTGTTTTTCGTTAGAAGAAATTTCACCATTCAACTCGTTAATTTCTCTATCGATGGTTCGAATGAGTTGGTCCCGAACACTAATTCTTTTATTCAGGTCATTTAATTCTACTAATAAACTTTTTTCTTCAGCTTTCGATTTAAAGAGTAACTCATTGATCTCTTTAATTTCCTTCTGTAGTTTCTTTCTTTGTTTTTCAAGTTCAGTTTTGCTCTGTGCGAAAGAACTTGTGGACGACAAAATCAGAAACAAGAATGAAATGACCCATAGAAAAGTTTGGCGTAAAGAATGAGTAAGGCGAGATGAAGAATCTAGACTTAGTTTTGCTGTACTCATTGCAATTTTATTAGCTTATAATTATCAGGTATTGAAATGGGAAATCTCAAGTTATCGATTAATTCAACGTCTTTAAAATCCACTTCAATTATCGTCTTTTTATTTTTGCTATTTGTGTTAACCGTAAATCCTTTTGGTAAACTAAAGTTTTTCTCTCTTTCGAATCCTTCGTATTGTATTTGCAATCCTTTTTGCCGATCAATATTGAACTGTTCTTTGCTGATTCTATAACTTACAGGATCTAACCAAAATAACGCTTCAAAAATAGGATTTTTCTTTTTAGGAACTAACAAATAATTATTCTCAGTTATTGACACTTCGTATTTCTCCTCTCTTAAATCGATCAAAGCATCGCCCAAGAATAAGTTTTGAAACATTTGGTAATTCATTTCTATACCCAACCAGCTGCTTATCAATTCGAAATCTCCTTCAAAAAATGATTTATTCACTTTTTCATAGAATATCACGCGGTTTTCGGTAACCATCAATTTCCCGACGGGAAATCCAAGTTTTGAAATACTGATCCAAATGGCGCTATCCTTTGCCATCCTGAGAGAGCCATTCAAGGAAATTAAATCGGAACCCCGCTCGTATTTGATCAAAAGGTTGGCTTTGATATTGAACTTTTCATCCTCGGCGTAATGGTTCTTAATTACTTCCTCAGCGGGCAAATAGGCCACATTTGTGCCGGCAGTTTTCGTGCTTTTACAAGATTGTAACAAAAGAATTGCTGTGAAGATGACTAAATAAAAGCCCTTGCAATTATGGATTCTGAAGCGCATGGCTATCTAACATTTTTTGATAATATTCTGCTGCTTTCTTTTTATCGCCCAATGCTTTGTGCGCCAAACTGAGTTGTTCATAAAATTTTGATTCCATTTCGGGATCTTCAACGATCATTTCAAACCCCAATTCAAGTACTGAAATGGCTTCTTGATACTTCCTCAAACTATTTAAGGCCAGTCCATTCATCAGGTAAACAAATGGTTGAGCAGGAAAAAATTCGATGGCGGTGGTGCTATCTTCCAAAAGATCCAAATATTGCTTCGTTCTTAATTCATTTTCTAAAATCGCATTCATAGCCGCATATGTTTTCTCTTCTCTAAACGAAACCCTTAATTGTTCTAAGGTAGAAAGAGGCAATGGTTTTTCGGCTCCATGCTCTAAAAAGGCCTCCGTTTTGTCTTGTAATAAGGATTGTTTAATACTCGCGAATGAATCCGGCAGTTTGTCTTCCGAATCTAATTTGATCAAAACGCTTTTTGCTTCATCAATTTTGCCGGCACGCAGAAAGATAAAAATTAACTCTGATTCCTCATCCGGATATTGTTCAACGATCAAACTTTGCGCCATTACCGCTCCTTCAAAATCGTTTTGCCTTAAATTAATCTCTTTTAAATGCCTGAGAACATAAATGTTTTTGGGTTCTAACTCTAAGGCCTGGGTAGCATAAAATTCGGCCTCCGTATATTTATTCAGCTCAAAATAATTTTTCGAAAACTCAAAAAAAACAGCAAGATTTTTGGCATCTATGTCCTGACATTCTTCAAGCGCATATATGGCTTTGTCAAAATTTCCAATGGTTTTTTGCTTTAGCGCTTCAAAAAAGAAGGTTTCAAAACTTATTGTTTGTTGTTCTTCTTGCATTTTCAAGCGCATGGCTTCATCCTCTTGTGCCCTGACAAAAAGTGCAAATAAAAAGAAAGAAAAAACAACAACTTTTTTCATTAAATTAATTCAAAATGGAATAATCTCCAATACTTACAGAAGTATAATTACCGTCGAAATGAACGTGATTTCCAATCATGGCATGGTTTAAACTCGCGTTTTTAATGACCACATGACTCTGGATCAAAGAATTACTTATGGCAGAATCGTATACTTTTGAACCTTCCCCAATTGACACGTTTGGACCAATAACAGTATCTTTTAGAACTACATTTTTACCGATATAACATGGTTCAACAATTTTCGAATTTTCAAGGACTACATCCATAGAAACCAGATTTTCGCCTTCTGTTTTGGCATATTGTAATATTCTGTTGTTCGTCTCTACGGTGATCTCTTTATTTCCGCAATCCATCCATGCCGAAACCTCACCGGGGACAAATTTAAGCCCTTTTTGCTTCATGTTTTCCAGCGCATTTGTGAGCTGATATTCTCCTTTTTCCCTAATATCATTATCCAGCAAATATTGAATTTCATCTCTTAATAATTCCCCATTTTTAAAATAATAAATACCTATAATGGCAAGATTCGATACAAATTCTGTGGGCTTCTCAATAAAATCGGTAATGATATTGTCTTTTAGTTTTACCACACCATAGGCGCTCGGATTTTCAACTTGCTTTACCCAAACAGAGCCATCAGCAGCAGCATCTATTTTAAAATCAGCTTTAAAAAGTGTGTCGGCGAAAGCGACAACACAGGGTCCGCTTAACGAGTCCTTGGCACATTGAATGGCATGTGCCGTGCCCAAAGCCTCTTCCTGAATAAAAACACTTCCTTTTGCACCTAAATTTTTGGCAATTTCCATCAATTTGGCTTCTGTATCTTTAGGGAAGGTTGGACCAATGACAAAGGCAATTTCTTCTACGGATTGTTTTACAACTTTTACGATATCCTCTACCAATCGCTGAACAATTGGTTTTCCGGCAATGATGGTCAAGGGTTTGGGAATTGTGAGTGTGTGGGGTCTTAATCGCGAGCCTATTCCGGCCATGGGGACAATGATCTTCATTTACGCTTAAATTTTATTGTTATGAAACGAGCAAATATAAACAAAATTGTAGCAGTGAAGGGATTTAGTGGCGATAAACAAAGGCCCCCTTATCACCCGTATAGTGAAAAACAATACCTTTCGATCTGGCCGTGATTTCCCATTTTTTAATCAAATAGGTATAATTTGATCCGTCGACCAAGATCGTCTTCGGTTGAAAATGATCGACCAATTTTTCAAAATTTACTTTGGGAGAGTTTGACATTAACAAAAATTCAGGTTTGCAAGGAAGTTTTTCGAAATGAAAATTCTTGGTGACCACCAATAAAGATTGATCGTCAATCTCCAAAATACAAGGTTTTAAAGTTTCTTTTTCCAGTTCTCTAATTTTATTGGCATTCATAAAATTTTGAACTGTTGAATTTTCCTCCTTTTCGGGATTCGATCGGTAGGTTATGGCTTTATCACCTTTTTGGTGAATCAGGACGGTTTCTTTGTATTGATGAAAAACTACAAATTGATTTTTTCGCCCGGTATCCCATTTTACATGAATCAAATGAAATTGTATCATAATCACGCAGGTCAGGGCCATCAACAGGCCTATGGCATGTCTGTGTTTTAGATAGGCAAAAAAAGAAAACAGTGCTAAATACATAAGAATAACGGTCTGTTTGGTCAAATAAATCGCATCCATTTGAAAAGTTTTAAGGGATGCGATCAGGTGGACCGACTCATAGAAAATGCCGAGGGAAAAACTGAATAATTTGACAAGAAATACAGGAGCAAGATTAAAAACTGACAGGAAAATGGTCAAAAAACCGATACTTAAGATTACTCCAATGGATGGCAGTAATAACAATCCTGAAACTAAAAAGAGCGGTGAAGCCTCGTGAAAATAATATAAACTGAGCGGTAATACGCCCATCTGTGCGATAATTGTTACCAGGATCAATCCGACAAAATAATCGATGATTTTAAATTTAGTTTTAATGCTCAGTAAAGGAAAAAACCCAAGGATAAAAAAGACAGCCAAATAACTCATCAGAAAACCAACTTGCCATATAAAATTAGGGTTGAAGAGAAGTAATAAAAATAAGGAGGTGATGAGGGAACTCTGCACATCTATCGTTTTTTTACTGTATAACCCGACCGAGATTGCCGTAAACATTGTTCCTGCCCTAACCACAGACGCTGTATAACCAACCAAAAAGACATACGACCATAGCATGAAAAGAACGAGGAATAATTGAATTTTTTTTCCATTTCTTAATCGGGTCAAAGGTTTAAAAACCATAAATAAAAAGCCGATGAGTATACTGATGTGCAATCCGGAAATAGCTAAAAGATGCACAACGCCCGCTCGTCGAAATTCGTTGAAAACGGCCTGAGACAGGTCTTGTCTTTGACCCAAAAAAAGTGTTTGAACCAAGGGTACAAGGCTTGTTTGAAAAGATTTTTTTTGTAATGACTTGGATATTTGTGCTCTTATGGTAAAAGCCCTTTTTGCCAAATTACGGTTTGGTTTAAGCGTAACAGAATTGTTGTCATTGATAAAAACCTGATCACTAATCTGTTCATTTTGCATATACTTCCGATAGTCAAAATCATTGGGATTTAAGGGAGGGGGAATGGGTATCAATTTTGATTTGGTTAAAAAACGATCTCCCGGTGCTAAGGAATCGTTTTCACTTGACACAAACATCAAGACCTTTCCTCTTGTTGGTCGATCGTCAATTTGAAACACAAATGCGGTGTACTTATGGTAGTTTCGAGCAGGTTTTAGTTCTTTTTCAATCTCCAACAAAACAAATGAGGAATCTGTTAGAAGTTTAGATTTCTTGTAATGTCTGTTCTGATTTTCAACCTGATGAATGGTATAGGAGTTCAATCCAATGATAAAAAAGGAGGAAACAGAAAACAGCAAAAAGAAATTATTTCTTCGGATCTTTTTGTGACTTTTGCGCAAAAAAAAGGCCTGACCAATCAAAGAAAGGATTGAAATTGAAAATAAAATAGGGGGTGATAGGTCAAATTCCTTTCCGAATACAATGCCCAGAATTAGAAACAGGCTCAGCCAAGTTGGCATATAATCGAGTTTTACCAAAACCTTTTATGTCTTGATGCAAACACGGTGAAGCGGTAAACATTTCGCTTAAAAAATGGCTCAATTTATGTAAGAGGCGTTTGTTATTTGACCCGACAGAGTGAAAGTCCGTCGCGAATTGGCAATAAAATTGTTTCTACCCTGTTATCTTCTTTGACTTTTTGATTGAACCGTATAATTTGTTCTGTATCGACGTCATTTTCTTCCACTTTTTCCAGCACTTTACCGCTCCAAAGGACATTGTCTGACAAAATAATCCCTCCCGGATTCATTTTATCGATGACCAAATCAAAGTAATTTGAATAATTAACCTTATCGGCATCGATAAATACCAGATCGAACTTCTCATGAATAGAAGGTATTATTTCGATGGCATTACCGATATATTTTACAATTTGATCTTTATAGGGCGATTTATCAAAAAAGAATTGCTGAAAATCTGCCAATTCTTCATTTTTGTCTATGGTGTGTAAAACCCCATCCGCTCTCAGACCTTCGGCTAAACAAAGTGCGGAATAGCCCGTATAAGTTCCTATTTCCAGTATGCTTTTCGGGTTGATCATTTTTGACAGCATTGAAAGTATCCTTCCTTGGTAATGACCGCTCAACATTCTTGGGGCCAATACTTTCTGCCAGGTTACTTTATTCAATTCGCTTAATAATTCCGGTTCATCTTCGCTGTGATTTACAACGTACTCATCTAATCTTGCACTTATAAATTCCATATTCTCACATTATAAAATGGGTGCCAACAATCTGGCAGCCGCACTAATTCCTTTTTTATACCATGGCCTGTTTTTTAATGAAGATAAATTCACCAAATAGGCATTCTTAATATCCATATTCCATTGATCAACAAGCTTTTTCGAGAGTTGGCGATCAATAAAAAATGCATTTACTTCAGAATTTAAACTAAAACTTCTATGGTCAAAATTGGTTGATCCAATGGTGCAAATTTTTCGATCTATCACCATCGTTTTTGCATGCATCATCCCTTTGGTATATGCGTACACCTCAACTCCGCTTTCAATCATTTCTGAAATATACGACTGAGAAGCGAAAAATGCTGTTTTGATATCCGGTTTTCTTGGAACCAGAAGTTTCACCTTTATTCCGCATTTGGCCTTAATTTTTAGCAGCTGCTGAATGGCTACCGGAGGGACAAAATAGGGTGTGGCAATGATAATTTCCTTTTTTGCAAGACTGATCAAGCCCAAAAATGCTTCCATGATGGTTTCGAAATTAGCGCTGTATTCACTTCCCAGAACACAGGCATACGTTTTTACCTGAATACTTGAAAAGTCTACATCCAGCACCGGGCTAACCTTCTTGCCTGTTGCATAAAACCAGTCATTGATGAACAAAAATTGCATTTCGGTTGTCGCTTCACCCTTGATCATGACATGGGTATCTCGCCAAAAGACTTTATCTGAACTTGTGTTGATGTATTTATCGGCAATATTAATCCCTCCTAAAAATCCTGTAAATCCGTCAATAAGCATCATTTTTCTATGATTCCGATAATTGGCTTTGTGCGCGAACTTACTGAACAAGACGGGCATATAGGAGTGTATTTCAATTCCGGCAGACCGCAATTCTGCCTTTTTCTTTCTGCTAAAGGTGCTTCCAACACCATCGTACAAAACTTTCACAACAACCCCCTCTTTAGATTTTTTGAGAAGTAGGTCAAAAATTGTATTGCCTATATGGTCATCGTTAATGATATAATAATCGAGATAAATAAATTTTTTAGCCTTCTCAATTTCTTCTAATACTGCGGGAAACTTATTTTCTCCATTAAACAAGATCTGCACCTGATTTCTTTCCGAAAATTGAACTCTGTCGAGGCTGTAAAAGAGATCTGAAAGTTTTTCCAGGGTACCTTCAAATTCCTTTTTTGGTAAATCCCTTTTTAATTCAATTGTTTTCAGAAAATCATTATGGTAATTCCGAAGTCGTTTATAGAGTACTTTTTTTTGGTAATGGAATCCAAAAACAAAATAGAGGATCAACCCGACAACCGGGAACAAAAGCAACAAAAAAATATATGCAAAGGCTTTTCCGGGGTTCCGATGTTCTAAAATAATGAGAATGACCAGAACACTGACGGTGAAATAATAAAAAACGATGAAAACGCTATTTAAACTTAGAAACTCGTCCATAAAATTGACTCCATATTCAAAAGTAGTGAAAAGTTTAAACTGAAGCTCAGCCCGGAACTATTCCCCAAAATTTTTGGATTTTTTCAGTTCTTCAATCAGGTTTTGCTCTAATTCTTTCTTTTCCAGAATATCTAAGTTATTTCCCTTGCATGGGTTTTCTAAATAAGCATTGAAAAAACGGGTCATTAAAGTGTTTTGCTCAGTGTATTTTTTACAATTTCCACAGGCAAAAATGTGTAGACTAAGTTTAATTTTTTCGAATATTGTGGCTTCTCTGTATTGGTTTTTATCGCAGATGGTTGTTGCCTCATCACAGGAAATAATGAATTTTTTAAACATTTTTATTCCATTTATCTGTTAAACCAATTCGTTTCGATGCATTTTCTGAGTTGCACGCGAGCCCGATGAATGATGACCCACAAGTTTGACGAACTGATGCCCAGTTCATTACAGATGTCTTCAGATTCGTACTGACCTTCTGTTTTCAGCAAAAAGACAATTCTGTATTTTTCGGGTAATTTACGAATACAATTATTTAAAACTTCTCCAAGTTCAGTATTCTCAATTGCTTTGTCCGCAAGATTGTCCCAAGTTTTCGGTGATTGAGCTTCGATCCAATCACCCTCATTTTCACCCTCATCAAAAAAACTCATATTGATCTCTCTCTTTCCCTTCATCGAGTTTATTTTTCTGTAATAGTCAATGATCTTACGTTTTAAAATCGATATCAGCCAAGTCCGCTCAGAAGCCCGGCCCCGAAAACCATCAATTCCTTTGAGCCCAGAGAAAAATGTTTCTTGTACCAAATCTTTTGCCATATCGTGGTTGCTCACCCTGGTAACGGCGTATTGAAAGAGAAAATCGGCATGTAATTTCACCCATTTTTCAGGGTTTAATTCATGTTTTTGAGGGTCGGACATCAACTCATTTTAATGGGTAAAGATACAAATCTAAAAAAATGTCTTTCAACCTTGCTCATTGGATTAAGAAGAGAAAAAACAGCTTATTTAAAACAAATCTAAATTACTTGCAGCTTCGTTTTAATCTTTTTAATTGTTGATAATCCATGAATCAAATTTTATATTTGTACTTTCAAAATTTATAATAAAAATGAGTGGATTTTTATCTTCATCTTTAGGTAGGAAAGTCGTGATGTCACTATCAGGATTATTCCTGATCATTTTCTTATTGGTGCATTTAGGTGTGAATTTAACCCTGTTTGCCGGGCAAGAAACTTTTAATGCGGCATCGCATTTCATGGGGCACAACCCTTTAATTCAGGTGATGCAATATGTCTTGGCGGCCGGTTTTATCATCCATATTGTCATGGGAATAAAACTAGAATTAAAAAACAAGGCTTCAAGGCCCATAAAATATGTGAAAAATAATCCGGCCGCAAATGCGGGTTGGGCATCTAGAAACATGATTGTTACAGGTGTTCTTATTTTGTTGTTCTTGATCTTGCACATCAAAGATTTCTTTGTAGAGATCAAATTTGGCCACGTACCTGATGACTATGAATTGGTCACTCAACTGTTTAAAAACCCTATTTACGTGGTTCTTTATGTCATTGCTTTTATTATGTTGGGCATCCACCTCAGTCATGGTTTCCAATCGTCTTTTACCAGTGTCGGTGCGAGAACGCCGAAGTATGTCAAGTGTGTAAAAAATCTTGGTGTGGCTTACAGCTATTTTATTGCTTTGGGTTTCTCTATCATCGCCATCTATTTTTATTTTGCTAATTAAACAACCGTTATGAAATTAGACTCTAAAGTTCCAGAAGGTCCGATTAAAGACAAATGGACAAACTATAAAAACAAAATCGAACTCGTCAATCCCGCTAACAAGAGAAATATAGATATTATTGTAGTGGGCACAGGTTTGGCAGGTGGTTCTGCCGCGGCAACTTTGGCTGAGTTAGGATATAATGTAAAGGCCTTTGCTTACCAAGATTCTCCGAGGAGAGCGCATTCTATTGCTGCGCAAGGAGGGATAAATGCATCGAAGAACTACATGGGAGATGGTGATTCTGATTATCGCTTGTTTTACGATACTGTGAAAGGAGGAGATTATCGATCCAGAGAAGCGAACGTCTACCGTTTGGCAGAAGTTTCAACCAATATTATTGATCAATGTGTGGCACAAGGAGTTCCTTTTGCAAGAGATTATGGAGGTTTATTAGATAATCGATCTTTTGGGGGTGTGTTGGTTTCAAGAACTTTTTACGCCAAAGGGCAAACAGGACAACAACTTTTATTAGGTGCTTATTCGGCTATGAACCGACAAATAGCGAGAGGAAAAATTACCATGTATAACCGACATGAAATGCTGGATGTGGTTAAAATTGGTGGGAAAGCAAGGGGAATTATCGCAAGGGATCTGGTTACAGGCGCATTGGAAAGACATTCTGCTCATGCCGTAGTAATCGCAACCGGCGGTTATGGTAATGTATACTTCTTATCTACCAACGCCATGGGTTCAAATGTAACTGCCGCCTGGAAAATTCATAAAAAAGGAGCATTTTTTGCTAATCCGTGCTTTACGCAAATTCACCCTACCTGTATTCCGAGAAGCGGAGACTATCAATCTAAATTAACGCTGATGTCTGAATCATTGCGTAATGATGGCAGAATATGGGTTCCTAAGAAATTAGAGGATGCGAAGGCTATACGCGAAGGGAAACTAAAACCCACCCAATTGTCAGAAGAAGACAGGGATTATTTCCTGGAAAGAAGGTATCCTGCTTTTGGAAACCTGGTACCCCGTGACGTGGCTTCCAGGGCGGCAAAAGAAAGATGTGATGCAGGATTTGGCGTCAATAAACCCGGAGAAGCTGTTTACCTCGATTTTGCTTCAGCCATTGAACGCTATGGCAAAACGCAAGCCAAAATTCAGGGTATTGATAAACCTTCAAAAGAAAAAGTTATTGAGTTAGGTGAAAAGATCATCGAAGAAAAATATGGAAACTTGTTCCAGATGTACGAAAAGATCGTTGATGAAAACCCATATAAAACGCCAATGATGATCTATCCTGCTACGCATTATACCATGGGAGGTGTTTGGGTGGATTATAACTTGATGACAACCGTAGAAGGTTTATATTGTATTGGAGAAGCGAACTTCTCTGATCACGGAGCAAACCGATTAGGAGCTTCAGCCTTAATGCAAGGTTTAGCTGATGGTTATTTTGTATTGCCTTATACCATTGGTGATTATCTTTCTAAAGATATCAGAACCGGAACCATCCCAACCGACGGGCCTGAATTTGAAGAAGCAGAAAAAGAAACCAAAAAACAACTAGAGTTTTTCGTAAATAACAAAGGAACCCACTCTGTTGATTATTACCACAAAAGATTAGGTAAAGTGATGTGGGATAAGGTTGGCATGGCAAGAACTGAAAAAGGATTAAAAGAGGCCATTAAAGAAATACAAGAGATCAGAGCTGATTTCTGGAAAAATGTAAAAGTGCCCGGAGGAATTAACGAACTCAATCCGGAACTCGAAAAAGCGGGAAGAGTAGCCGATTTCCTGGAATTAGGAGAGTTGTTTGCCAAAGATGCCTTAGAAAGAAATGAGTCTTGTGGAGGACATTTCAGAGAAGAATATCAAACTCCCGAAGGAGAAGCTCTGAGAGACGATAAGAATTATGCTTATGTTGCCGCCTGGGAATATACGGGAAAACCGAGCGAAGCAATTTTACACAAAGAAAATCTCGAATTTAAAGACATTGAATTAAAAACAAGGTCTTATAAATAAACACTTAGACTTATTGTCTGAATTTAAACTATTTGGAAAGATGAATCTTACATTAAAAATTTGGAGACAAAAAAATGCCCAGGACAAGGGTAAATTAGTCGACTATAAAATCTCCGATATAGAGGGTCACATGTCATTTTTAGAAATGATGGACATCCTTAATGAAAGTCTGGTGGCCAAGGGCGAAGACCCGGTTGCCTTTGACCATGATTGTAGAGAAGGAATTTGCGGAACTTGTTCGATGTATATCAATGGTGAAGCGCATGGTCCTGATCGAGGTGTAACAACCTGCCAACTGCATATGAGAATGTTCAATGATGGTGATACCATTTACATTGAACCTTTTAGAGCAAAAGCTTTTCCGGTAATCAAAGATTTAATTGTTGATCGCTCAGCTTTTGAAAGAATTCAGCAAGCGGGGGGCTACATTTCTGTAAACACTTCCGGAAATACGCAAGATGCGAATGCCATTCTCATCCCGAAACGAGATGCTGATTTATCAATGGATGCCGCAGCTTGTATTGGTTGTGGAGCATGTGTTGCTTCATGTAAGAATTCCAGTGCCATGTTATTTGTTTCCGCTAAAGTATCTCAATTTGCCCTACTTCCACAGGGAAAAATAGAAGCTGCTGACAGGGTTTTAAATATGGTTAGACAAATGG
>CAZWAN010000015.1:0-42893 GCA_964631875.1 uncultured Flavobacteriaceae bacterium
GCCCTTGTCATACTGACGGCCTTATGGAACAAAACTGCAGAGAACTCTATGGTGAGGCAATTATATATTCCAATTTTTTGTCTATAAAATCACAAATCGTTGAATTCTTTTTTAAAACATCTTCAAACCAAAACAAATATTTTATACCTTTCATAAAAAGTACAATTACTCAAAAACACAGGTATGGCAAAAGGAATGGACGCTAAGAAAAACGTCAAAAAAGAACCGCTAAAAACCCCAAAAGAAAAAAAGGCAGAAAAAAGAGAAAAAAAGCAAAAGAAATAAAAAGGCAAATCACTCTTTTATCTACTTGTCATTCTTGATATCACTGAAGGTTTAATTCAATCACCTGAAAATAGGGATCTTTGAAAGTGAAAATTCAGCGTTTATTTTATTGCTTTATCATAAAGCATTCTTTTTCAATGAGTAATTCAGCAAAGTCGGGTTTATAACTCGGGCAATACACCTATTTCATTGGGATTTATTGTACATCTTATTTCTCATCTTGTCAGGCAAGTCAAATCTCTGTTAAAAAAGTAAATGTTGCTTTATACGCCAATGGCGCCGTCAGACAAGCATACGTCGCAATCGATATCCCTGACAATTATTTTTGCACAGGTTGTCCTGTAAAATGTAGAGCCTTGAGTTGTCTTAATGTCAGATCGAATTTTAAGGGTATTTCCCAACGAATTCTCACTACATATTTTCTGCGCTATCAAAAGTTAAATGCCTTCGACACCATCTTTAAAACCAAATGAGGCAAGCAGGTTAAATCATGGGAATCAATCTTCCAGTTCAGTGATTATTCCCTTTTCAGACATGACAATAGCGATGTTCCTGGTAGAAGGAATCTCGCTGAACACAATGACCATCACTGCCGTGAGCGGCACCGCGAGAATCATACCTACAATTCCCCAGATCATGCCCCAAAAAGCCAATGCCACCAGCACCCATATAGGGCCGAGGTTTGTACCCTTGCTCAGCATTTTGGGTTCAACAAAATTTCCTAAGATAATCTGTATGGCTTCCATGGCCGCGAACACATAAAAGAATTGCGCCAATTCTCCTGAGATGAGAACTGCAAAGATGGCAGGAAACAAAGACGAAAAAAGTGGTCCGATATAGGGAACAAAATTAAATGCAAAAATCAAAAAGGACCAGAGAAAAGCAAAGTCAATACGCAATATCTTAAGAACTAAAAAACTAATGATGGCGGTGATCAGACTGATCAGCGTTTTTTGCCAAATATATCCGCTAACCGCATGACCCACATTTTTTAAACTTCTATTGATCTTATCGTATTTCTTACCTTTTTCGGGAAAAAGCTTTTCTATTTTTTGTCTTCGATTTGTATCTTCCAAAAGAAAAAAGATGACATACACAAGAATAACCGTCAGGGTGGCAAGGACTCCCGAGAAGGAATTGACAATGGATCCCACTATCCCCGGAAAATCAATCTCATTAATCATCTTACTCAAGTAGTTGGCATATTCAGGATTTCTTAGAAAGGTACTTACTTCTTGCATATAACTGTCCAGATTTGCCATAACTTCGGGCATCACTATAGTTAGCTCACCCAAATTTTTAATAAGTATATTGGTTACCAAATAACCGAGCACCAGCATAATAAAAAATGCCAATGCACTTCTCAGACCGGCAGGCATTGATTTGCCATTCATTTTGATCTTGCCCAGCACTTCTTTCAATTGATGGATCATAAACCAAAGTAAAATCGCTACGACAAAAGGTTTGATCAGGTCTTCAAAATAGATCAAACCCAAAATAACCAAGGAGATAGAACCCAAGGTATAAAAGGTGCGCTCTGAACGAGGTCTTCTGTTTACGCTTTCAATTTCCATGATATCAAAGCTTTTAAGCCATAACATTACCAATCAAAATAAAAGAAGGTAATGAAGAATATATGACCAAAATAATCAATTTTTATCTTTTGATAATTGTCTTCCCTTTCTTTTTGATAAGTATTAAATCGACCAATCTACTTTATCCGTTTTTTTGATTTTTCATTCGACATTCTAACTTTGATGATCAGGGAGGACAATACTGTTAAAAGTCCAATGGTTAACATGGCGTATGACAGACCAAACAAGTCGGCTGTAATTCCTGAAATGATCGCTCCTACAGCATAGCCCAGGTCTCGCCATAACCTAAAAACACCTATACTCTCCGCTCTTTGACCAGGGCTTGTCTGCCCCGCAATTGCTGTCAAAAATGTTGGATACACCAAAGCTGTGCCCAAACCTAAGAGAGAGGCTATTACAGCCAAAGAAAAGAATTGTGTTACATAAGGGATGCACAAAATAGCGACTCCCTGCAACAGCATTCCCCAAAAAAGCATTTTCTTTTTGGAAAAGTGGTCCGACATTTTTCCGGTGAAGAGCTGACCTATTCCCCATACCCCTGGATATATAGCCGCAATCAATCCTATCTGTCCGGTATTGTAGGTCAAAGAGGCCAAATAAATCGGTAAAAGCCCCCACATCATTCCATCATTCAAGTTATTCACCAACCCGGCCTGGGTAATGGCGCTCAGTGTTTTATCAGTAAAGGAAGTCTCTAAGAAAACATTTTTCATATTGGCCCTGTTGCTTGTTTTTTGCTCCCTATGAACAAATAATCTCGTATCCTTCACAAAAAATAAGGTCAGTAGTAAGCCCATAACAGAAAGACCTATACCCACATAAAAGGGATAAGGCGTAATCCCGTATTTTTGAGCGATCATCCCTGTTAAATAAGCTATGACTGCAACAGCCAGATAACCCGAAAACTCGTTAATTCCCATGGCTAGACCTCGATCTTTCTCTCCAACCAGGTCTATCTTCATCACCACCGTGCTGCTCCAGGCCAAACCTTGATTGATACCCAAAAGGATATTGGCAAAAATCACCCAATTCCAAGAAGGGGCATACATCAACATAAATGGGATTGGGAGGGCAAACAACCAACCCAGAAGCAATAAGTTCTTTCTGCCGAACCTGTTTGCCAGTCGGCCCGTAAAATAGTTCACCATGGCCTTTGTCAATCCAAAAGCAAGAATAAAAGACAAGATGGCTGTTTTTGAGGCGATACCAAACTCCAACTCGGCAAATTTTGGAAAGATCGTTCGCTCTAAACCGACCATACCCCCCACGAAGGCATTAACAATAACCAAAATGGTAAATTGAAGCCAATTTTCTTTCAAGCCGAGTATTGCCTTATCTTTCAATTGATGTAACTTAACTTAGGTATTGGACAATACGAAATTAAACATTTCTAATTGGACATCTACTCTGCAAAGCACTTAACCATGCTTACAAAACCCTGGCAATTTAATCTTCACGGCAAAAAAAAAGAACTGCACAGCAATTCCTTTTTTAAACACTTTCGTTTCCCGACCGAAGAAAATATCTTTATTACATCAATTCAACGAAAAGACCTTCTTCAGTTTTTTCGACTTTAGCTACTTTGTGTTTTGTAAGACTTTTGATAGCAAAATCCCATTTTTTATTGCTAAGACCGGTTTGCCCCTTTAAGGTGTTTAACTCGATCGGAGAATTCGTTTTAAGCAGATCAAAGACTGTTTTTTCATCCGCTGTCATTTCAGGTACTTTCTTTTCAGGCTTCATTTGCGGGAAGAACAATACTTCCTGGATTGACAAGTTATTGGTCATAAACATGACCAACCTGTCAATACCAATGCCAATTCCAGAGGTAGGAGGCATACCGTATTCGAGTGCTCTTACAAAGTCCTTATCGATAAACATGGCTTCATCATCCCCTTTTTCTGACAATTGCAGCTGATCCTGGAAACGCGCCAACTGATCAATGGGATCATTTAATTCTGTATAAGCATTGGCCAATTCTTTTCCATTGACCATCAATTCAAATCTTTCTGTCAGAGCAGGATTGTCTCTATGCTCTTTGCACAGGGGACTCATTTCTTTTGGATAATCTGTGATAAAGGTTGGCTGGATATAATGATGTTCGCATTTTTCTCCGAACAATTCATCGATCATTTTGCCAACACCCATCGTTTCATCCGTTTCAATTCCCACCTTCTTACAAACCTCTCTCAGTTCCTCCTCGTTCATCCCTGCCACATCAAAACCGGTATGTATTCTGATCGCTTCTAAAATGGGAACTCGAGGGTAAGGTGCTTTAAAGTTTACTGTATTTTTGCCAATTTGTACTTCCGTCTTACCATTGGATTCCAACGCTACTTTTTCTAACAACTGCTCGGTCATCTCCATCATCCAATGGTAATCTTTGTAGGCCACATACAGTTCCATCACGGTAAATTCTGGGTTATGCGTTCTATCCATGCCCTCATTCCTAAAATCTTTAGAAAACTCATATACCCCATCAAATCCACCTACAATCAATCTTTTTAAATACAGTTCATTTGCGATCCTCAAATACAAAGGCATATCTAAAGCATTGTGATGAGTAATAAATGGCCTTGCCGCCGCACCCCCCGGAATGGGTTGTAGAATTGGCGTTTCTACCTCTAAATATCCCCTGTCATTAAAAAACTGACGAATGGTGTTCGTGATCTTCGTCCTTTTGATAAAGGTATCTTTTACATGGTCATTTACGATCAGATCTACATAACGTTGTCTATAACGCATTTCCGCATCGCTAAAGGCATCGTGTGTTTTCCCTTCAGCATCAACTTTTACAATAGGCAAAGGGCGTAATGCTTTTGATAAAAGGGTAAGTTTATGAACACTCACACTTTTTTCTCCTACTTTGGTTTTAAAAACAATCCCTTGAATACCTATGATATCACCAATATCGAGTAATTTTTTAAATACTTCGTTGTACATGGTCTTCTCTTCTCCCGTACAAAGCTCATCTCTATTCACATAGATTTGCATTCTCCCGGTTGCATCTTTTAACTCGGCAAAAGAGGCAGACCCCATGATCCTTCTACTCATCATTCTACCGGCTAAAATCACTTCTTTACCTTCCAATTTATCAAAATCTGCAATTACCTCCTTTACCGAAGCTGTGGTTCTGAATGCTTCTGCGGGATAAGGATTGATACCTAAATTTCTGAGTCTTTTGAGTGATTCTCTTCTTACAATTTCTTGTTCTGATAATTGCATTTTATATGGAATTAAAGATTTCTTGATTAGTCGGCAAAGATACGATGGATTTCAGAATTCGCAACCCGCAGGTTTAAAGATTTTTATGCCTAGTTTTTTTTTAAGACCTTTGCATTTCAATGAAAAAAAATCGATGAGTATTTGGAGAGTTTTACTGGCGATCGTACTACCGCCACTTGCGGTGATTGATAAAGGTTGTGGTTCGGTATTGATCGTTCTGATCTTAACTTTTTTAGGTTGGGTTCCCGGTGTTTTGGCAGCTTTGATCATTTTAAATAATCCGAAAAATTGATGGAAAAGATAGAATTGATAGAATTGGGTTTTAAGGATTATCAAGATGCCTGGGATTTTCAACAAAAACTTCACCAAGGGATTATTGATATTAAATTGGCCAACCGCAAGCGTGAAAACAAAGAAAAAAATCCAAATTATTTTATATTTACTGAACACCCTCATGTATACACCTTGGGAAAAAGTGGTGATATGAGCAATTTATTGCTCAATGAGGGTCAATTGATGGAAAAAGGAATTCAGTTTGTCAAAACAAATCGGGGCGGTGACATCACTTACCATGGTCCTGGTCAAATTGTAGGATACCCCATCATCAATTTAGAAGATTTCTCACCGGATATTCATTTATACATGCGGAATCTGGAAGAAGTGATCATTAGAACTTTGGAGGAATACGGTATCAAAGGGAGCAGAAGTGAAGGCGAAACCGGTGTTTGGTTAGATGTAGGAACTCCATTTGCCAGAAAAATTTGCGCCATGGGTGTTCGCACTTCCCGATGGGTGACGATGCACGGTTTTGCCCTGAATGTCAATGCTAACCTTGGTTATTTTGATCATATCATACCTTGCGGGATCAAAGGAAAAGCGGTGACTTCCTTGGAAGCTGAATTGAATCGAAAAGTTTCTATGGATGAAGTAAAATCAAAAATTCTAGATCATTTTTCAGAAATTTTCGATATCGTGTTTATTCCGGCACATACAGCCCTAAGCGTATAGCGATTTGTTCGGCACATTTTTCACCATCTATCGCTGCTGAAATAATACCTCCTGCATATCCCGCACCTTCTCCACAAGGATATAGACCTTTGATTTCGATGTGTTCCAGTGTTTGTTTATCCCTTGGAATTCTCACCGGTGAAGAAGTTCTCGATTCAGGTGCATGAACAACGGCCTCATTGGTCAAATATCCACGCATGCTTTGTCCAAAAAGTTTAAAACCTTCCTGTAAAGACCTGTAAATAAATGAAGGCAATACTTCTCCCAGTTCTACCGAAGTCGTTCCCGGTATATAGGAGGTTTTAGGAATATTTTTAGATACTTTTCCTTGTGTAAAATCAACCAAACGTTGAGCAGGCACTCGTTGTGTTTCTCCGCCTAATTTCCATGCCGTTTGCTCTATCTGCCTCTGAAATTCCACTCCGGCTAAAGGTCCGAATGACCTAAAGGGTTTGAAATCTTCCAAACTCAATTCGACCACAATACCTGAATTGGAGGTTGGCTGATCTCTTTTTGAGGGAGACCACCCGTTTGTAACAACTTCACCGGGTGCTGTGGCACAAGGGGCAATGACACCACCCGGACACATGCAAAAAGAATAAACTCCTCTGTTTTTGACTTGTTTTACGACACTATAAGCTGCAGCGGGCAAATAATCACCCCTGACATCACAATGGTATTGAATTTGATCTATGAGTTGCTGGGAATGTTCTACCCTCACCCCTAATGCAAAGGGTTTTGCTTCAATGGCAATGTGCTTAACTTGTAGCAATTGAAAAATATCTCGGGCAGAATGTCCTGTAGCCAGGATTATCTTTCTGGCCTCAATTTTTTGGTCATTCTGGGTGCGTACCCCGGTTATTTCTTTGTCTTTCACTAATATGTCAACAACACGCGTATTGAACAATATTTCACCTCCCCAATCTAAAATTGTTTGTCTGATATTGGCAATGATTTTCGGCAATTTATTGGTGCCGATATGCGGATGTGCTTCAATTGCAATATTTTCGTTGGCCCCATGCTCAATTAAAAGTCGTAATATACGATTGACATCGCCCCTTTTTTTTGATCGTGTGTATAGTTTTCCATCGGAATAAGTACCGGCCCCTCCTTCACCAAAACAATAGTTAGAGTCCGGATCAACGGTATGAAATCTGGTAATGGCTGCGAGATCCTTTCTTCTCTCTCTAACATTTTTACCTCTTTCTATAATTACAGGCTTCAAGCCAAGCTCAATTAAGCGAAGCGCAGCGAATAAGCCGGCCGGACCAGCGCCTATGACGATAACTTCTTCCGCATTGCGCACATCTTTGAATTTAGTTTTCGCTTCTGCCGGAGGGTTGTAATGTTCATCTATAAAGATCTCTAAAAGCAAATTGATCTTTACTTTTCTTTTTCTGGCATCAATAGATCTTTTTTTAAGATTGATGTGTGCAATTCTAGTTGTAGAAATTTTTAATTCTTTTGCCGCAATTTCAATGAATTGCTCTTCAAAATAGGCTTCTTCGGGGCTAACCTGTATTTGTAATTCTTTTCTCATCCATCAAATAAAGAAATTCCAAACAATTCCAAATCGTACCATAAAGTCGCGATAGGGTACCCCCGGCGCCGAGTAATAATTGTAGCCGGTTAAATCTGAATTGATATGTTCGAACAGCAAATACATTCTTGTTCGTTGCACCTGGGCATTGATAAAGAAATCGAACATGGGAAATCCCCCGTATTCTCCCTCGCTCTGAACAGCAAATTCTCCCAAAACAGGATTGTATTGTTGCAGATTGAACTTACTGAAATAGTTGAAGGTAATTCCCGTTTGCAATTGAAGAGGGTCTCCTTTAAAAATCCAATCAGAAAAATAAAGGGAATTTCGGGTTATGAACCTGGGTATAGGGAAAATATCGGTATTATCAGATGTTTCCTGATAAATAAAAGAATTGTCCAAATAAAACTTTCCAAGCCTGAACTCTTTTCTAAGATTTACTTTGAGATATTGTATAGAAGCAGAAGCTTGTGTGGGTTTAACGATATCTCCTGAGGCCTCAAAGTAAGTATAGTCATCCAAATTGGTCACAGAAACTTCCGCATCCAACCATTTAGTGGATTTTATGCCAACAAGAAGACCTGTTCTTTGTTCATTTTTGAAATTTGTTTGCCAATTAAACGCTTTGTAATCACTCTGAAAAAGCAAAAAATTCAGGTTGGGAGATTTACTATGTGTATAAGCATCCGCATAGAAAGAAGTGATGCTGTCTAATTTGAAAGAGGCTCCGCCTTTTAATACATATCCTTCAAGATTTCCCGCGATGATACTTTTAGCCTCTGCTTTTAAATTAAATTTATTTAAATCTGTTGTCCATTTCGCACCAATGGCCACTAGGTTCCCATCGAGTCGATCATTAATACGGCCCTCTTCATTGATCAATATTCTATCGTAACCGTAGTTATAATCGTAGTTTGAAATATTCACGACAAAATCACCCAAGACATAAGGAGATCTAAACTGCATAAAAAGCTCATTGTACAAGGTAAAATGTTCAACACCATCATTTATATCTGAGGTGAAAGCATCTCCATAAATATCACTTGTGCCATCCTGCTTATATTGAAAATGTTTTCGTTCATAATTAAATACATGACCAATGCTCAAATGTGAGAATTTTTTTGAGGCGATGGAATCGTTGCCTTTCCACAACTTATAAAAATGATCAAAATAATAGCGGTTCCCTCTCAGTATACTCTCTCCCCCTACGAAATTAGTTTCCAATCTCGCCCTATCTTTAAAATTGGAGTCACCACTTTCAAAATCTTCAATCGCTTCATTGGTTAAACCACCATTTTCCTGATTAATCACATCCTGGGCTGTAATATGTGCCCGCACGTAATAACGCTCATTTTTAGTATGGTAATTTGAGGTTACTCTAAAGCTTCCGAGGTCACTTAAATTACTCACATAATGACCCAAAGAACGCGTACCTCTAAAGGCTATGGAAGAATTGATCTGTTTGGATGAATTAAAGGTAAAAATGCCTTCTGCTACTTGTCCTTGTTCCATTCCGGTTCGGTACAAAAGTTCTGTGGTTGGGGTAGGTACATAATAATACACAATCTCTTCTTTGCTCAAATACCGATCCATTTTAGTTCTTGCCCCCAAATCGGGAAATAGATTATGGTCATTGAACGAAAAGGTAAGGTCATTATAGGTTTGACCCTGATTTGGCAAACTCATCCTTCCAAAGTTATCTCTCCTCTGCTGGTTAAATTCATAATACGTTTGGATACTCATTGTGGTATCCACATAAGTTGAATCTCTATCAAAATCGATCACTTTATAATCTTTGTAGGTAGTTTTACCTGAAATTTGAACGGTTATTTCTTTTCTATTGATCAATGTGTCGGTCACACTTTCTTCAAAACGATTGCTAGTAGGGTTGAATTGGTTGTCATTCCTAATTTGTGCAAAGGAGATAGAAACAAAAAAAATGATAAAAAAAAGCAAAAAAGCTCTCAGCATACAGGTTAAATTGCAAAAGGCAAAGGTAGAATTTTTAAAGAAATATAAATTGATGAAATAAAATGCTTGTGCAGTATTTTATTTTTCCCACATTTTTATAAATTGCGGAGATGCTAAAAGCGCGATTTTCAGATTTTATTTTCGAAGCTGGAACGGATGAAGCCGGCAGGGGTTGTTTAGCCGGACCGGTAGTGGCGAGCGCCGTTATTTTGCCTAAAGATTTTAATCATCCCTTTTTAACTGATTCCAAGCAACTCAATGAATCACAACGTTTAGATCTGAGAGAGATCATTGAAAAGGATGCTTTGGCATGGAGCGTTGCTTTTGTATACCAAGAAGAGATCGATAAAATCAATATTTTAAATGCGTCAATTTTAGCGATGCATAAGGCGTTGGAGGACTTAAAGATAAAGCCCGAATTTATTGCAGTTGACGGAAATAGATTCAAAAGATTCGGTATAGTTCCGCATAAAACAATTATTAAAGGTGATGGAAAATATCTCAATATCGCGGCTGCATCCATTTTAGCTAAAACACACAGGGATTCTTATATGGCAAATATCCATGAAGATTTTCCTGAATACAACTGGAAGAAAAACAAAGGTTACCCGACCAAAGAACATCGCTCAGCACTTGAAAAGAGCGGAATTACTCCTTATCACAGAAGGAGTTTTAAATTGCTTGAACCTCAATTAAAATTTGACTTTTAGATAATTCTGTCAATCTAGTCTCTCAGGGTAATTGCCTTTCATTTTTCTAGGATAATTGAAAGAGGTGTACTAATATTGCCGCTTATACTACATGCACGTTAATCATGATAAAAAGACAAAAATCTGTTATTTCTCAACTGATTTTACATAAGGTTGGAAACAAATTTAATGATACTAAAAATGTTTTTTCTGAAAATACCGTAGTCTTTGATGAAGATAGTTACCAGTTGATGCTACCTTTTTTACTCAGGCCATTTACAAACCTTACGGAAAGCTATCGATTTGACCATCACGCCGACATCCATTTAAACGAACTTTACAGTTATAGCAAACAAATGTTTACTGATGAGACTTTATTCATTGATATTTCAAAGAATATCGTCAAACACCTATATGAGCAATCCAGTTCTGCCAATATTAAAACAGGAGATGTGATTGTAGTTCATTTCAATGATGTTGAATTTAATGATATTCTGACCGATGCGATTGGTATTTTTAAGGTAGAAAACAAATTAGATTTTTTTCAGACCTATTTGCAAGAAGGGAGTTATGATGTGGCTGTTCAAAAGGGAATCAGTACAAAGAAAATAGACAAAGGCTGTTTGATCATTAATTACTCAGACGATCAAGGGTATCCCGTTTTAAGTGTAGACAACAACAATTATGACGCGCAATATTGGATTAAAAATTTTCTTCATGTAAAGTATGCCAATGACAAGAATTTTCATACAAAGACCTATTTAGATCTTTGTCAAGAATTTGCCGGAGATATTTTGAGGAAAGAATATGGCAGCAAAGAACAAGGAAATTTTTTAGCGAAGACAGTGGATTATTTTAAAGAGAATGATACCCTAAACATTCATGATTTTAAAAAAAATATTTTCGATCCTGAAGATGAACAAGAGGTATTATTTGATGAATACAAAAAGACCTTTGAAAACGATCGAGAAATAGTAGTTTTGAATCAGTTTCACGTTTCTGAGGCCGTATTAAAAAAACAGAAACAGAAATTCAGAACAGAAATAAAACTGGACACTCATATTCAGATCAAACTTGATATCGATGCACCGGATGCTGCGGCAGAGTATCTTGAAAACGGTTTTGACGAAGAAAAAAAAATGAAGTTTTACAAGGTTTATTACAATGAGGAAAGCTAACACTTATTCTGCCAGCTTTCTGATTTTGATCCTAAATGCTGCGAAAAATAAGGTCATCACCGGACTTAGATAGTTAAAAATGGCATAGACAAAATAATCCTGAACACCTACACCTAAAACTTTTGATTGATAGGCCCCACATGTATTCCATGGAACGAGAACAGAGGTTACCGTACCAGAATCTTCTAAAGTTCTACTCAGGTTTTCGGGAGCCAAACCTTTTAAAGCGTAAGCCTTGCTAAACATTTTTCCGGGTACAACAATGGCAAGATACTGGTCACTGGCCGTAACATTCAAAACAATGCAGCTCGCCGTTGTACTGAAGAATAAGCCAAAAACAGAGTTGGCCATGCTGAGCATGGCGCTACTTATTTTGGCCAAGGCCCCAATGGCATCCATTATTCCCCCAAAAACCATCGCACAAATGATCAGCCAAATGGTACTCAGCATTCCGGCCATACCTCCTGAAGTAAAAAGATCATTCAATTGTTCATTAGAGGTTTCTATGGCTGTGTCTACTGTCATCGCATTCATGACTCCCATATAAGCTGATTTGAAGTCTAATTGTTCAACATTGGTTAAACGTGCTACTACTTCAGGTTGAAATAATAAGGCAAATAATGCCCCTAATAAGGTGCCTATTAACAATGCCACTAAGGGTTGCGTTTTTCTAATGATCAAAAAGATAACTATTGCAGGGACCAAAAATAACCAAGGGCTGATATAAAAAGCCTCATCGATAGAAGTGAGAATGGCAGAAGTGTCTGCTTCCCCTTTTACATCACCCGACAATCCCAAAATAATAAAAACAATAAGTGTAATCAAAATTGAAGGTACCGTGGTATAGACCATATATCTGATATGTGTGAATAGATCTGTTCCGGCCATGGCAGGGGCCAGATTCGTCGTATCCGAAAGTGGTGACATTTTATCACCAAAATAAGCCCCGGACAAAACCGCTCCTGCAACCATCCCCAATGAAATACCCATTGCTCCACCGATACCTATTAAGGCAATACCCACTGTAGCAGAGGTTGTCCAGGAACTTCCGGTTGCAATTGAAATGATTGCGCAAATCACGACAGTTGCAGGCAAAAAGAAAGTAGGATTCAAGATTTTAAGGCCATAGTAAATCATCGTAGGAATCACCCCACTTATCAGCCATGTACCGGCTAATGCACCCACAAAAAGGAGTATTAGGATTGCACCTGTTGTAGATTTTAAGTTGTTAGCAACCTCATGAATCATTTGATCGTACGTAACTTTATTTCTAAATCCAACTATTGCCGCGATAGCGCCTCCCATCAACAAAATGAATTGATTTGAACCACTCAAAGCCTCATCACCAAAAACAAAGACATTATACGCCAATAGAATCACCAGTACGATGACGGGCAGAAATGCCTCAAATATGCTCAATTCCTTATTTCTTATAATAGTTGTATCCATGTAAAATAATTAATAGGCGCTGAAATTAGTCAAAAACACGGTCAGAAAAAAATATGAGACCAATTTGTTCAAAAATGAAGTATTTAATTCATTTTTTTATCATCTGTTCAATCTAAGATCAATAAAATAAAGGCTATTGACAATTTTGATATCCTAAATATGATGGTGTAAAATTGCCAAATATTCTTTACAAAAGGCTATTAATTCTGAAATTCAAAAAAAAATCAGATTTTTTTTCTATTCTTACGCAACCATATATTTATTTTAACATCTATTAACAGTATAGTAAAACCCCCGTTGCTATGATTATAGAAAGAAAAATTTTAGAATTTCTTCTATCCAATGACAAAGAAACCTTTGTTGATGTTTCGTTGTTGGATGAAGACTACGGCAAAGTGAAAGAGGCTATAGATTACCTCAAGAGCAATCATTTGATTGTTGAGGAACAACGCAAGCCGAGAAATTTGGAAGCTTTTGGTATATCAAACAACCGAATACTTTCCATAAATGTGAAGATCACTGACAGAGGTCGTGGTTATATGAGAAATGTGAAGGATCAAAGAAGTTCAGAAAACCGAAGAACGGACAGAAGAAGTTTTTGGAGATTTGCATTTTAAACTTAGAAAACAATTAAATATTACTCAAAATTAATTAATGAAAAAGGGCTGTTTTTATAACAGCTTTTTTTTTGACTAAAAAAAAGAGAGTTGCTGCGCAACTCTCTCTCTTTACGATTATTATTTCAGGAAAATTATACACCTCCTTTTAAATGTTCTTGCCAAATTTTCAATTCTTCCCAATTTCCTTCATCGGCTAATCTCGCTTGAGCAGACCATGTTCTTGGATTGTGCATAGTATAAGCCGGTCCGGCAGCATCCAAAATTCTCTGAAGTCGCAATGAGCTGGTATCTGACAATTGTTTGAAACTCCATATACCGTCGTTATTTAACAAACCTTGAATTTTAGGACCTATTCCTTCAATCTTGGTCAAATCGTCCTTTACTGCATCTACGGCGGCTATCGGTGCTGCCAACACTTTGGTGTCTCCATCTCCGCCAAAAATCTGTTTCAACAACCAGCCCAGGAGCAATCCTAACAAGAATGCACCTAAAAGCCATAGTAACCATGGCCAAAAAACATCTGAACCATCACATGCTGTTGTATTTATCGCTAATTTAATCATAATATTAAGTTTTAAATTTGGTTAGTTTATTTTATTTCGATCTCTACTCTTCTGTTTTTTTGTTTTCCTTCTTCAGTTGAATTATCGGCAATTGGTTCCTTTTTACCCATTGATTCAGTAGTGATTTTATCCGGAGCCACTCCTTTACTCACGAGGTAATTCTTCACATGCTCTGCACGTTCCAACCCGAGGTTATAATTATAAGCTTCATCTCCGTCGTGATCTGTATGGCCGGTAATATGAACCGTTGCACCACTGGATTTAACTTCCTCGCTCATTTCGTTGAGGAATTTCACAACATTCTCTGTATCGATTTCTTTTGTTTTATCGTATTCGAAATAGATATAGGCTTTATCGTGGTACTCAACGACATGCTCATTTCTGACCACCCACTTAAACACTGTTTTATGCAAAGGGTCTGACAGCGCTTCCTCACAATTACCCAAAGGACCGCGCGCTTCTAATTCAAATTCTTCGATATTGAGATCATTTGCAAATAATTCAGTCAGTTTTTTCGCTCTGGAGAGTGCCAATTCTTTCGTTTCACCGTCAAAATACGGGGCTACGATCAGAAGTTTTTCACCTTCTTTTTTTGCAGATAAAATAGCGACCTTTCTAGAGGCCCAATCTGAACTTGTAATCGGTGTTTCAGAATTACAATCAAACACCAAAGGTCCTACAGCCCTTACTTCTTCTATGATTGTTTCGTCGCAACAGACCACGGTATCTTTGTACCAGCTCCATGCACGCCAAACCAAAAGTAAAAATAAAAGTACTGTTAAAAATGCTAATAATTTTTTCATTGATTAAGGTATTTAGGTTAGATAATATTAAAAAATCCATGTTAAATTTAGCACTTTTTTTATTAACCCAATAAAAAAGGCTTCAAATTTTGAAGCCCATTAAAAATCATCCTTTCTTATGATTAAAATGTAAAAACCAACGACGATGTAATACGATAAGTATCTTGGTCGATAACAGCAGGATCAACTCCATCAATATTTAAAAAACGGTATGCATAGGAACTGTTATAATTGTCATAAGCAAAATCCAAGACAACAGATCTGCCAAATTTAATTCCCATACCGAAGGAATACCCGGAGTAATCTTCATTGACAAAGCCATTTTGATAAGGGCTTTGCACAAACCTGTATCCTCCTCTAAAACTCAAATTACTAACAATCCATTCTGTTCCCAATCGGAAGGAGGAAGTTCCTCTTAGGTTTTGGTCAATATAACCATTGTCTTCAATAAACTCCCCGGATGGTTTTAAATAGGTATTTTGGTAATCACGATAGATATAATCAAAACTGATCAAACCAAAATTAGAAAAAATATAGGCGGCCGATCCTGTAAATTCTGAGGGTGAATTCATCCCGTAATCAAAATAATTCGGCAATCCATATTCGGTGTATACTTCCGCTGTATTACTTGGGTAAATCTCCAATTCTTCCGTAAATCTTTCAGAAAGATTATACCAAGTAGGTGATTTATAAGCCACACCCAGTCTTACACTTTCAATCGGTTTAAATATAGCCCCAAGACTTAAGTTAAATCCATATCCGTAAACATCCAGATACTGATCAAGATAAGCGTCTAAGGTATTGCCAAATCCATCGTTATTAAATTCAGAGAATTCTGCTCTTTGGTAAAAATCCAATTGATGGGAATTAAAACTCATTCCAACATATAAATTATCATTGTACTGAGTGGCGATACTGAAACTAAACCTAGCGTTAGAGCCGTATGTATAATTTTTGAAATTTTGACTATCCACATTTACGTAATAAACATCATTAAACGGATTATCGTCAAAATTTAAAAAGGGATCGTCTAAAAAATCAGGAGTACCACTATTGCCTTGTACAAAGAAGGAGTTATCGAAATCTCTTACCAAACCATAGTTAAATCCTAGGACCACTTTTTGAAATCCGGTGGTATTGTGAGTATAAAATACGGTTGCGACGCCAATTTGAGAAAAATTGAAATTATCATCTTTATTACCGATACCCTCACCGTAAAAACTTGAAGAATTCTTCATACTTCTAAAACTCAGCGTACCTGAAAAACTCGTTGAATTAAAAACCCCTAAACCGGCCGGATTGATATCTACTGCAGACATATCTCCTCCCAGTGCCCCAAAGGCACCGCTCATACCCATAAATCTTGCAGTTCCGTAATTATCTTCACCCGAAAAAAGTACTGCGCCATCTGCATAGCTAATGATCTGTGCCTGGGCCCAAGATACAGGCAAAAGAAACATGATAAGTAAAATTCTTTTCATATATAATTATTTATTCTAAAAATGAGTTGGTTTATTGTCTCGATCTCGACCCTCCACTGCTGCTTCTTGCATAGCTACTGCCAGATCCTGAAGAAGAAGATCTGCTGCTTGAGATCCCAGAATTACTGCTATAGGATGATGACGATCTGTTGCTTGAGACCACAGACCTATGGCCAGACGATGAGGTGGATTTACTCACATAGGATGAGCCTGTCCGATTACCGGATCTATTGTTTCGGGGTGCCACTTTTTCGCTTTTACCTGCAGATTGATCAGCATTCGATCTCGCTATGTTGCTAACGGCTGTGTTAGATCTGTTTGCCTCTTTGAAGGTATAGCCCAAATCTCTGTACATCTTTAGTACCTCTTGCCTCTGAGTTCGGTCTAAATTCACGCGGCGCGCTTGTCCCTTATTCCATTCATACCTCACGGGTTCAGTACTATTCACTTGATCAGATAACAGCGCGTTCATGGTGTTTCTGAAATCAGATTGCACCGGTCTTCCTGTACTTCTGTAATCTTTTGAATTTGATTGAATTCGATTTACACCTTGTTCAATAGAAACTACATTTGGGCCATTTCTTCTTCCTCCGGAAGAACTTCTCGTTCCTGACGAACTGCCTCGGCTGTAGCCGGAACTTCCACCCATAGAAGGACTATAATTAGGTCTTGAACTACTGTTTCTGTTATAACTATTGTTATTTCTATTGGAATTTTGTTGGTTAGAACGCTGGTAACTATTATTTATAGTACTGTTAGAGCTTCTCCTGTAATTAGTTGATCTGGTTGAGGAATTTTGCGCAACACTATTCTTATAGATGTTGGGTCTTGTAGAACCTGCCTGACTTGTCCTTGTATAGCCGGTTCTGCTTCCATTATCAGCATACCTTACCGGATAATTATTTCTTCTTCCATAGGTTCCGCCTGCATAAGGAGGGTAATAACCTGGATATCCGGGATAGCCCCAGCCATATCCGGGATAACCCCAGCCCCAACCTGGGTAGCCCCATCCGTATCTGGGATAACCCCAGCCCCAACCAAAACCCGGGTAGCCCCATCCCCATCCGTATCCGGGATAACCCCAATACCAAGGATTATAATAACCGTAATAAGGAACGCCCCAATATCCTCCGAAACCAAATCCCATATGGAAATTGATAGATACGTTACTATCATTATAGCCCCAAGGCGTATTGCCATAATTGTAATCTCCTTCGATCTGCACAGCGCCTTCATCGGCGTCAGAATAGCCTATATACCCATCTATATCTGTAAATATTTCATCCTCTCCAATATACATATTGTTGGCTTCCGTTTCAAAGTATCGCTGGTAATTGGCACCCGGCACCTCCTGTACGGGAGCGACTGCTCTGGCTGGTGATGATGATCCATAAATACCATCATTTTCAGAATATACAGCCTGTGTACTGGTACAAGATGAGAGCAATAACCCAAGAAATACAAAAGAGAGAATATAAAATGCGTTTTTATTTTTTGGTGTAAAGTTTTTCATAAAGCATAATTTTTGGTCGATATAAGATGCAAATTCTTTAGTTTTGCATCCTATTTGTTAAAGATATACAATATCTATGCCAAAACATAAAATCTATTATGAGTAAAAAATTAACTTCGCGCAGTGAGGACTATTCCAAATGGTACAATGAAATTGTAATGAAAGCTGATCTCGCCGAAAACTCAGGGGTTCGGGGCATGATGGTGATCAAACCTTATGGTTATGCCATTTGGGAAAAAATGCAAAGTGTCTTGGATAAAATGTTTAAAGAAACCGGACATGAGAACGCCTATTTCCCTTTATTAATTCCAAAATCTTATTTCAGTAAGGAGGCCAGTCATGTAGACGGCTTTGCAAAGGAATGTGCTGTTGTCACTCATTACAGGTTAAAAAATGACGAAAATGGAAAGGGCATTGTTGTGGATGAAACAGCCAAACTTGAAGAAGAATTGATCATCAGACCTACCTCTGAGACCATTATTTGGGATTCGTACAGAAAATGGATACAATCATACAGAGATTTACCTCTATTGATCAACCAATGGGCAAATGTCTTGCGCTGGGAAATGCGCACCCGACTCTTTTTGAGAACAGCAGAATTTTTATGGCAAGAGGGACATACTGCCCATGCAACCAAGGACGAAGCCATTGCCGAGGCCGAAAAAATGCAAGGTGTTTATGCCACTTTCGCAGAAGAATTTATGGCGATGCCTGTAATTAAAGGAACAAAATCTGAAAACGAAAGATTTGCCGGAGCTTTAGAAACCTATACCATAGAAGCATTGATGCAAGATGGAAAAGCACTTCAGGCGGGTACATCGCATTTCTTAGGTCAAAATTTCGCAAAAGCTTTTGATGTGAAATTTACGAGTAAAGAGGGAAATTTAGATTATGTGTGGGCCACCTCTTGGGGTGTTTCTACTCGCTTAATGGGTGCATTGATCATGACACACAGTGATGACTACGGATTGGTTCTACCTCCCAAATTGGCGCCGATTCAGGTCGTCATCGTTCCTATCTATAAATCTGAGGAAGAACTCGCAGCGGTATCAGTCATGGCCAGGGAGATCATGACCGAATTAAGCGCAAAAGATATTTCGGTAAAATTTGACGACAGAACTACGCAAAAACCGGGATGGAAATTTGCCGAATACGAGTTAAAAGGTGTTCCATTGCGCATAGCTATTGGCCCTAGAGATCTTGAAAAAGGAACAGTAGAAATGGCCAGGCGGGATAATTTAACCAAATCCATTGTTGAAAAACAATCGATAGTGAAGACCGTACTAAAAACTTTAGAGGAGATTCAAATAAATTTGTTTGAAAAAGCCGAGCAATTCAGAAATGAACATATTACGGAAGTAAATAGCTTTGATGAATTTAAAACGGTTATAGAAAATAAAGGAGGCTTCATATCGGCTCATTGGGATGGAAGTCCGGAAACGGAAGAGGCCATTAAGAATTTGACAAAAGCTACCATTCGTTGTTTACCGTTAAATACCGTTGTTGAAGAGGGTATTTGTGTTTATTCCGGTAAAAAATCAGAACGCAGGGTATTATTTGCAAAAGCTTATTAATTTTTAAAAAAAAACTTGCAGAGATAAAAAATTGTATTATTTTTGCACTCGCTTTTGAGATAAAAAGTTATCCAAGGCCCGTTCGTCTATCGGTTAGGACGCCAGGTTTTCATCCTGGTAAGAGGGGTTCGATTCCCCTACGGGCTACAAATCATTTTTAAATGAATTTTAAAAACAAAAAAAATGGCAAATCACAAGTCAGCATTAAAGAGAATTAGAAGTAACGAGGCAAAGAGAGCCAGAAACAAATACCAACACAAAACTACGCGTAATGCGATCAAAAGTTTTCGTGATCTATCTGTAAAGAAAGATGCTGAGGAGCAGTTATCAAAAATCACTTCGATGATAGATAAACTTGCGAAGAAAAATATTATTCATACAAATAAGGCGTCAAATTTAAAGTCTAAGTTAACAAAGCACGTTGCCGGTTTAGCCTAGTATTAAATTAACCTAACGTATCGAAAGCAACCCATGGGTTGCTTTTTTTATTTCCGGTGATTAGTAAATTGATTACCATTCATAGATCCTGTCGGCATCCAATCGGATCAGGATAAATAACAACAGTGTAAATCCCCAAAGTGAAGATCCGCCATAACTAAAAAAGGGTAATGGGATGCCTATGGTCGGGAGCAATCCCAATACCATTCCTATATTTATGGTAAAATGAAAAAAGAAGATCAGTAAGACTGAATAAGCGTATACCTTACTAAAGAGTGACTTTTGGCGCTCAGCCACGTAGATTAAACGAAGTAAAAAAAGTAGGAATACCATCACCACAAGGCCGGAACCCAAAAAACCCCATTCCTCGCCCACTGCGCTGAATATATAATCTGTTTCCTGCTCCGGAACAAAATCACCCTGAGTTCTATCACCTTGTAAAAACCCTTTGCCGGTTAGGCCCCCTGAAGCAATAGTAATCATTGATTGATTGGTATTATAACCAATCCCTTGATCATCTTTCTTCTTCCCTAAAACAATATCAAAGCGATCTCTGTGCCTTTGTTCAAATACATTATTGTAAACATAATCGACACTAAATATGAACAGGGCCGAGAATAAATAGATCGATACTACAACTAGCCAGTTATGTCTGAAATAGACCTTGCTATAATAAAATAGCACGAGAAAAAAGAAGGTAAACAATGCAAATGTAATTACCAAAGCAACAGTATATCCAAAATAAAGGGTAACCAAAAATAAGGTAACAGCCAAGAAGCCTACGATAAGATAAAAAAGCGGTAATCCAAAAACATAAAACACGAATACCAAAGCCCCATAAACCAAAGCAGAACCGGGATCCGGTTGTAGGGTAATGAGCACGGCCGGAATTAAAATGATACTAAAAGCCTTTAACTGGGTAGGAAATTTTTTCAAATCACGCCCTCTTTCATTTAGAAAATTCGCAAGAGCCAAACAAGTCGCCGCCTTGGCGAATTCAGATGGCTGTAAACTAAAACTTCCCAAATCATACCAAGAAGTGGCCCCATTTATATTTTTTCCAAAGACGAACAAACCAACCAGTGAGAGCATGGATATTAAATAAAAAATACCGCTGTAAGTCTCATAGAATCTCCTGTCTATCGCTAAAACGACGAGAATGAGCACGGCACTGAGCATGATAAATACCAATTGCCGACCGTAATTTGAACTCAAATTAAAAGCGAATTCCTGGCCTTCCATATAAGTGGCCGAATAAATGGTAATCCAACCAAAAAAGACGAGAATCGCATAAAAAATGATCAGAATCCAATCAACCCCCTTAAATATATTATTTCTTCTCCGCAACGTAGTTTTCTATTTCCAATTGTTTCTGATATTCTTCTTCTAAACTGCCTTCCATAATTCGTTTTTCAATGGCAGTTCGTTTTACTTCCCCGGTGAGATATTTCTCTATCATCAAACTGGCGATTGGAGCAGCCCATCTGGCTCCCCAATAACCATTTTCAACAAAAACTGCAATGGCAATTTTAGGATCATCCTTGGGTGCAAAGGCAATAAAAATAGAATGATCTGTAAATTGAACTCTTTTTCCATCCACCCTGGCAAAGTTCTCAGCCGTACCTGTTTTACCACAAATTTCAATTCCTTCTATTCGAGAAGCTCTGGCAGTACCCATTTCGAATACGTTAAACATACCCTCTATAACCGGTTCAAAATATTCAGGATTGATGGTGGTATAATTTCTCTTGGTGAATTTTTCAAATGTTTTTGTGCTATCACCAATTTTTTTAAGCAAATGTGGAGAATAGTAGAAGCCTCTGTTAGCGATTGCCGCGGTCATATTGGCCAATTGAATGGGGGTAGTGAGAATCTCCCCCTGTCCTATTGCATTGGAAATGGTGGTCACCGACTTCCATTGTCCGTTGGGGTAATAACGATCGTAAAAAGACCCATCAGGAACCAAACCTTTTTGTCCGGAGGGTAAATCGTAACCCAAATAATTTCCTAAACCAAAACTTTGAACGTGTTTTGACCATGCATCCATCCCCTCTGCCGGCGTGTCATATTTCTCAATGATCTTGCGATAAACATTGGCGAAATAAGCATTACAAGATTTAAAAACACCTGTATTCAGCTTGATAGGATATCCTGACATTCCGCAATGGCAACCCATGAAACCGCTGCTACCATACCTGTAGCCATGATGACAGTAAAAAGCCGTTTCTTCTGTGATGACATTTTCTTGCAGACCGATCAAACCATTTAAAATCTTAAACGGAGACCCGGGTGGATATTGGGCTTGCAAACTTCTATCCAACATCGGCTTGCTAATGGTATCATTAAATAACATCACCGTATTTCTCGAGCGCTCCCTACCAACTAACATTTCCGGATTATAGGTAGGGTAGGTAGCCAAGGTCAGGATTTCTCCTGTAGAAGGTTCAATAGCTACTACTCCTCCCCTTTTATTCTTCATCAATTGATCAACATAAGACTGAAGAGAAATATCTAAAGATAAGGTAAGGTCTTTTCCCGGAATAGGCAGGGTGTCATAGATCCCGTTTTTATAAGCGCCTATTTCATTGTTGAATCTGTTTTTTTGAATGTATTGAACTCCTTTTTCTCCTCTAAGTAATTCTTCATATTCCTTTTCTATTCCCTGGTATCCTATCAATTCACCTAATTGATAGTAAGGCTTATTTTTTAAGATGGATTCGTTTACTTCGCTGAGATAACCGAAGACATTGGGTGCTGTTTGGATCGGATACTCTCTGATGTATCTTTTTTGAATATAAAACCCTTTAAATTTGTACATCTTTTCTTGAAGGTATGCATAATCTTCCTTTGAAACTTGAGGAACAAAAACAGAGGGAATCCTCGGACTATAGTTGTTGGATTTCTGAAAACGCTTGATAAATTCTTCTTTATCAATCTTGATCATATTGCAAAACTCCATCGTATCTAAAGGTTTTACGTCTTTAGGAATGATCATCACATCATATGAAGATTTGTTGGCCACCAATAAGACCCCATTCCTGTCGTAAATAAATCCCCGATTGGGATAGATATATTTTACGGTAACTGCACTGTTATTCAGGGGTGATTGTCTGTAGGAATCGTCATGCACTTGCAAAAAATACAACCTGCTCAAATAAGCGACCCCAACAAATAAAATCAATACATAAACCAGTATACTTCTAGGCATGCTATTTTCCTTTAGAAAAAAATATAAAACTCAGCAATAAAAGAACCAAGGTAAAAATACTTGTCAAAAATGTTTTCAAGAGAATTCCGAGCAAATTATCAAATCTGAAATATTCAAGCTGAAAAATGATAAAATGATGGATCAAAGTAAGTATGAACAAAATTGATACCATATTTCCAAACTTCAACTTTCTAAATGAAAATGCAGTAAAATCTAATTCCGTTTTTCCCAATACGCCTTTGACCACAGGAATTCTTATAAATGCAATAAACAAAGTTGCAGCAGCATTCACTCCGCCTGAATTAGCAAAAAAATCTATGGACAATCCTAATAAAAAACTCAAAATTAAAAAAGTACCATCTAATTTTTTAAGCGGATAAAAAAAAATGAACAAGATATAAAGCATAGGATTGAGATAGCCCAAGAAATTAATATTGTTTAGGACGATCACTTGCAATAAAATCAAGCCGATAAAGAGTAAGACATTATTTAATATTTCCCTATTCATTCACCGATCTTTCTTCAAGATTTAAAATTTCTTCTTTATCAAAATTTTTGATCACCTCCACATAACCAATAGAGGTCATATCATTAAACAATGATATGTTAACAAGTGTATAATTATTACTTTCAACAACAAAATCATGCACCACTCCAACCGGAATCCCTTTGGGGAAAATAACTGATTTACCACCTGTAACAACCGTATCACCCACCCTTATTTTGGCTTGAATTGGCAGATCCTGCAACTGCACTTTAGTATAATCCTTTGTATTCCAACTCAAGGTGCCAAAATGTTCTGTACGACTGATCATCACATTGATTTTAGCATTTACATTCAAAACCGACATGATCGTTGCATAATTTTCGGATACACTTTTTGTAATGCCTACTATTCCTTTATTATTTATCACCCCCATATCAGGAGCAATACCATTTTTAGCCCCGGAACTAATGGTCATGTAATTGTTACTCCGGTTGAATTCATTATTGATTACTTCGGCTGAATAGTAAAAATACTTTTGATTATTTCTGCCAATGCTATCGGTATTAAGGCTATCCAGCTTTTTATTCAAATCCATTTCTCGTCCAAGCAAATTCTTTAAATAGACATTTTCTTGTGCCAGAATTTCATTCTCATCTCTCAAATGGAGAAATTCAGTGAAATTATTCACCTTTTTATAAATACCTCCGGTTATTATATTTGCAGAATTGACAAACTTACTGGAATGGAAAGAATGACTTTGAATGGTAAAAAAAAAGGCTAACCCTTCCAAGAAAATGAAAAATAAGAAATTTTTATTTCTATAGAAGAAGGAAATTAATTGTTGCATTTGACCAAGGTCTTTTTTCTATTTCATCAATACACTCTTGTATTTTTCGATGTCTTTTAGCGCAATTCCGGTTCCGCGCACCACAGCTCTTAAAGGATCATCTGCCACATAAACCGGTAAATCCGTTTTTCTGGAAAGTCTTTTATCTAATCCTCTTAACATTGATCCGCCCCCGGCCAAATAAATGCCGGTGTTGTAAATATCCGATGCCAATTCGGGTGGCGTTTGTGAAAGTGTTTCCATCACTGCATCTTCGATCCTCAAAATCGATTTTTCGAGAGCTTTGGCAATTTCTCTATAGCTCACTTTTGTTTGTTTGGGCTTACCGCTTAACAAATCACGACCCTGAATCAGGATATCCTCAGGAGGACTATCTAAATCTTCGGTTGCCGCACCAATTTCAATTTTAATCTTTTCAGCGGTACTTTCCCCTATAAATAGATTGTGCTGTGTACGCAAATACATGGCTATGTCATTGGTAAACACATCGCCGGCTACTTTAACAGATTTATCACAAACAATCCCACTTAAAGCGATTACCGCTATTTCGGTTGTTCCTCCGCCTATATCAATGATCATATTACCCTTGGGTTGCATAATATCAATCCCAATACCTATAGCTGCTGCCATAGGTTCATAGATCAAATAAATTTCCTTTGCATTCATTTGTTCGGCACTGTCGCGTACCGCTCTCTTTTCAACTTCGGTAATCCCTGAAGGAATACAGATCACCATTCTCAAAGACGGGCGAAAAAAACGATTTTTTATGGTGGGAATCTTTCTGATAAACTCTCGAATCATTTGTTCAGAAGCCTCAAAATCAGCAATAACACCATCCTTTAAAGGTCTGATGGTCTTAATGTTCTCATGTGTTTTTCCTTGCATCAAGTTGGCCTCATGCCCTATGGCGATAATTTTACCCGATATCCTGTCTTTAGCCACTATTGATGGACTGTCAATTACCACCTTTCCTTTGTGAATAATCAATGTATTAGCTGTACCAAGATCGATAGCAATATCCTCGGTCATGAAGTCAAAAAAACCCATAGAAGTTCGTTTGTTTAAAAATTAGTTCGTTTGCAAACAAATGTAATAAAATTAGCCAATAATAAAAGAGTATATCAGTTCAATCACCTTATTCTTTCAACAAAACATCAAATTAATGTTTAAAGTGTCTCACGCCGGTGAGCACCATACTAACTCCATTATCATCGCAATAAGCAATACTCAGTTTATCGTTGATAGAGCCACCCGGTTGAATAACCGCTGTTATACCTGCCTTATGTGCAATTTCAACGCAGTCAGGAAACGGAAAAAAAGCATCACTCGCCATTACTGCACCATTGAGATCAAATTTAAACCATTGGGCTTTAGCCACAGCTTGGTTTAAGGCATCTACTCTTGAGGTCTGACCAGTACCACTGGCCAATAATTGCTTGTTCTTTACTAAAACAATTGTATTTGACTTTGTATGCTTGCAAATTTTTGAGGCAAAAAGCAGGTCTTCAATTTCTCCTGCAGAAGCTTCCTTTTTTGTGGCTTTTACCAAATGAGAAGCACTGTCAGATACATTGTCTTTTTCTTGTGAAAGCAACCCGTTCAACGCTGTTCTATAGTGAATGTGAGGTAATTCTAACTCTTTTTGAATCATGATGATTCTATTTTTTTTCTTCTTCAACAACTCCAAAGCTTCAACTTCATAAGATGGAGCTATGATCACTTCACAGAACAATTCATGGATAAGTTCTGCCGTTTTTAAGTCGATCTCGGAATTGCTGATCAAAATCCCACCAAATGCCGAGACCGGATCTCCTGCCAAAGCGTCTCTATATGCTTCTTCAATCGTTGCTCTTTGTGCCAGTCCGCAAGCATTATTATGTTTTAGAATCGCAAATGTAGGCGCTTCGCCCTTAAACTCATTCATCAACTGTACTGCTGCATCAACATCCAATAAATTATTGTAAGACAATTCTTTACCGTGTAATTTATCGAATAAGGCATTTAAATCTCCATAAAAATATCCTTTTTGGTGAGGGTTTTCTCCGTATCTCAATACACTTACTTCATCAAAACTTTGTCTGAATGAAAGTTCATCTTTATTCAGATAATGAAATATGGCTGTGTCATACGCACTCGACACGGCGAATGCCTTAGCTGAAAAACGCCTCCTGTCTTCCAATTTCAAGGCGCCTTTGTTCTCAGAAATCAACGTTAAAAATTCGTCATACTGGTCCATCGAGGAGACGCAAATGACATCTTTGAAATTTTTGGCTGCTGCTCTGATCAAAGAGATCCCTCCAATGTCTATTTTCTCAATAATATCTTCTTCGGAGGCACCACTGGCAACTGTTTTTTCAAAAGGATAAAGATCTACAATAACTACGTCCAATTCAGGAATCTCATAATCTTTCATCTGCTTGATATCTCCGGCCAATTCTCTTCTTCCCAATATACCGCCAAATACTTTTGGATGCAATGTCTTAACCCTACCTCCTAAAATAGAAGGATAGGATGTCAAATCTTCAACCGGAACAACATCAATACCCATATCGCGGATAAAACTTTCTGTCCCGCCAGTGGAATAGAGGGTAACTCCCAGATCATCTAATTTTTTGACGATAGGGGCTAAACCATCTTTATGAAATACTGATATTAAGGCTGATTTTATTCTTTTTGACTCCAACATTTTTTTGGCTTTAAATATTTTTTTGCAAAAGTAATAAAACACTCGGCTTTAACGTAAGAAACATGTTCCTTTTTTTATCATTCAAAGCCCATTTCCGAAGCATAAATAAGAAAGCCGAAAAACAGCTATTTTGAGCCATTTGAATGAAGTCAGACGCGATAAATTACGTGAGATGCACTAAGTCCAGCTGTGCTACTTTTGCACATACAAATTCTAAAAATCGTTCGTCCTCTTCTGAAAATGGTGATGTATGGTGCGAATCAATGTCTATTTGACCAATATTCTTCCCATTTTTAAAAATGGGAATCACCACTTCTGATTTTACATCTATACCGCAAGAAATATAATTGTCTTGTTCCGTAACATCCTGTACGACAAAATTTTGATTGCTCACAGCTACCTGACCGCATATCCCCTTCCCAAACGGGATTAAGGTGTGTTCCGTAGGTTTACCTGCAAAATTTGTCAATTTCAATTCCATTTTATCGCCATTAACGAAATAGAAACCTACCCAATTGTAATGTGGCACCTCATTTTGTAATAACAAACAAATCGCATCTAATTTTTGACTATCAGAAACTTTTCCCTCTAAAATCTGAGAAACATTTAATTCCAGTTGTTTAAATTGCATAGGTTTTATAATTTTGGTTTTCTAATCTTCGATCTTTGAGCAAAAATAAAACTATTATCATTTTCCTGATAAAATTTTTTGTGACTTATTTTTTGCTCACAGGAGGTTATTCCATTTATTTATCTAAAACACAAAAAACCGCGGGTATTTTTTCATGTGCTCCTATCACGAAACAGGTAGCAGATCACGTCAAAGTTGCTGCGGAAATATTTGGATATCAAAGCCGTGTAGTTCAAAATACAGATGAACTCTCTATCAAGTTTATCTTAAATGGTCAACACGTTATCAATGTGGTGGAGGGTTGTAATTCTGTGAGCATTATTATTCTCTTTTTGGCCTTTATCATTGCTTTTAAAGGCGGACTAAAGGACACATTTTTTTATGGATTATTTGGAGCGGTGACCATTTATTTGGTGAATATCATGCGTATTTTTTTAATTGCGGTTTTGTATCAAAAATTTCCTGCCTATAAAGTGTTTTGGCACGATCTAATGTTTCCCGCCATCATCTATGGTACGATCTTCTTGTTGTGGATTGTTTGGGTGAAATATTTTTCTCATTACAAAGAGTTAAAAAATGAACAGAAAGGTTAGCTTGATCCTCATAGCACTGCTTTTTATTTTTTTAGTTGGCTTTCGGTCTATCGCCAATCGCATGTTTTATGATCCATTTCTCCATTATTTCGATCACGATTATTTATCTGAACCCATTCCAAACTACAATAGCTATAAGCTATTGCTTCATCTGTTTTTTCGGTATTTGATCAATACCCTCGGCTCTTTAGGAATTATATGGATTGCATTCAAGGATAAAAATCTGCTTCAATTTTCTTTAAAATTTTATGTCATCGCATTTTTATTTCTATCCTTTGCGTATTTTACCTTGCTAAACGGCGAATTAAAAGACGGTTATCTACTTGTTTTTTATATTCGCAGATTTCTGATTCACCCTTTATTACTTATCGTTCTGCTTCCTGCTTTTTATTACAAACGGGGGAAATTATCCATTTAAAAAGGTTAGTTCAATCTAATTCCTACTAAGTCTGTTGGATTATTTAGAAATTTAACAATTCCTTAAAATGGTTCACCCTTTTTTCTTCCTACATTTGCTCTATGATTCAATTTTTAGATAAAATATTGGTAATCATTTTGGCCGTTGCTTTATTTGTAAGTAATTTTTTTTAGTGAAATTATTTCGACCAACCCCAAACTGACCCACACCTACATCCCCCACCAGAGCGGATCAGCCCCGATAAAATTTATTTTGCGTTATCGACGTATTTTTTTTGACTAATTTTAAGGAATCTTATTCTTGAAAAATGTCCCTTCAAATTCAATTTCTGGGTGCTGCAGGCACTGTCACCGGATCTAAATTTCTGGTCTCCACGGATAATTATCGGATATTAATTGACTGTGGATTATTTCAAGGTGAAAAGCATTTAAGGGAATTGAATTGGCATCCGCTTAATATAGCCGCTAAAGAAATTGATGTTGTGCTTCTGACTCACGGACATTTAGATCATACCGGTTATTTACCTTTGTTAGTAAAATACGGATTTAGAGGTCAGATTTTAGCTACACATCCAACAATTGATATTGCTAAAATCATCTTGAGCGATACGGCAAATATTAATGAAAAAGAGGCAAAGAGAGCCACTGAAGAGGGTTATTCCAGACATCATCCTGCAAAACCACTTTACACGATTGAAGAGGTTAGTCATGTATACAATTTTTTTAAAGCCCTCCCTCCCTCCAGGTGGATGGAACTGACAACGGGCATCAAAGTTCGATTTTCTTATGTCGGACATATTTTGGGTGCTACTTTTATTGAACTAGAGATATCGGGCAAAAGGTTTGTTTTTTCGGGTGATATAGGCAGAACAAATGATCTTTTGCTCTATCCGCCACTTAAGCCTAAAAAAGTAGATTTTCTTTTCTTGGAAAGCACTTATGGTGGGAAACTTCATCCTGAAGAGAGTGAAACTTTGCCCCTGATAGAAAAATTAATCAATGAAACTGCAGGTAGGGGTGGTAGTATTTTTATCCCTAGTTTTTCTGTTGAACGGGCTCAGCTCCTCATGTTTATACTGCATCAATTAAGTACGCAAAAAAGAATTCCAAAAATACCGATGATTGTTGATAGCCCGATGGGTTTAAGTGTTTTGGAACTCTTTTCTCGCACCAGAGATTGGCATCGCTTGAATGAAACGTCCTTTTTTCAGATGTGTCGTGCATTTGAAATTGTCAGCAGTTTTCAAGAAACCCTTGAATACAGAGATAATGAGCAACCTAAAATTGTCATTGCAGGAAGTGGCATGCTTACCGGTGGAAGAATTTTAAATTATCTCGAAACACAAGCCCAAAATGCCAAAAACACTTTGCTTTTTGTCGGTTTTCAAGCGGAAGGCACTAGAGGTAGGAGACTTTTAGAAGGAGAAAAAGAAATTAAAATTTTTGGAAAAGTTGTTCCCTTCAGGATGAGAGTAGAAGAAATTGAAGGCCTTTCTGCCCATGCCGATGAGGATGAATTACTTGATTGGTTGAATGAAATTAAGAATAAACCTGAAAAAGTATTTCTTGTTCATGGTGAAAAAGGAGCTTCTGAAGCTTTACAGGCCAGACTAGAGAGGGATCTTGGTTGGAAAGCAGAGATACCCAAACTTTTTGATTCAGAAGATTTGACTACTTAAAAACTGCTTTTTCCACTTCAGATAAAAACAAGATTTATTAATTACTTTTGCTTCTTAAAAATTAAATTCTATTATGAGAAAATTATCGATCTTATTTTTATTTACGATTGCACTTGTAAGCTTTACATCTTGTAAAGAAGCGAGTAAAGAAGCTTCAAAAACCGAAGAAGTGAAAGAAATCGAAGTTGTGGAAGTTGAAGAAACCGAAGCTGTGCTTGAAACAACCGAAGAAACATCTGAAGAACATGCTGCTCATGTATATCAATGTCCGATGAAATGTGAAGGTGAGAAAACGTACGCCGAAGCTACTACTTGTCCGAAATGCAAGATGGACTTAAAAGAAATCGCAGCTAACTAGTCAGGTTTGCGAGGTAAAAAAAGAGGTGATGTTTTACATCACCTCTTTTTTTATTTATTATCTAAGCTCGCCTTAATGAATGCGACAAATAAAGGATGTGGATTCAGCACAGTACTTTTATACTCAGGATGATATTGAACGCCCACAAACCAAGGATGTGTGGGAATTTCTACAATCTCTACCAGTCCGGTATCAGGGTTGACCCCTGTAGCGACAAGTCCGTTATTTTGAAGTTCTTCAAAAAAATCATTGTTGTACTCGTACCTATGTCTGTGTCTTTCGCTAATAAAATCCTTACCGTAGGCCTTAAAAACTTTGGACTTTTTATCCAATTTGCAATCCCAAGATCCAAGTCGCATGGTTCCTCCCTTTTCTGTGATCTTTTTTTGATCTTCCATCAAATTGATGACAGGATAGGGTGTTCTCGGATTCATTTCTACAGAATTAGCATTTTTTAAATCCAATACGTTTCTGGCAAATTCTATAACCGCCATTTGCATGCCCAAACAAATACCCAAGAAAGGAATATTGTTCTCTCGGACATACCTAACCGCCTCAATTTTTCCTTCTGTACCCCGATCTCCAAAACCCGGTGCTACCAAAACACCATTTAAACCTTTGAGCAAATCCGGTACTTCCGAGGGTAACAGGTCTTCAGAGTGAATAAATTTTATATTTACTTTGGTCTCGTTTTGAGCTCCCGCATGGCCCAAGGCTTCAATAATTGATTTATATGCATCCTGTAATTCGACGTATTTTCCAACCAGGCCTATTTCTACCGTTGCCTTTGGGTTTTTAAATTTTCTCAAAAATTCATTCCATTGATCTAATTTGGGAGATTTTTGAGCCTTTAGACCCAATTTTTTCAGAACCACTTTATCCAATCCCTCTTCTAGCATCAAATTGGGCACATCATAAATTGTATCGGCGTCTATCGATTCAATAATGGCATCTTGTGTAACATTACAAAATAGGGCCAGTTTCTTTCTGATTCCTTCATTGAGATGATACTCCGTTCTGCAAACCAGTACATCCGGACTTACACCGCTCTGCATCAATTCCTTTACCGAATGTTGGGTGGGTTTTGTTTTTAATTCTCCGGCCGCCGCCAAGTAGGGAATCAAGGTCAAATGAATGACGATCGCATTCTCTTTTCCGAGGTCCCATTGCAACTGTCTAACAGCCTCTATATAAGGTAGCGACTCTATGTCGCCCACTGTTCCTCCGATCTCTGTGATAACAATATCATAATCTCCTGTTTTCCCTAAAATCTGTATCCTTCTTTTGATCTCATCTGTAATATGAGGAATGATCTGAACCGTTTTTCCCAAAAAATCACCTTTGCGTTCTTTATTTATAACGGTTTGGTATATTCTACCCGTTGTCACGTTATTCGCTTGAGAAGTAGCAATGTTCAAAAACCTTTCGTAATGGCCGAGATCGAGATCGGTTTCTGCACCATCATCAGTCACATAACATTCACCATGTTCATAAGGGTTTAATGTTCCGGGATCAATATTGATATAGGGATCTAATTTTTGGATCGTTACTCGGAATCCACTCGATTGAAGTAATTTCGCCAATGAAGCCGCGATAATACCTTTTCCCAGAGAAGAGCTAACTCCTCCCGTAACAAAAATATACTTAGTTTTTGACATGTGTGATGGTTTGTGCAAAATTACAAAGTCTGCTTACTCTCACAAGTATTTCTTGATTATTTGCAAAAAAAAAGACCGCACCCGTCTATGTGCAGCCTTTTTTACTTCGATTTAAAGTAATTTCAATTAACTTTATCTTCAGCCTGTATATACTCGTCAGTAAGTACAACCTGTTGGTTTTCGAATTTTATATTTTTGATTTGATATTCAGAGGAGACACAGCTGCTGCTGGAACCGCAAGAACTTAGACTTACACAAGCTACAAGCGCGATTACAAAATAGGTAAACTTTTTCATTATAAATCAATTTAGAATTAAACAGAATATCAGGCAATTTTATAATTAAACGCTAAATATTGTTAAATATTGTGTATTCCTCGATTTATGAAGTCAATTTTTGAATCGTGTATTCTATGAGTTTTTCTATGGTCTTTCGGGGTTGTTCTGAAAAAGTTTTGTTCGCCCTGTTGGCAATAATGGCATTTAGGCTAAGCGCTTGATGGCCCATTAATTTTGAAAGACCATATATCGCTGAGGTTTCCATTTCAAGGTTGCAAATTTTGAGTCCTTGATATGAAAAAGTGGCCAGTTTATCGTTAAGTAATACGTCTTTTACAGGCATTCTAAGCACCCTTCCCTGGGGTCCGTAAAAACCATTGGCTGTTGCTGTTATCCCCTGAAATACTTTCTCTGAAGCCAGCTTAGTCCTCAGTATATCACTGCCAGAGGTGATATAAGGTTTTGCCTTATTTGGATCATAGCTTGTGTGCTCCACAAAGGCATTTGCCATATCCTTTTCAAGAATATGTTCCGCCTTATAAGCATGCAGCAATCCGTCAAAACCGAGTCCGTAAGTTCCCATCACAAAACTATCTACCGGAATTTCATTTTGTATTGAACCCGAGGTTCCAATTCTAACTATTTGCAAACTGGTCAGCTCTTTTTTAGGTGTCCTGGTTTTCAGATCAATATTGACCAATGCGTCAAGTTCATTGAGGACAATGTCGATGTTATCAGGACCAATTCCAGTTGAAATTACCGTAATTCTTTCTCGGTTAAACCAACCTGTGCAAGTTCTGAACTCACGCTTTTGTGTTTCAAAGTCGATTTGATTAAAATGTTTACTCACTAGAGGTACTCTGTCCTGATCTCCTACAAAAATAAGTTTGTGCGCAATTTGATGAGGCAATAAGTTTAAATGATAGATACTTCCATCAGGATTAAGAATAAGTTCAGAAGGTTTAATTTTTCTTTCCATTGAATATCATTTAACCACCTACTCGTTTGACCCTGTATCCTTGCTTTTTCAAAATTTCCATAACCTTATCACGAAAATTGCCTTGAATCATTATTTCTCCTTCTTTGATCGTGCCTCCGACACTGCATTTTGTTTTGATCAATTTTGCCAGTTCTTTTAGGTCTTCCTCTTTTCCAACGAAGCCTTTTATGATCGTTACCGTTTTGCCCGCTCGGTTTTTATTGGAAAAATGAGCTTCCAACAATTGCTCTGCCGGAGGCAGTGTTTCAATTAAATCTTGGTCATTTTGTCCAAAATCAGCTTCTTTATTTGTTGAAAAAACAAAACCACCTAAATCTTCCAAACTATTCAACTTCTTTTTTCCCATATTCTATCTCAGATCATGTTACTTCTTTACTTTTTTCCAGGCAAATAAGATCAGCGCCAATAACTCAAAAACAAAGCCTAAACCCAAAAATATCGTTGCATTTCTCCACTTTAAAAAATAGCCCAATAGTCCAATAAGGATCAAAAAGATCCCATAAGACAAAAAAGAAAAAATGAGTTTTTGATCTTTCATTTTAACAATCCCAATTCGCGTAAACGCTCGTTCAAATATTCACCAGCAGTAATATCGTCGTAAGCCTTTGGGTTATTTTTATCTATACATTTATCTAAACAATTGAGCGACATTTCACTTTTTGGATGTGTGAAAAAAGGAATAGAATATCTGGAATTTCCCCATTCTTCCTTTGGAGGATTCACCACCCTATGGATGGTGGACCTCAGTTTATTGTTGGTCAGCCGTTGCAACATATCTCCCACATTTACGACCAACTGATCCGGCAAGGCAGTAACAGGGATCCAATCGCCCGCCTTATTCTTAACTTCAAGCCCAGATGCAGAAGCGCCCATCAACAAGGTAATTAAATTGATATCACCGTGTTCGGCTGCTCGTACGGCTCCTTTAGGCTCGCCAATGATTGGCGGATAATGAATGGGTCTTAGTATACTGTTTCCCCCTATCACATAATGATCAAAATATTTTTCATCTAAGCCAATATAAATGGCCAAGGCCCGCAAGACATAAATTGCCGTTTTTTCAAGTTGTTGATAAGTCGTTTTACCCACTTTATTGAAACCGGGCAATTCTTCTACCCTTACATTTTCAGGATATGCTTCCTGTACTTCTGCATTATACTTTGTATCCTGTCCGAAATGCCAAAACTCCTTTAAATCGGCTTTTTTAAAACCCTTCGCTGATTCTTTTCCAAAAGAAGTATAGCCTCTTTGACCTGCCAGGCCTTCGATTTCATATTTCTTTTTCACCTCCTCCGGTAAATTGAAAAATTCCTTCACTTCTTTGTACAAATTTTCCGTCAGTTCATCTGATAAAAAATGACCTTTTAAAGCGACAAAACCAATTTCTTCATAGGCTTGCCCAATGGCTTTGACAAACTTTTCTTTTCTTTCAGGATCTTCTGATATAAAGTCAGCAAGATCAACACTAGGGATATTTTGCATTTGTATTTGGTATTTAAAGGACTAAAGATAAAACTTATTTTCTGTAAAGTGGAATGAGATAAGAAAGGGTATAGCTAAATCCAAAACCATAATCATTTGTAGAAATACCATTAAAACCCGGTGCGAACATATTTTTAAATCCTTCAATTTCTGTGGCGGTCAGCATGGTTTTACCGCTAAACATGGCCCCGAGATATACATTATGCAGTACCTCCACTTTCAGGCCCAGAACCAACTCAATCCATTGTGCACTTAAGCCGTCATAATCTATAGGCTCATCAATTGTTTCATAGGGTAAATAAGGATCAGAATTAATTGTATATTCATTGAGGGTTTGACTATAAGTACTTAAGCCATATCGAAAACCCACAACGATCATATTTTCCATTCCGGGCCAATTCTGGTAGGCATTAAAATCTGCTCCCACTTTAAAATAGCCTCCACTTGTGTTATAATTATATAGATCTTCTCTGACTAATTTATCCAAATAACCCATTTCACCCGCCACCCAAAATCTTTTGGCAATTCTATAATCAGCCACAATTTCGAATCCTTGACGATCTTCATCAAACAATCCATAAACCGGTGTAAACAAATCAAGACCAACCCTTAAACCGTAACGGTTTTTTAGTTTTACTGAATCTATTTCCTTTTCCTGTCCAAAACCTTGAAGGATGAAAAAGAAGAGAAGCAGGCTAATGGTATATTTTAATGTGATGCCTTCTTTCATCGGTAATGTTTAAAGAATTTGAGATGGGAACAATTTCTTTGATCCAAGTATTATTTGGTGAATTTGTACTCTTTACATTATTATAAATGATACGAAAACCACAGGATTGAGAGACAAATTCCTCATTTCTTTCATACATCAATTCGATCTCGTCTTCTTCGTCATTATCTTCAACAGGGTCTTTACCAAATTTGACCAATTTAATTTTTGTCAAATCCTTTACAACTTCCAAGGGTATAGTAACTGAATCGGGAGATTGGGAAATGCCACTATCCGCATAATACACTTCCTGGCCATCAATTTTTACTCCTAAGAAAGGTACTGACTTTTTATTATCCGGATTATCTATATCATAAAACCTTATAATTAAGCGAGGTGTATTTGGCTCAACGCAGATATCATCATTTTCGCAAGAAAAAAGTAAAATTGCCAGGGCGATCAGAAAGAGTCTTTTGTCTAAAAAAGATTTCATGAAAAGTATCATACAGCACGAAAATAATTAAAATTTAAGCAATATACAGCGCTAATTAAACTTTCCTTTTTAGGAGTACTACATTTTCTACATGATGTGTTTGAGGAAACATGTCTACAGCTTGAGTTTTTGAGATATCATAGGCTCCTTTCAAAATTTCCAGGTCTCTGGCCTGTGTGGCAGAATTGCAGCTTACATAGACGATTTTTTCCGGCAAAACTTCCAGTAACTGGTTTACTACATTTTTATGCATGCCATCTCTCGGGGGATCTGTAATAATCAGATCAGGATGACCATTTTGAGCAATAAATTCGGCCGTAAATATTTTTGCCATGTCGCCAACAAAGAACTCCGTATTATCAATATTATTTCGTTTCGCATTTTCTTTAGCATCGGCAATCGCTTCCGGGACAGATTCTACCCCAATTACTTTTTTTGCTTTTTTGGCTATAAACTGTGCAATAGTACCTGTACCTGTATATAAATCGTAAACCGTTTCATCTCCTTTCAGGTCTGCAAATTCGCGGGTAATTTTATACAGCTCATAGGCTTGTTTTGAATTGGTTTGATAAAAAGATTTGGCATTTATTTTGAATTTCAAACCTTCCATTTCTTCAAAAATATAATCTCGCCCCTTGAACAAAATTACATCCTGGTCATAAATGGTATCGTTCCCTTTTTGATTGATAACATATTGAAGTGATGTTATTTCAGGGAATTTCTCAGCAACAAAATTCAATAAAGCTTCTCGTTTATTCTTATCTTCAATGTGAAACTGTACAACCACCATAATTTCTCCATTAGAACTAATTCTGATCATTATTGTTCTCAAAAAACCTTCTTGCTTTCTTGGGTTGAAGAATGTCAGTCCATTTTGAACAGCAAAATGCTTGATCTCATTTCTAATGGCATTGGAGGGATCAACTTGCAGATGACACTTTTCTATATCCAAAATCTTATCCCACATTTTAGGAATATGAAAGCCACAAGCAAATTTGCTGTCAATTTCACCTCCCTTTGCAATTTCTTCGGGAGTTAACCATCTTGCATCGGAAAAAGAAAATTCCATTTTATTTCTGTAAAAGTAGGTCTCTTCGCAAGCCTTTATGGGTAAAATTTCTTGAATTTCTACATGACCAATTCTTTTCAGATGATTCACAACTTCCTTTTGTTTAAAATTGAGCTGTTCTTCATATTTCATGTTTTGCCACTTACAACCACCACAAACGCCAAAATGTTTACAGACGGGATCTGTCCGTTTTTCTGATAAAGAATGAAACTGAATTGCTTTTCCTTCGTAATACGCCTTTCTTTTTTTAAAAACTTCCACATCAACAAGATCTCCCGGAACCGCATTGCTCAGAAAAATGACCCTTCCATCAGGAGATTTGGCAATTGACTTTCCTTTGGCCGCAGCATCAATGACTAATACATTTTCAAATATTTGCCTTGTTCTTATTTTTTTCATGCGGCAAAATTAATTCAAATAAAAAATTAAAAGAAAATTTCTTCTTCCGAATCTATCAAATAATTAATCTCACTTCGCCGAGCTGTTGAATGCGATAGGCAAATTTCTCTCCGGGTGCACCAATAAACATAAAGTTGGTAGGAATTTTCCATTTCTTTGATAATTCTTGAATTTTTTCGGGACCAAATTTACCATACTCGGCAACAAATTCAATATGTATTGTAGGATATGCTCGATTTAATACTTCTATGTCTTTTATCAACTTTTCGTTTGGCTTTTGTCCTTCAGACAACACCGTGACAATTTTTAATTTTCGCGTTGCTTCATTATCCTTGATGTACAACATGACCTTATTTAAAGTTGAAACGTCATCATGATTGGTAAAAAACACAAATTGCTGACCATTGATCTTATGAATTTTTATTTTAATCGCATCGTTCAAATTATCAAAAAATCTATTCTCCTCTGGAAATAGGTATTCTATCACATATAGAAAGATCTTAAATACAAAAGTTCTCTTCAGCATAAAGAAAACAACTAGTAAGGTTGGAATCAAGTACTCTAAAAAGATCGTCAGGTAATGGGGATTTAAGTATATATTCCCAATGATGGCCAGACCTACAGATAAAATCGCTACTATTAAGGCAGGCCAACTCGCTCTTTCCGGACGAGGTAGCCGACTTCTATTTACCTTAAGCAACAAATTTCCCATCCCGAACAAGACCATAACAGATAGAAAAGCTATGGTATAGACCCCCGCCAATTTTGCCAAATCTCCCTCTGTGACAAGCATAATGGAGGAACAAAGAATAAAAAACAATATATAAATCCAATACGAGCTTCCTCTTTTATTTTTCTTGAGTAAAAATCTTGGTAAAATCCTGTCTAGTGCCATACGCTCCATTAAACCTCCAACCCCGACAAAAGATGTTAAAACGGCACCACTCAATACTAAGACTGCATCGATTCCTACTAGGCTGGACAACCAAAAACCGGCAGCTTTACTTCCCATCAATGAGAGCAAAGATTCTTGATTCTCAACTACCTCATTCATAGGTATAATGGCAAGCGCAAGAAATGCGATTAAGGGATTAAAAATGGTGACTACAATCCACATATTTCTCAAGGTTTTTGGGAAAACGCCATTTGCCTGTTCTTCGACGTAATTTGCCGAACTCTCAAACCCACTTATCCCCAACATTGCAGCCGAAAAACCTAAAAAAAGAGCTGTAGTAACGCCTCCTTTTACGGGCAATCTGTAATTAGAAACAAGGGTTTCAAAACCGTTGGTAAAAAAATAATAGATACAGAAAACACTTAATAAGGTCAAGGAAATGAGGTGAAAAATAAAAATAATTATGGCCACTTTAGAAGACTCCCCTATTCCTAGGATAACTAAACCCATGAACAACATCATCAAAAAAATAGTTCCGATCAAAACTGGTACAAAACCCCAAATACTATGCGCATATTTAACTGCCTCACTAGCAGAAATCACAGCTGTTGCCATGTATGACAGAACCGTTAATGATGCAGCAACTGAGGCCGTAGATTTCTTCGTTGTATTCAACAAGGCATTATATGCCCCTCCATTTAAGGGTAAAGCTCCGACAACTTCCCCATAAATTTTTCGAAACAGAAACAATACAATTGCCACTAAAAGCAGGGATATCCATGCAAATTGACCCGCATACACAATTGCCAAGGCAGACACATAGAGGCAAGAAGAACTGATATCATTACCGCAAATAGCAGTAGCCTCTAATTCATTTAATTTTTTAGACATTAAACTTTTTCAGTATTTGAAACCAATTATTATCTATGAGTTTTAATAGATCTAAATTAGCTAAAATTAAATTGCATGATTATACGATTGACTAATATTTTAATGAATTCTCAAAAAAGTATTCGTGTAAAAAATAGGAATATGTAGCTTTATCAAAACAAGGCAAAAACCTTAATTATAGCTTCAAAAACATCCTCTTCTACTTGATAAAATGTTGTATTCCTTCCATATTGAAAATTCCTTTTACTCCCATTGGTGACAAAAACAACACCTGTTTCAGTGTTTGTGTCAACATACATATCACTCAATAAACCATAGGCAATACCTGGATGTCCTGTCATTTTTATACCCGGAAAGATTACATCTGCTTTGGTTTGATCCAAAGTGCGATGGATACCTAAACCATAAGATAAAAAGAAATTCTCCCAAGTATCTCCATTAGAACCGTTGTAGGTCCATTGATCGCTGAGCATTAAATCTACAGACTCCTTGCTAATGATTTGAATTCCATTAACCGATCCATCGTGAAGGAACATTTGAATGGTTCTGACCAGATCACCTGTTGTACACCGCAAACTGCCCTGAGGACCGAAAAGCAAACCATTACTGCCGGTGGTATAATCAAATGGAACCCGTTCAGGAGGTTTTTGACCGTTATAATCATCTACCTGAGCTGTCCATTGGTTATTTTCAAAACGATATAAAGCTGCCAAGTGATTGTATGAACGCAATTCTGCCGGATTAAAATCTGCCTCTAATGCCATTGGTTTAAAGATAAACTCGCGGCAATACTCATCAAAACGTTTCCCGCTTATTTTTTCAACCACCGTTGCCAAAATTCCCCAAGTGCAATTGGTGTACGAAAAATATTCGCCCGGAGCTTCTGACGAGAAGATATCATCGGTATAATACTTTCCTGTTGATTGAAACAATTCACTTATCTGTATATTTTCTCTAAACATATTTTGAGAGAATATTGAAGAACCTTCTCCATCTCTGATTCCAGAGGTGTGGCTGAGCAAATGTCTGGCAGTTATGATTTTATCCGGATATTTTGGATGTTGAAGCTTCCATCCTAAATACTCACTTATATCCGCATCTAAATTAATTTTTTCTTGTTCCACAAGCTGCATCACAGCGATTGCAGTAAAGGTTTTGGAAATTGAGGCAATCCGAAAAACTGTTTTATCAGAAACGGGCAAATTTAATTCTCTGTTCGCATCGCCATAGTAACCTTCAAAAACAGGATTTCCCTTTTTGATCAAGACAACAGACATGCCTATCAATTCATTTTTCACAAAAACATCTTTCAACTGCGAATCCAGGCGTTCTTTCGGAGAGGTTTCAACTTTAGCATTTTTAGGCTCAGTACTATTACAAGCCATAAGGCATAAGAAACAAAATATCAGTATATTTTTCATCCTGTTCATCTCAAATGGTTAGGTCAATAAGTTTCAAATAAAAAATCCCGAAAACTTAATTTCAGGATTTTTATATGTAAGAATCAACATATTATTTCCAAACTTTCTCCAGGTCTTCCAAAGATTTTCCTTTAGTTTCCGGAATGTATTTATATGTAAACACAATGGTAATTGCGATAAATACGATAAAAATGTAGTAGGGTAAAGAACCATTCCAAAAAGAATTATTATTCATAGAACTTTCGGTTACCATCGGAAAAGATTGAGAAACGATATAATTTGCTCCCCATTGGGCTGCAACAGCAACAGACATGGCTACACTTCGAATTTTATTAGGAAACATTTCGGACAAAATTACCCAAACTACCGGGCCCATAGACATGGCAAACGACCCAATAAAAATGAGCACCCCTACCAAAGACCAAACACCTATGGTTTGACGCTGAAGTGTGATGGCCAATATCAAGAATCCAATAATCATCCCCGCGGACCCTATATAAATAAGTGGTTTTCTACCGATTTTATCAATAGTGGCCATTGCCACGAAGGTAAAAGCGAAATTGACAAAAGCCAATAAAACCTGCTGTTTAAGTACATCTGCCTGACCAAAACCAAGCGCCTTTTCAAAAATATCAGCTCCGTAATAAAGCACTGCATTGATACCTGTAAATTGTTGTAAAATAGAAAGAACAGATCCGATCATTATAATGGATAAAACCGTACCTCCCCAATAGTTGATTTTTGTACCCCCCTTGTCCATTTCCTGAGCTATAGAGAGCTTAATTTCTTCCGCTTCTTTGATCGCATTCTCCGGTCCGTGCAATTTGTTAAGCACGGCGAGAGCCTCTTCATAACGGCCCTTTAGGGAAAGCCATCTCGGACTTTTTGGTACGAGGAATAACAAAAATAAAAAAGCCATACTCGGAATCAATTCGGTCCAGAACATATGTCTCCAACCGTATTCTATATTTTGTTCTTCTGTATTTGAATTTCCAATAAAATAAGTTGCTAAGAATACCGTGAAGAATCCAATTACCACGGCTAATTGGTAGTAACTAACCAAATTTCCTCGTCTTTCAGGAGGAGCAATTTCTGCAATATACATGGGCGCATTCATTGAAGCAATCCCAATTCCGAGTCCGCCTATAATCCTGAACAAAACGAGGAGTGAAACAGATTCAGGAAAAAATGATGGTAAACCCGAGCCCCATGCTGAGATCGTGAACAAAATTGCCGATAGAATCAATGAATTCTTCCTTCCCATTTTTATACTGATGGGTCCGGCAAGAATTGCTCCAACTAAACATCCCAGTAAGGCACTTCCCACTACCCAACCTTTCATGGCTGCATCTAATTCAAAGTATTTGCTCAAATAAAACTGAGCTCCGTTTATTACGCCGGTATCATATCCAAATAAAAAGCCTCCAAGGGCCGATACGGAAGTAATTACTAGCAAAAAAGTTTTTCTATTCATCAATTTGTTCTTTTGAGTTATCAAGCCAAATGTATTACTTTTTCGAAATTGATAATAATAAAAAGAAAATTATATCAATTATTGTTGTTTTAGTACCAATAATTAAGCATATAAAAAATGCCAATTGGTCAGTTCAATTCTTCAAAAAAAAATTACCAAATCATTCTTGGCGGTCATTACCCTATTAAAATTCTAGGATATTATTGTTGATTGCTTTCATTTTTTATTATATTTATTGGGTTATTTGGTAACTGATTTATTGTCTGTCTTAACTTTATAAAATGAG
>CAZWAN010000016.1:0-40909 GCA_964631875.1 uncultured Flavobacteriaceae bacterium
CGATGTTTTAAATTACAAATATGATTATCAGGACTTTAATGAGAAATATACGGCCGCCAAAGGGGGTAAATTCACCTCACAGGAATAAGGTTTATGATCATATGATCTTTTTTCTGCAATTATTTCCTTCGCATTACTCAATCCACTTCCAAAATATTTTTTCATGTCCGAATTGAATATTTGGGTTAATTTGCCCTTTCTAGGCAATCCAATCCTATATTTCTTTTTAGGTACTTCATTGAAATTGCAAACCACAACAATATCGTTATCCACATCGTGACCTTTGCGAATAAAAGCTATAACCGACTGTTGATCATCTGAAAAGTTGATCCATTCAAAGCCTTCAGAACTAAATGCTTTTTCATATAGTGCAGGCGTTGCTTTGTAAAGACCATTTAAGTCCTTCATAAAATTCTGCATACTTTGGTGGGGTTTATAATCTAACAAGTGCCAATCTAAACTTGTATTGTAATCCCATTCTTTTGTCTGCCCGAATTCTGAACCCATAAATGTCAAGTTTGTCCCAGGGTGTGCATACATATAAGCTAACATCAGTCTAAGATTAGCGAATCTTTGCCATTCATCACCCGGCATTTTATAGATCAATGACTTCTTCCCATAAACAACTTCATCATGAGATAAAGGAAGCATAAAATGTTCTGTAAAAGCATAAGCCAAACTAAAGGTAATTTCATTCTGATGAAATTTTCTATAGACAGTTTCTTTCGAGAAATATTGTAAAGTATCGTGCATCCAGCCCATCATCCATTTCATCCCAAAACCTAAACCACCATATTCTACCGGCTTTGTCACTCCGCTAAAGGCTGTAGATTCTTCAGCAATTGTTTGAATTCCGTCAAAATTCTTATATACTTCCCGGTTAAATTCTTTTATAAAATCTATGGCTTCGAGATACTCATTTCCTCCGAACATATTGGGTTCCCATTCACCATCATTTCTAGAATAATCCAAATAAATCATAGATGCGACAGCATCTACACGAAGTCCGTCGACATGATATTTTTCGAGCCAAAAGAATGCATTACTGATTAAAAAAGATTTGACCTCATTTCTACCATAATTGAATATCAAACTTTTCCAATCGGGATGATAACCTTTTCTCGGATCAGGGTGTTCATATAAATGACTACCATCGAAAAAACCAAGCCCATGATCATCAGAAGGGAAATGCGATGGAACCCAGTCTAAAATAACACCAATATCATTTTTGTGTAATTCATCGATCAGATGCATAAAACCCTCCGGTGTTCCAAATCTGGAAGTAGGCGCAAAATATCCTACAATTTGATATCCCCAGGATGGATCATATGGATACTCCATTACCGGCATAAACTCCACATGCGTGTAATTCATTTTCTTGACATAGTCTACCAATTGTACGGCGAATTCTTCATAGGTTAAAAACCTATTTTCCTCTACATTCTTCATCCAACTTCCCAAATGCACCTCATAAACCGCATATGGTTTATCCAAACCGTTTTTATCTTTCCGGTAAGACATCCAAGCTTTATCTTTCCATTTATAATGATCTATATCTCTAATGATGGAAGCTGTATAAGGTGGTTTTTCGCAATAAAAAGCATAAGGATCGGCCTTTTCTGTTTCAATATTGTTATGATGTGATTTGATCTTGTATTTATAACGCATTCCCGGCTGTGCCTCAGGTATAAACCCCTCCCAAATACCCGAGGAATCCCACCTTACATTTAATCTATGTTGATGATCATTCCAGTAATTAAAATCACCGATAACAGAAACCGATTTTGCAGTAGGTGCCCAAACAGCAAAATAAGTACCTTTTACTCCGTCGACTTCTACAAGATGAGAACCTAACTTTTCATAAAGTCTAAAATGCTTGCCTGATTTAAATAATGCTATATCGAAATCTGTAAACAGACTATAATTAATTACTTTTTCCATATTTATTCATTTATGATATTGGATATTCCTTTTAGTGGGATGAGTGCCCATTTTGGGCGAGAATTTAGTTCATAGCCTATTTCATAGACGGCTTTTTCTAATAGACAGTATTTCAAAATAAAAATACGTTCTTGGCTGTACCCTATATTTATATTTGCTCTTTGAATTTCATCTGTATAAACTTCTAAAAACACTCCGGTAAAATAGGCATATAAAATTTCCGCAGCCTCAAACAGTTCTTCTTGAGGCTTGCCAAAAGCTTCCGGATGATTAAAAATTGTAGCATACATGGCGTAATGGAAAGAACGGAATAAGCCTGCGACATCCTTAAGTGGAGGTTGTTTTACCTTTCGATCCCTAATTGTACTTTCAGGCTCTCCCTCAAAATCCAGAATAAAGAAGTCATTTTTTTGTACTAAGATCTGACCTAAATGATAGTCTCCGTGAACCCTAATTCGTTCCCCTTTTAATTTGGTCCAATCGAATTGCATGAATCGTTTCCGTATCACATTTTTTTTCTCAAGAAATTCTTTTCCGAGCTCCAATGCCAATCCTTCTAATTTATGTAAATTATTTTCGATGGTATTGAGTCTGTTTTGAAATTGGTAAACTAATCTATTCTTGAGCCAAACTTCATAATCCCCGTTAAAATGTGCCGGTGTAAAAGCGGTATCTTCAAATTCAGAGCCCAATTCGATATGCATTTCTGCCGTTCTTTTTGCGAGGGTTTGTATTTTATAAAACAGTTCAAGTCCAACCCAATTTTCCATTTCAGCCGGCATATCCCTCAATTTCAATCTTGAAAACATAGGAAGCGGCGGCAGATTTTTCAATTGAATTTCCTTTTCTTTCAAATTTGAAAAAACCTTAAAAAGTTCCTTTAACATAAATTCCCAAGCATCTCCTTCATTTTCAATTCTTTCTTGCATAAGTGCGATGGTAATGTAAATGTCATCGCAATCAATAATGTTGATACTACCTAAATAAGCAGGCGTATTTTTGAAATTTCTTTTTTCTGTTAGGAATTTACTCATTTCATAATCCGGATTCTTATCTGCAAAAATTCGCCTGAAAAATTTGAGTACATATTTTTCGTTGTAAATGATCGAAGTATTGCTTTGTTCCAATCCCATAAATCTGGAACTTTCGTAAGGTAAATTTTCAAATCGGACACTTTTGTGGTATTGTACTTTTGTTTCATCTTTAGGTAGGGCGTGCAAAATTCTGGAGTACACCAATTTTCTGAACGCTTCCAAATTAATAGCATCGATGATATATCCTTTTTTACCCTTTAATTTAATGGTGAGAATTCTGTCGTTGGGCGCAAAACTTTCATCTGTTACAAATGCAATGGGCAAAAAATAATGCTGATAAAAAGCTTCGTAAAAATCAATTTCCAACAAAAGTCCGAAATACACTTCCCCATCCTGCTGGATACGAAAATGTTCTAATAGTTCAATGTATTTTAACCGACTTGCCTTTCCTCCATACCATCGCTGATTGACAATATATTTTTCTAATATATCAGATAGAAATAATTTCGTAAACTCCTTATTATGAAGAAGATCTTCCCAATTATTTTCAAAATTAATGGGTGTAATCAAATTTTTATCGGTTTCTAAAGTCATTTTAGCTCAATAGCTTAAAAATATGAAAAGGTAAGTTAGGATGAAGTTGTACAAAATTCCATTCATCAAACCACTCATATTTGTATCCGGTAAATAAATCCTGAAACATTAACGGCAAATTACTGTTCATTTCTTGTAGCGGCAACTGTACATATCCTTGTTGAGAATGATGCATATCGAGGTTGATAATAATGAGCAATTGGTCTGTTTTATCCTCATTAAATTTATAGAAAGCAATTAGATTGTCGTTGTGTATTTGGCAAAATCTCAAATTATTAGTTTGTTGCAAAGCTTCGTGATTATTTCTTATTTGATTGATCTTGGTAATGATATCGATCAAATAATTTTGCTTTGTCCAATTATGCTTTTTGAACTCAAATTTTTCCGAATGTAAATACTCCTCCCTTCCTGGCAATGCATCACTCTGCATATATTCAAAAACAGGTCCGTAAATTCCAATACTCGAACTCAAAGTAGCCGCTAGAACATATCGTTGAATATGTTTTGACTCATTCGCTTTTTGTAAATGCATCGGATTTATGTCGGGCGTATTTGGCCAGAAATTGGGTCGCATATATTGGGCACTTTCAGATTTGGTCAATTCTTCCAAATAGGTTGTAATCTCATGCTTATTATCACGCCAGGTAAAATATGTGTAGGATTGGGTAAATCCTTGTTTGGCCAATTGTTGCATTACTTTTGGCCGTGTAAAGGCTTCCGCTAAAAAAATAACATCAGGATATTTTTTTTGTACTTCCGTAATGATCCAATTCCAAAAATAATAGGGTTTTGTATGTGGATTATCCACTCTAAAAATTCGAATACCACAATCAATCCAAAACAATAGTATTTCTAGACAAGCATCCCATAGCTCCGTATATTTATCAGATTCAAAAAAAATGGGCAATATATCCTGGTATTTTTTCGGAGGATTCTCGGCGTATTGAACCGTTCCATCAGGTCGCCACTTAAACCATTCCGGATTACTTTTTACCCAAGGATGATCAGGCGCGGCCTGCAATGCATAATCCATGGCCACCTCTAAACCGTTCTCTTGTGCTTTTTTAATCAGATCCTTGAAATCGGACAGCGTTCCGAGTTCGGGATGAATATCCTTATGACCCCCAAACCTTGAACCAATACCCCAACAACTACCCACGTCGCCGTCTAAGGCATTTGTCGTATTATTTTTTCCTTTTCTGTTTACTTCTCCAATGGGATGAATTGGAGGAAAATAAAGCGTGTCAAATCCCATTTTTGAGATTCTTGGCAATAATCTTTCACAATCTTTAAAAGTCCCGTGTTTACCCTCAACAGAAGAAGCTGACCTAGGAAAAAATTCATACCAGGTGCTGAACAAAGCTTTCTTTCTATCGACAAAAACCTTTAGTTCTATGGATTCATTTGCCAAATGTTTATCAGGGTGATCAAAAAGTATTTGTCCAATTCTTTCTCCTCTTACCTCATAAACAGCAGTCTCATATCTTTGTTCATCCTTAAAAACATCTATCAAATACTGTATATAATTTTTATCATCACCTTTCACTTTTTCAATGAGTAATTCGAGTAATCTGGCCCCTTCCAAGAGCTCAGATTTTACATGTTGATGATCATCTAATTTTCGAATGATCCCATGTTGCCAATTTAAACCATGATCTACCCAACCTTGTACCTTATAAACATAAAAACCATGTTCAGTAACAATGAAGGAAGCAGTCCATGCATCATTTTGGTCGAGTCTCATTCTCACTTCTTCCCATTTGTTGTTGCCTGTATGTTTGTACAACACAGATGCCCCAATTAAATCATGACCATCCACCAGAACATCCGCCCAGATTTCTACCTTTTGACCTGGAACTCTTTTTATAAAAAATTCTCCACAATTAATTTGTGGAGAAATGCGTTCAATTACAACTCTATTTTGCCTTTTCACATTCAAGTAATTAAATTCTGTGATTTTTAAATGACGTAGCCTTTAGGAATTACCGCACCCTTTTTGATGACAACGATACCTTCTTTTACAACGTAATTGGGTGTTTCCTTATCCTCTAAGTGAGGGCCTCCGTTAATTCTAACATCATCACCAATTCTACAATTCTTATCAATAATCGCATTTTTGATGAAGCATCTTTCACCAATACCCAATAATATATCTAAGTGATTTCTCTCAATTTCTTCAAGCGATTCATAATAATCGCAACCCATCATATAGGTGTTGATAACGGTAGATTCTTTGCCAATTCTAGATCGAATACCGATTACAGATCTTTCGATCTTTCCTGCATGAATAATACATCCATCAGCAATAACCGTTTTATCCAATGTAGTTCCATGAATTTTTGAAGTAGGTAATAATCGGGCATGAGTATATACCTTATTATCTACATTATATAGATCGAATTTTGGTATATCATCAGTTAATCCCAAATTTGCTTCAAAGAAGGAATCAATATTCCCGATATCTGTCCAATACCCTTCAAAAGGATAACTCACCACATTATATTGACTAATTGATTGTGGTATAATTTCCTTACCAAAATCATTGGTTTTTGGGTCCTCTAACAAACTGAATAATAAATCTCTGTTAAACACATAAATACCCATAGAGGCGAGGTATTTTCTTCCTTCTGAATACATCGCCGGGCTAACCTCCGATTCCAATTCGCCGAGATCCTCGAGAGGAGGTTTCTCAACAAAGGTAACTATAGATCCATTTTCATCTGTTTTTAGTATACCAAATCCGGGGGCATCCCTATCATTGACCGGTAAAGTGGCAATTGAGATATCCGCTTTCCTTCTGATATGTTCATTAATTAATACCTGAAAATCCATTTGATACAATTGATCACCGGACAATATCAGTGCATACTCAAATTCGTGTTGTTTGATATGGTGGATACTTTGCCTCACGGCATCAGCCGTACCTTGAAACCAATTGCTACTCATTGGGGTTTGTTCAGCTGCAAGAACATCGACAAATGCTGAACTAAAAAAACTAAAATGGTAGGTATTTTTTATATGTCGATTTAAGGAAGCAGAGTTAAACTGAGTTAACACATACATCCTTTTGATATCCGAATTTATGCAATTGGAAATAGGAATATCTACCAACCTGTATTTCCCTGCTATTGGCACAGCAGGTTTTGATCTGGTTTCTGTTAATGGATATAACCTTGAACCTTGTCCACCTCCTAAAATTATCGCTAAAACTTTTTTATCGAACATATTATTATTTAATAATTGATTTGTATAAAGTTAAATATTCTTCCGCAGATTTATCCCATGAATGGTCAATTTCCATACATTTTTTTCGGATTTTACCAAATTCTCTTTTCTTTTTGTAAAAATCTATAGCCCTGTTTATTGAATAACAAACATCCTCTACTGAAGCTTGGTCATGACATATTCCAAAACCTCCGTCTCCAATATCGACAACCGTATTTGCCAATCCGCCCGTTCTATGAACAATAGGGATAGTGCCATACCTAAGCGCATACATTTGGTTTAAACCACAAGGTTCTATCCGCGATGGCATTAATAAAAAATCTGAGGCCGCATAGATCTGATGTGCTAAATCTTCATTATAACCAATATAGGCCGAAAATGAATTCCTGAATGGCGTTTCAAGTGATTTTAATTCCGATTCCACTTCCTTTGCGCCAGAGCCTAAGATAATAATACTGACTTTATTCTTCACCAATGTTTTATAGAATATTTGAGGTAATAAATCAGCTCCCTTTTCATAGGTCAGCCTTCCTATAAAGGAAAACAAAGGTCTGTTTTCATCAATTCCAAATGTATAGCACAAATGTTTTTTATTGACTTTTTTACCCTTCTGTGTATCTAAAATACCGCTTATTTCCTCCAACCCTTTTCTGCTCATATCAACGAAGCATACAATTCCTGAACTTGTTTGGCGATAGCTTCCCAATCAAAATGTTCTTCGACCCTTTTTCTACCCTTTTTTGCCATTGATTTTGTCAACTCCTTATCGTTGAGTAATTTATTAATTCCCAAAGCCAAATCTTTAGAAAATTTTTCCGGATCTACAGGCTCAAATGGGGCTTCCTTCTGTTGTTCAAGTGGAACTAAAATACCGGTTTCTCCATCAAGAACAACTTCTTTGATACCTCCAACAGCACTAGCAACAACGGCCGTCTCACAGGCCATCGCTTCTATATTGATTATACCAAAAGGTTCATAAATTGAAGGGCAACAAAAAACGTCTGCCTGAGAGTATAATTGAATTACCTCCTTTTTAGGTAACATTTCATCTATCCAAATGACGTTTGATCGATTCTTTTTAACTTCATTTACGCTGTCTTCCATTTCCTTGGCAATTTCCGGAGTATCCGGAGCGCCGGCACAAAGTACGATTTGGGCCTCTTTATCGATATATTTTATGGCATTCACTAAATGAATGATTCCTTTTTGTCTGGTAATTCTTCCAACGAATAAAACAATCGGTTTAGAGGGGTCAATACCAAATTTTTTCAGGGTGGAGGTTCCATCCGTCACAATATATTCCTGTAAATTTATCCCATTGTAAATCACCTTTACCTTATCTTCATCAACATCAAAGTAGTTTAGCACATCTTCTTTTGTTTCCTTCGAAACTGCAATGATGGCATCAGCCATTTCAATGGCCGTTTTTTCTACCCAAGAAGAAGCATCGTATCCTCTGCCTAATTGTTCTCTTTTCCAAGGTCGAAGTGGCTCTAATGAATGTGTTGTAATGACTAGAGGAATGCCATAACACAATTTGGTCACAATACCTGCAAACTGAGCATACCAGGTATGGCAGTGAACAATATCTGCATCCGTATCAACAGCATTCATTTGTATACAGGTACTCAATGTTTGTAAAACCGCTTTTAGCTTTTTGTTGGTATGATCAAAAATAGGGTTTTCATATGGAAAACCTTTTACAGAAAGGTGCTCTGATTTTTCGTTCTGATCTCCAAAACACCTTACCTCTACATCCATGAGCTTAGACAATTCTGCCGCTAAATATTCTACATGAACTCCGGCTCCGCCATATACGTAGGGAGGATATTCTCTTGTGTAAAAAAGTGCTTTCATGCTGGTCTTATATTACTTTATATCGTTGATAAATTCTTGGGTCAGTTTCCGGATTCCAAACCAATGTGTCTATACCGTTTAAAATTCCTGAACATTTATTGCTTTCCATTGCAAATAAATGCTGCAATCCATTGCCATTCGATTTTAATTCTTCCATATACCTGGGTGAAACCGTAGTTACTTTCCAGGCGCATTTTACTGCAGACGCCATAGGATTAATTTTTCCATCCCAATCCAATAATCCAAAGTGGGTAAAATCAAAATTGGGAATATAGACAAATTTATCGTAATTGAACTGCCCTTGATACTGTGCATTATGAATGGTAAAAACGGTGGGGATTTCTTTTAAATTTTGAAATGCATTACAATGTGACATCATAAAAGGAATTAATCCTGTGTGGTGGTCATGACAGTGAATAAGTGCAGGCTTATCCTTTTTCACACTAATCCATGTGAGCAGTGCTATCTGAAAAGCTATAAACCGTTCTATATCGTCCTCGTATCCATACACATTCTCTCTGTCCAGTAAATGCTGAATTTTAATGGCAAAAAGGTCAAATCCTAGGTCATCCATTAACTTTAGCACTTGAAATTCATGATGAATCTCTCCTAATCGAATATCGCCTCTAAAAACTTGCTCAAATTCATGGCCCTTGTTATAATGATTGCTGTAATAGGGCATGGCAACAATTGTTTTAATTTTTTTGCTGCGCTGATATTTTGGCAACGCACCAACTACATCCGCCAAACCACCCACTTTTGCAATAGGAAAGCATTCTGCACCAACATGTAAAAGCTGCATCATTTGGAAAAAATTAGAAGAAAATTTTTAGGAATTACCTCTTTTAGTTAGTTTTAATCCTCAACACTGTAAAAATATCATAAATAATCGAAAATATATCTTTAACATTTGTGGATTTTACGAAAAAAGAAGATTCAAACTGAGCTAATCGTTTTTCCAATATTGTGGATGAGTCGCTTCAGAAACCTGATTCCAATAATCGGGTGTGACTTTATGAAGACCGTCAATTGTTTTTAAACGACGCTGAAAAACGTATACCGTCGGGTTAAAAACCATATCCGTTACACCTACGGTAAATAGTTGTGGATCATCTTCTGTTTTGCGCTTTTCTTCTTCAGAAATCACTTCAAAACCATTTACTTCAAGTAATCTTTTCAAAAACTCCAATCTTTCTTCGGTTACATTTTTTTCTACAAAAGTAACCCTGGTTTCACCTATAGATCCGAATTGATGTTTTCCAGATAAGCCCATTTTTCAATTTTTTAAAAGGAAGATAGTTGATAAATATATTCATAAATAGGGCTTAACAAACCAATGATAAGCACACCTGAAACTGCCATAACCAAACCAATCTTCATAGTTGTATGGCTGTTGAAATAAGGAATGGCTGTGTTGCTTTTTCTCAAAAATATGGCACGTACCACTAATAAATAATAATACAGTGAGATTGTAACGTTAACAACGGCCAAAAAGACCAATAGATAATAACCTTTTGATGCTGCCGCAGTAAATAAAAAGAACTTACCAAAGAACCCCGCGACCGGCGGAATACCCGCTAATGAAAACAGTGCCAGCAGCATCACTAAACTCAATTTTGGGTTGGTTCTGTAAAGCCCATTATAATCTTCTAGGTTTTCTTTTCCCGTATGAAAGGAAATACTTTGAATCACTCCGAATGCAGCTAAATTAGTGAAGATATAAATGGCCACAAAATAGACAATGGTTGATACTCCTAGGGTATCATTAGACATAAATCCGAGTAAAATAAATCCTGCCTGAGCAATCGATGAAAAGGCCAGAAACCTTTTTAAATTTTGTTGTCGAAGGGCAAAAAAATTGCCCAAAAACATGGTCGCAATGGAAATAATATACAGTAATAATATTGTGATTTCAGCAAATGCCGACATCACTGTAAATAATATGATCATGAGTATGATGACTGCAGAACCTTTAGAAATAACAGATAAATAAGACGTTACGCCAATAGGTGCACCCTCATAAACATCGGCAGTCCAAAAATGAAATGGCACTAAGGAAATCTTAAATGATAAACCGGCTACAAAGAATACAAAACCCAAAAGACTTAGCGAATTGACCTGCAAAAGATTACTCAATTCATGAAAATAAACCGTTCCGGTAGTTGCATAAATCATAGAGATTCCGAAAAGTGAAATACCTGATGCAAGAGCTGCAAGCATTATAAATTTAATTCCGGCTTCGGCTGATCTCCGTTTACTAGCTTCAAAGGCAACCATAGCAGCTATAGGCAAAGACGATAATTCAAGTCCAATATAAAACATCAAGAAATGCCCGGAAGAAATCATAAAATATAATCCAAGAAGTGACGAGAAAAGTAAAATCACAAATTCTGAAGATTTATGTTCCGGCAACATTCTTTCTTTGATCCATGAAAAAGATTGTAAAAGAATTATCAACACACCCACATTGAGCGTATTTTTTATAAAATGCAACAAACCGTTGGTTCGGTACATTTGACCAAATAAACTCCCCTCATTCTGAGGAAAAAAACCAATTATGGCATGAACCACAAAAAGGGCCAAGGCCAATTGAAGAACCGTATTTTTATCTTTGGCAAATATTTCTGCGAGTAGAACTAAAAGTAAGATCATTGTAAGGATGATCTCATGTCGCATCAATAAAAAACTATCTATATTCATATTGAATTCTTTTCAAAATTTCACTTGACTTTTACAACAACCTATCTATAAATGGAGATAGACTTTCTCTAATAAACTCACTGGTTAGCAGCGGAAAAACACCCATAAAAACAATGGGAATCAACAACAAAAGAATACCTGTTTTTTCATACCATGTGGCCCTTTGAAAGGAGTTATACTCTTCATGTCTTACCGGACCCATCAACATCATTCCCACAACCCGCAAGATATAAACCGCGGTTACAACAATAGCTGAAATCGTAACAATTGTGGCGATCCTATGAAACAAATCAGGATGTTCAAAAGCACCTACAAAGATTTGCATTTCTGCCATAAATCCACTAAAACCAGGCAAACCTAGTGACGCCAATCCGGCGATAACATACATCATCGAAATAAAAGGTAAGACCTTTAACAGACCTCCCATTTTTGTTACATCTCTTGTATGAGTTCTTCCATAGATCATCCCTATCAAGGCAAAGAACATGGCTGTCATAAACCCATGTGAAAGCGATTGTAAAATTGCTCCGTTCCAAGCTGTCTTGTTGATCATGAGCAAAGCAAATAAGACCATTCCTAAATGGCTCACTGAAGAGTAGGCATTGATATATTTTAGGTCGGTTTGTTGGATGGCCGCCAAGGCTCCGTAAAAAACACCAATAACAGCTAAAACAATAAAGAAATTAGACCACATCATCGTTCCTTCTGGCAATAAATACATCGCTACTCTAAATATCCCGTAACCACCCAATTTCATCAGAACTCCTGCGTGAAGCATAGAGACGGCAGTTGGTGCAGAAGCATGACCATCTGGTGACCAGGTATGAAAGGGAAACATCGCACCAAGTACTGCAAATCCTATGAATGTAAGCGGGAAAAATAGTTTTTGTGCGGCCAAAGGAATATCGATCTGAGCAATCTCGATGATATTGAACGTTAAATTTCCATCGGTTCCTGAATTGAAATAAATACCTAAAATACCTACCAATAACAATGCGGATGCACCCATTAACATAAGGGTCAATTTCATCGCCGAATACTCTCTCGGTCCCGATCCCCATATGCCTATAAGTAAGAACATGGGTATTACGGCAATTTCGTAAAAGACGAACATGGTAAAAAGATCGATGGAGATAAAAAAACCAAAAACACCTGTTGCCAAAACAATTAATGAAATGAAAAATTCTTTGGGAAGCTCTTCTGTTTTCCATGATATAAATACACCTGCTAAAACTACGATCGATGTCAATACGATCATAGCAACAGAGATACTGTCTACACCGATGGCATAATGGATATTAAATTGATCAAACCAAACAACATCCTTTTTAAATAGCATCACATCTGCATTTACCCTTCTTTCTTGAATATAGGCATAAATCAAATGAAGTGACATAAAAAACTGTATGGTCATTCCAATTACAGAAACCATTCTGGCTTGCTTTAAGTTGTTGGTAAAAAACAGTGCAATTATTGTCAGAACAGGTACGACTAAAAAGAGAGTAAGCATATCCATTATTACATAAAATTATATATCATGATCATTACTAAAATAACGGCACCAATTACAAATCCATAGGCATAATCTTGAATTTTGCCTGACTGCAGTCCTTTGATTTTATCTGAAGTCTTAACTATGGAATTACCAATCAGATTCATTGTGCCATCGACAATGTTTTTGTCAAACCAAGCAAAAGGCGCTGAAATTCTTTTAAAAATGATTTGTTTAGTCACAAACATATATAGCTCATCAAAATAAAACTTATCATAGGCCCATTGATAAAGTGATCCTGCGGTCTGTGCAACTTTATTGGGGTAATCGGATTGTTTCTTATAAAACAGATACGCTATCGCAATTCCCAGTATTCCAACACCTACAGCCACTGCTGCTAAGGGATAATTTAAATGAGTCTCAAATGACTTATGGTCTGCAGTTACAAATTCACTAAAATGAATGTATCCGGTAATCACACTTAAAACGGCTAAAACGATTAATGGAAAAGTCATCGTACCGGGAGATTCATGAGGCTTGTGCTCGTAGGTCTTTTTATTATTCCAAAAAATACCAAAATACAATCTAAACATATAAAAGGCAGTAAGAAAAGCAACAAAAACACCAACGATATACAATAGTTTACTGTGCTCAAAAGTAGCCACTAAAATTTCATCTTTACTAAAGAATCCTGCAAAACCAGGGAAGCCCGAAATAGATAAAGCCGCAATTAAAAAAGTAAGATGCGTGACGGGCAGGTACTTTCTCAATCCGCCCATTTCAAACATATTATTGGTGTGAACTGCGTGAATGACAGAACCAGCTCCTAAGAACAATAAGGCTTTGAACATGGCATGAGTGAAAAGGTGGAACATGGAGGCCATGTAACCCAATCCGTCATGTCCATTATAACCCGATACCCCAAGGGCAAGCATCATATAACCTATTTGAGACATGGTAGAAAAGGCCAAAACACGTTTAATATCTGTTTGGGTTAATGCAATAATTGCCGCAAATAATGATGAAAAAGCCCCAACCCAAGCTACGATATTTAATGCAAAGCCATCTTCAACAAAATAATACATAGGGAACAACCTGGCTACTAAATAAACGCCTGCGACAACCATGGTGGCAGCGTGAATCAAGGCCGAAACAGGTGTGGGTCCTTCCATAGCATCAGGTAACCAAATATGTAAAGGGAACATAGCAGATTTGCCCGCTCCTCCCATAAAAATTAGCAATAAACCCCAAGTGATCACAGATAAGCCCATAAATGAAGTCGCGGCCCAATTAGTAATAGCAGCGCCTTCAGGGTCTGTTAAAGTTTGAAAATCAAATGTTCCTGTGTAATATCCCATTATCAGTATCCCTATCAAGAAGCCGAAATCGGCGAATCTTGTTACGATAAAGGCCTTTTTGGCTGCAGCTACTGCTGATGGTTTTGTGTAATAATATCCGATTAATAAAAAGGAAGAAACTCCCACCAATTCCCAAAAAATATAGATTTGGAATAAATTAACCGAAAGAACCAAGCCCATCATGGAAAAAGTAAACAGAGACAAGTAAGCAAAAAATCGGGTATAGCCTTTATCCCCTTTCATATAACCCATACTGTACAAATGCACTAAAAGTGAAATAGTTGAAACAACCACGAGCATCATTACAGAAATTTGATCCACCAAAACACCCATCTGAATTACCAGGTTATCTGTGAAACGCATCCAATCCCACTTATGGGCAAAAGTTTGGTAAACTTCTCCCATTTTGCCATCCACTAAGAAATAATTGTAGGCTGTAGCCAGAGATATAAGAAAGGTTATAAATAAACCTAAAGTTCCAATATACCCCGAATAGGGTGCTTTAATTTTATCGTAAAAAATTCCCAATACTAAAAAAACAAAAAGCGGTATAAGCGGTATGAAAATGGTGTTAAAGAATTGCATATCTGTGTCTTCTAAAATTCATAATTGTTTACCTAAAATTTCATGGTTTCTGTATCTTTTACCTCAACAGAATTTACCAATTTGTATAAATTGATTACAATTGCCACCGCCAAAGCTGTTTCGGCTGCTGCAACGGCAATAATAAAGATGGAAAAAAAGGCACCTTGCAGGTTATTTGGAAAAAGATATTGATTGATAATCACAAAATTGATGGCTGAAGCATTTAAGATCAACTCAATAGAAAGTAACATGGTAATCAAATTTTTTCGAGTTAAAAATCCATAAATACCAATAAAGAAAATTATAGTAGTCAGACCTAAAATCTCGTAAATGGTGACATTCTCTATCATAACAAATTAATTTTTTTCTAATTTTTTACCTTTTGCAATTACTATGGCTCCGACCATTACAACTAAAAGCAATACACTGATCACTTCAAACGGTAAAATAAATCCGCCTTCTCCATAATTCAAGAATTGCCGACCAACATCTTCAACTTCTATTGAATTAGGGATACTCGACATTGGAAAAGTATAATTGAAAATGGAGTAAATAGTAACTCCGGCCCCTAATACACAAAGTGCTAATGAGGCTATTTTTCTAGGAACAGATACCGATTCGAGCTTAAGTTCTATGTGATGTACCAAAAGCACAGAAAAAATAATCAATACGATTACTCCACCAGCATAAACTGCTAATTGGATGGCAGCTATAAAGGAATAATCAACCAAAAAATAAATCCCTGCAATTCCCATTAATACAAAGAGTAAATACACTACTGAACGCAGCATATTTTTGCTGCTCACTGCTTTCACCGCAAAAATGACCATAATAAGCGCCAAAATGTAAAATATAATTCTTTCCATGGCTTAATCTTCTACACCGGGTTTTAATCGAGAACCGGGTTGGTTTAATACTTTTGTTAATTGTGACCTGTCGTAAACTGAATTTTCAAAATTTTGTGCCCATACGATGGCATCTGTAGGACAAGCCTCAATACACAAACCGCACATGGTACACATGGATAGATGATAAATATGTTTATCGATCATTTTTTTCTTTTTACCCGTTTCGGGATCAACTTGTCTGTCCCAAATGATTTCAATAGATCCATTAGGACATGCGATCTCACAAGATTGACAGCCTGTACATCTGTGATAATTCTCCTCATCATGGGGCATGACTACTTCTCCTCTAAATCGTTCAAACATCTTTAACGTTTCGCGATTATCGGGATATTGTTGAGTAATAATTTCTTTTGGTGCATTGACAAAATACTTTCCCGTAACGCTCATACCGGTAAGCAATGTCTTTATTCCGTTGTATATATCTGAAAAATAGCTCATTTTAAAAACTTAATAGGTAATTGTCCAGCCTAACCAAACTACGACAGCCATCAATACCAGGTTAAACAAGTTAATTGGCAACAAATATTTCCATTCTAAATTCAACAATTGATCAACTCTTAAGCGCGGGAATGTCCATCTGAACCACATCATTAAAAAAACCATCACTAATACTTTTCCCAAGAACCACAACACTGAAGGAAACCAAGTAATTTCTTCAGTCATACCAAAGGGAGATAACCAGCCACCAAAGAAAACGATCACGGCAATACATGATATAATGAACATATTGATGAACTCCGCTAAGAAAAAGTAAGCAAATTTCATCCCTGAATATTCGGTATGAAATCCGGCGCCTAATTCTGATTCTGCCTCGACCAAATCGAAAGGTGCTCTATTTGTTTCCGCTGTTCCGGCGATCATGAAAATAAGGAAAGCAATAATTGCAGGGATATGACCCTGTACAATGAGCCAACCATTTTTTTGGAATTCAATAATTTCCGACAACTGAAGGCTTCCAACCAAAACGACCATCGTCAATAAAGAAAGTCCCACAGAAAGTTCGTAACTCACGACTTGCAAACCACTTCTCATGGCTCCGATAAGAGAGTATTTATTATTACTTGCCCATCCTCCCAAGAGTATTCCAATAACACCTATTGAGGACACCGCAACTAAAAAGAAAATACCAATATTAATATCAAAGGCCTGAAATTGTTCTGAAAAAGGAATAACAGACATCGCTAATAATGCAGTAACGATAGGAAAATACGGTGCCAAATTGTATAAAAATTTATCCGCCCGATTGGTTCCATACATTTCTTTCGAAACCAATTTAATGGCATCAGCCATAGTTTGGAACATACCGGCAGGCCCAACTCTATTGGGCCCATAACGCAATTGAAACCAGGCCGCCACTTTTCTTTCTAATAAAACTAAATACAATCCTGCCACCGCAAATACGGTAAGATATGCCAGGGCAATTAAAAGCATTTCAACAAAACTAGCCAGGCCATAAGGCATTATATCAAAAAGCCAGTCGTGAATGGTGCTTGTTAAAGATAAAGATAGATTCATATTTCTAACATTTAGCGGTCTATATCTGGTATTACAAAATCAAATGAGGCCATGATCGCCACTAAATCTCCTATTTTTCCTCCTACAGCAGTATGATTTAAGGCGGAAAGGTTTGAAAAACCTGGCGATCTGAATTTCACGCGATATGGGTTTTTATTGCCATCACTATTGATGTAAACGCCCAATTCTCCTCTGGCCGTTTCAACCCTTTGATAGAACTCTCCTTTAGGCAGTTTGATTACCGCTTTGGTGGCTACTTTATGTTCTCCTTCTGGAATTTGATCAATCAATTGTTCGATAATGGAAATTGATTCCCACATTTCTGCTATACGTACTTTATACCTTGAAAAAGTATCTCCTGTTGTTTCTAAACACTCCTTAAAATCGACTCTATCATAAGCACTGTAAGGGTGTCTTTTGCGCACATCACAGGCAAATCCGGATCCTCTACCTACCGGTCCGGTAACGCCAAATGAAATAGCATCTTCTTTCTTTAATACCCCAACTCCCTTCGTTCTGTTCAGGAAAATAACATTACCTGATAACAAACGGTCGTATTCTGGCAATTTAGTTTTGAAATGAACAATAAAATCCTTGACTCTTTTTACAAAATTTGGATGAATATCGAACATTAACCCTCCCGGTATATTATAATTCATGGTGAGACGTGCACCACAGGTTTCTTCAAAAATATCATTGATCATCTCTCTGTCGCGGAAAGCGTAGAAATAAGTAGTCAATGCTCCTAAATCCATTCCCATAACCCCCCACCATAACTGATGTGAGGCCAAACGAGTTAATTCAGAAATAATAGTTCTAATCACTTTTACGCGATCAGGAATTTCTAACTCCAGGGCTTTTTCAACGGTAAGGCAAACAGCTTCGTTATTGATGTGTGAAGACAAATAATCCATTCTGTCTGTTAAATGAACAATTTGCTGATAACTATCTCTTTCACACATTTTCTCTATAGAACGATGGATATAACCTAAATCAGGTTCTACATTTTTAATCGTTTCTCCATCTATCGTTAGTAAAAGTCTCAATACCCCATGGGCCGCAGGATGCTGAGGACCCATATTGATAAAGTACTCCTCAGATTTAATATTGTTTTTTACTTCAATTTCGGTCATAACTATTATTTTATCACCATATTAGCTTCATCGACATAGTCTTTTCTCAAAGGAAATCCTGTCCAATCAGGTGTTAGGAACAATCTTTTTAAATTAGGATGATTCTTGAATTTGATTCCAAAAAAATCAAAAACTTCCATTTCGTGTAATTCTGCAGTTCTCCAGATTTCCCAAACTGATTCTAGCTCAGGATTTTCTCGATCTTCTGTTTTTACTTTTACCACCAACTCATGTTTCAAACTTGTAGATTCAAGATGGTAAATCACTCCCAGTTCCTTACCCCAATCCATTCCTGTTAAACAAAATAAATAGTCGAGCTTTGTTTTGGGATCATTTTTCAATGAATTACAAAATTTTAACAAATTTTCCTTCTGAACAACAACTTGCAGGAATTCAGATTCTTCCTCAAATTGAAGTTCAGCATCCCAGCTTTGTAATAGTTCTTTCATTTCTTCCTTGGACATAATTACCGCTATTTGATTAAACCTTCATCAAACCCGTCAATTGGATTTCTTTTAGTTTTTGCGTTTTCCTTTTTTATCTTTTCTTGCAGCATGATCATACCTTCTAAAAGTGCTTCCGGTCTGGGTGGACAACCCGGTACATATACGTCTACAGGAATAACATGATCTGCACCTTTTACCACAGAATAACTATTGTAGTAAAAAGGACCTCCTGAAACGGCACAAGCTCCCATGGCAATTACGTACTTTGGTTCTGCCATTTGATCGTATAATCTGCGTAAAACAGGCGCCATTTTATTAACAATTGTTCCGGCAATTATGATCAAATCTGCCTGGCGCGGAGAAGGTCGTGCTACTTCGAAACCAAATCGTGAAAAATCATGTCTCGGAGCTCCGGTTTGCATCATTTCTATGGCACAACAACTGGTTCCAAAATAAAGGGGCCATAAAGAATTTGATCGGCCCCAGTTAATGACACTATCTAAGGAAGTAACAACTATATTTCCGCCGTTACCTCCCGGAATGACTTTGCCTGGGAAGTGGTCGGGTATAACCTGTTCCATTCCCGTTCCTTCGTATTGATTTAAAAATCTTTTCTTTTCATCTACTCCCATCTCAATGCTCTTTTTTTCCAGGCATATAGCAAACCTATACCTAATATGATTAAAAATATGAGTATTTCTATCAATGCCACTGTGCCAACTTCCTTAAAAACAACTGCCCAAGGCACCAAAAAAGCCACTTCTATATCAAACACCAAAAACAAAATGGCAAATAAATAATAACCCACCTTAAACTGAACCCAAGTCGGACCAATAGTTTCTATTCCACATTCAACAGGTTCTTGTTTTTGAAGGTTATCAGATTTTGGTGAAATGAGGTTAGATAAGAAATTGGCCCCTGCTACTAGAACTACACCAGCCAAAATAAAAACGATTATTGCTTCAAAACCCATAAAAAATAAATTTTTCCTTTATGCAAATTATTTTACTTCGTACGTTTCGCCAGAATTGAATAATTCGTCAACATTTTTAAACTTAGATTTACTTTTCTCTGCAGACATCACCATGTTCTCTCTTTCCTCAAAGGTCAAATCCTCGAAAGAGCGAATAATTCCCGTCGCGATCGGACTTTCTAATTTCGCTAATAAAAGATGCATTGTGTTGTCTTCGCATTTAGCATCATGCACCAGAATATCCTGTTCAGTTATACCATTTTCCCCAATAGTCACAGTTTCTAACTTCAATCCATTTAACACTAACCCTTTATCTCTATTTTTACCAAAAATCATGGGCTTACCATGTTCAAGGTAAACTTGCTGATCTTCTTTAACATCTTTATCAGTAACATGAGTAAAACAACCATCATTAAAAATGACACAATTTTGAAGCACCTCGATTAGAGATGTACCGTTAAATTTTTCAGCCTCAATAAAAAGCTGGGTCATATCTTTTGGGTTATTGCCACCTATTCTGGCAAAAAATCTAGCATTGGCACCTATTGCTAACTGACCAGGTAAAAAAGGTGGCTGCGTATTGCCATGTGGAGAAGATTTTGTCTTTTGCCCAACAACAGAGGTAGGACTAAACTGACCTTTTGTAAGACCGTATATTTCATTGTTGAATAAGATTATATTTAGATCTATATTTCTTCTTAAAACATGGATAAAATGATTACCTCCAATTGCCAAGCTATCTCCGTCACCTGTAATCATCCATACAGACAAATTATTGTTGGCTAATTTAACACCACTGGCAATGGCAGCTGCCCGACCATGAATGCTATGCATTCCATAACAATCAACATAATATGGAAAACGTGATGAACATCCGATTCCTGAAATAAAAACAACATCTTCTTTTTTGACATTCATTTCAGGTAATGCCTTCAACATCGATCTTAAAATAACGTAATCATCGCAACCAGGACACCAACGAACCTCTTGGTCACTTTGAAAATCTTTAAAAGTATATTGTTGTACAAGTGTATCTTCCATGACCTTATTCTGTTAAGATGTTTTTAAATTTTGCAACCAAGTCTGACACTGAAAATGGCAATCCTTGGATTCTATTATACTGTAGAAATTCAATATTCTCGTATCTCGCTTTTAACAAAAATGATAATTGCCCCATATTGATTTCGCAAACAATGATCTTTTTATATTTTGATAATACTTCTTCCGTATTTTTAGGCATCGGATTCAGATAATTGAAATGTACATGCCCTACACGGTGCCCATCTTTATACATTTGTTTTGCGGCAGAGTGCAAACTTCCGTAAGTACCTCCCCAACCCACAATGAGTAAATCACCTTCTTTTTCGTACTCAGGCACCAAGTCAGGAATAAAATTTTCCACTCTTTTCACTTTTTCTGCCCTTATATGTGTCATGTATTCATGATTTTCAGGTTGATAGGAAACATTTCCCGAAACCTTATCTTTTTCCAAGCCACCTAATCTATGTTCAAATCCCGGGGTCCCTGGAATGACCCAATTTCTGGCTAAAGTTTCACTATCTCTATCATAGGGATGCCATGAATCTCTTGAGGCACTTAACGTTTTTAAGTTTATATCAGACATTTCTTTGATAGACTTCACTTTCCATGGCTCAGAACCATTTGCGATATACCCATCAGTTAATAAGATAACCGGTGTCATATGCTCAATGGCTAATCTCGCTGCTTCGAAAGCAAAATCAAAACAATCTGCAGGAGTACTGGCCGCAACAACAATGACCGGACTATCTCCGTTTCTGCCAAAAATGGCCTGTAATAGATCTGACTGTTCTGTTTTTGTTGGTAATCCAGTAGAGGGACCTCCTCTCTGTACATTCACAATCACTATAGGTAGTTCTGTCATTAAAGCGAGATTAATGGCTTCACTTTTTAAGGCAAGACCCGGACCTGAGGTAGTTGTAATGGCCAAATTTCCTGCAAAAGCAGCGCCAATTGCAGAGGTCACACCGGCAATTTCATCTTCCGCCTGAAAAGCTTTTACTCCAAAATGCTTGTGTTTTACCAATTCATGCAAGATATCTGTTGCAGGTGTAATTGGATAAGATCCTAAAAAAAGATCTAATCCGGATTTTTCAGCAGCTGCTAAAAAGCCCCAAGCTGTAGCCGTATTTCCATTTATAATGCGGTAAACTCCTTTAGGCATTTTAGATGGCGCTATCTTATATGCTGCCGGAATTAACTCTAAAGTTTCAGCATAAAAATATCCGGCTTTCAGCACTTTTGAGTTTGCCTCGGCTAATACAGGATTGTATTTAAACTTTTTCGCAAAGAAATCTAATGTATGGTTCATGTCCCTATCATACATCCAATAAACAATTCCTAACGCAAACATATTTTTGCTGCGAATGATACTTTTATTGTCCAAACTCAATTCTTTCAAAGCTTCCTTTGTAAGACTGGTCATATCCACTTCGATCACCTTGTAATTTGCCAAAGATCCGTCCTCCAGTGGATTTGAGGTGTAATCTGCTTTTTCAAGATTTTTCTTGTTAAAAGAATCTTTATCAACAATGACTATTTGTCCGGGCTTAAGAGCTGAAATGTTTGTTTTTAAACCTGCAGGATTCATTGCCACTAAAAGGTCCAAATCGTCTCCAGGTGTACTAATTTCAATACTTCCAATATGGACCTGAAATCCAGAAACTCCATATAAACTGCCCTGCGGGGCTCTAATTTCCGCCGGATAATTAGGAAATGTAGCAACATCATTTCCAAACATCGCGGATGTATCCGTAAACTGGGTACCAGTTAACTGCATTCCATCCCCGGAATCTCCCACGAATCGGATTACTACTGTATCCAATTCCTGAGCTATTGTTTCTTTATTTTTAGCACCTTCCGGAATCATACATTTTATATTTTCTTAGTTATTATAGAATTTAAATATCTTTAAAATTAGCAAATAAATCTGACCTACTTTAGACATGATAAAAATAAACTGGTTGAAAATCATAATCCATGATAAAAGTCAGTCGGAAACAATTATTACAATTAATTTAAACTCTTTCTAAATTATTTAGATATAATTTTATTTGGTTTTTATTTCTATAATTTTGTAGTCAATCTTAAAATAAAATAATTATGGCTATTAAAATAACTGATGAGTGTATTAACTGTGACGCTTGTATTGCAGAGTGTCCGAATAATGCAATATACGAACCAGATACAGAATGGGCGTATGCCGATGAAACTGCATTATCTGGAATGGTTACTGTACCGGGTACTGGAGAAGAAGTGGATGCAAATGAAAGCCACGAACCAATCAGCGATGAATTTTATTATATCGTAACAGAAAAGTGTACGGAATGTAAGGGTTTCCATGATGAACCTCAATGTGCTTCTGTTTGCCCGGTAGACTGTTGTGTTCCTGATGAAGATCATGTAGAATCAGATGAAGAGTTATTGGCTAAAAAAGCTTGGTTACACGGAGAATAAGACTTTCCAAAAAAATGATAAAAAAGACCGCTGTGACGGTCTTTTTTTATGCCCAAATATTTCCTATTTCAAATTAGAAACATTCTAAATACTGAATATCAGTGCCATATGACATAAATCATAATTTAAAAAGTAGAATCACAATAACTTTGTTCAGTTCAATAAGCAAAAAAATAAACTAATTAAAAAAATGTCCAACGCTTCACAAAATAATGAGTTATGAATAAAAAATTTGAAAAATTGATTTGTGATGCTAACGAAGCAGTGGCGAGAATTGCGCATAAAACCAACGAGGTTTGTGCCATTTACCCCATTACTCCTGCATCACCAATGGGAGAACATGTAGATGCATATAGTGCCCAAGAAAAAAACAATGTTTGGGGAAATATTCCTAGAATTATAGAAATGCAAAGTGAAGGAGGAGCTGCAGGTGCGGTTCACGGATCACTTCAAGCCGGAGCATTAACCACAACTTTTACAGCATCACAAGGTTTGTTGTTGATGATTCCAAATATGTACAAAATTGCTGGAGAATTACTCCCAAATGTAATACATGTAGCCGCAAGAACAGTTGCGTCCCACGCGCTTTCGATTTTTGGTGATCATAGTGATGTGATGGCTACCAGGCAAACAGGTTACTCAATGTTGTTTGGAGCCAATGTTCAAGAGGCACACGATTTCGCTTTGATATCTCAGGTAGCAACATTAAAAACTAGAGTGCCCTTTTTAAATATATTCGATGGATTTAGAACTTCTCATGAAATTTCAAAAATAGATGCTATTCCTGACGAAGTAATCAAAGCAATGATGCCGGAAGATGAAATCATTTCGTTTAAAGAAAGGTCATTAGACCCTGATCATCCAAGTATCAGAGGGACATCTCAAAACCCGGATGTTTTCTTTCAAGCAAGAGAAGCGGGTAACTCATTCTATAGTAAGGTTCCGGGTGTTGTTCAGGAAGTAATGGATGAGTTCTATCAACATACGGGAAGAAAATATGAGTTATTCGATTATATAGGGCATCCGGAAGCAGAGAGAGTTATTGTAATTATGGGTTCAGGGGAAGGAGCTGTAAAAGAAACCATCGAAACTTTAATTGCCAAGGGTGAGAAGGTTGGTGCACTTCTGATCAGACTTTATCGCCCATTCTACGCAAAAGACTTTATTAATAAACTTCCAAAAACGGTCAAAAATATTGCAGTTCTCGACAGAACCAAAGAACCGGGAAGTTTGGGAGAACCTCTTTATTTAGACGTTGTCAGTGCGTTTGTTGAAAGTGGAATTGAAATGCCAAAAATTGTTGGTGGACGCTATGGATTAAGTTCAAAAGAATTTACCCCAAAAATGGTAAAAGGTATCTATGATGAATTGGCCAAAGAAAAGGTAAAAAACCATTTTACTGTTGGAATTAACGATGATGTTACGAATACAAGTTTGCCAATTGATGAAAACTTCAACGTTAGAAAAACGACCATCAATTGCATGTTCTACGGACTTGGGTCTGACGGTACTGTTGGAGCAAACAAAAACTCGATCAAAATTATCGGTGAAGAAACTGATAATTACGTTCAGGGGTATTTTGTTTATGACTCTAAAAAAGCCGGAGCCCAAACCATTTCACACTTAAGATTTGGTCCAGAACCAATTTATTCATCCTATCTCATTGAAAAAGCTGATTTTATTGCTAGTCACCAATTCAAATTTGTCTTGAAGTTTAATATGGTAGAAGACTTGAAACAAGGAGGAACTTTCCTATTAAATTCGCCTTATTCTAAGGATGAGATCTGGAATAAATTGCCCAAGGTTGTTCAGGAAGAAATTATTAAAAAAGAGGCTAAATTCTATGTAATTGATGCCTCAAAAGTAGCTTATGAAGCCAATTTGGGAAAAAGAACTAATACTGTTTTACAAACATGTTTCTTCGCTATCTCGGGCATTCTTCCTAAAGATGAAGCCATTTCCAAAATTAAAGGTGCCATTATAAAATCATACTCTCACAAAGGAGAAAAAGTAGTAAAAATGAACTTTGATGCAGTAGACACTGCATTGGCTAATTTATTTGAAGTAGATTATCCAAAAAAAGTGACTAGTGACAAAGCACTCGTTTCAGCTATGCATAATGCACCCGATGGATTTGTAAAAGAGGTGCTTGAGAATATTTTGGCAGGAAGAGGTGATGAACTACCAGTTAGCGCCTTCCCGGTAGACGGTATTTTCCCAACCGGAACAACCCAATACGAAAAGAGCGGTATTGCCGACTTTATTCCAATTTGGGATGATGAAAATCTTTGTACACAATGTAATAAGTGTGTGGCTATCTGTCCTCATGCCGCCATTCGTGCAAAAGTAGTTACAAACACAGAAGTAGTTGGAGCACCTGAAGGAATGAAATTTGTTCCTGCCAAGGGAAGACCATTTACCAGTGAAGAGTCTTATGTTCTTCAAGTTTCACCTGAAGATTGTACCGGTTGTGACCTTTGTGTTGAAGTTTGTCCAGCAGAAAGCAAAGAAATTGAAGGTTTTAAGGCTATCAATATGCACAAGAAAATTGAATATGATGTAGTAGAGAACAAATATTGGGATTACTTTATTGACCTTCCTGATTATGACAGATCTGCTTTGACCATTACCAATGTAAAAGGATCACAATTCTTGGAACCCTTATTTGAATTTTCGGGTGCTTGTTCAGGATGTGGTGAAACACCTTATATCAAAATGTTGTCTCAGTTATACGGAGATAGTATTTTAATAGCCAACGCAACCGGATGTTCTTCTATTTACGGTGGTAATTTACCTACTACTCCTTACAGAACGAATAAATTTGGTAGAGGACCAGCTTGGGCGAATTCATTATTTGAAGATAATGCCGAGTTTGGTTTAGGCATGCATCTCGCTGTTTCCAAAAAACATGAAATGGCAGTCGATCTACTAAAATCTCTTGAATTATTGGTTGGAAGTGAGCTGGTAGAAGCTTTATTAAATAATCCTGAAGAAACAGAAGAGCAAAAAGAACAAAAAATTGCTCAGATCCAGGAATTAAAAGAAACCTTACGCATACTAGACAACAGTGATGACGCCAAAAAACTTTTGCGTATGGCAGATAACCTAAGACATAAATCAGTTTGGATCTTGGGTGGCGACGGCTGGGCTTACGATATAGGTTTTGGTGGAGTAGACCACGTATTGGCCTCAGGAGAAAATGTAAATATTCTTGTGATGGATACCGAGGTTTATTCAAACACCGGTGGCCAAACATCTAAAGCAACACCACTGGCAGCGAGTGCAAAATTCTCTATTGCCGGAAAGAAAAGTGCTAAGAAAAGCCTTGCACTTCAAGCTATTTCTTACGGAAATGTGTATGTAGCTCAAATTGCTATTGGAGCGAAAGATCTTCAAACATTGAATGCAATCCGTGAAGCTGCTGCTTATCCCGGCCCATCTCTTATCGTGGCATACGCTCATTGTGGTGAGCATGGCTATGATTTGAGATATGGTGCACAACAACAAGAAAAGGCGGTAGAATCAGGCTACTGGCCATTGTTTAGATTTGATCCTTCAAAACCAAAAGGTAAGAAGTTTAAATTAGATTCTAAAACGCCAACAATCCCCGTACAAGATTTTATGTACAATGAAGCGAGATTTAAAAGAGTTGTAAAAGACAATGCTGAATTAGCAGGAACTCTTTTGATTGAAGCCCAAGAGCATGTAGATTCGAACTGGGAAAGATTAGAGCTCTTTAGGGATATTTAATGAATATAATCCGGGTTCATGGCATAAAGTCATGAACCCTTTCTTTAATTTTCTTTACTATGGAAGAAGGTTATAATTATATCGAAAAGGCAGAGGAAAACCTCGAAAAAGCACAAGAAGCCCTTTTTAAACCTCAAGAAGATATTGTCAGTTTTGTTGTTTGTAAGAATTCTCAATATGCCATTCTACATTATTTAAAAGGATTTTTGGAAAGAAAAGGTTTTGAAACTCACGACCATGAAACAATCAGAGGTTTATTTAAGCGGTGTAGAAATATAGAACCAAGGTTCAATCAAATAAAAATAAACGAAATTGATTGCCGAGGTAAAGAAATTGATGACAGTTATTGTTTAAATCTTGACAAACTGGAGCAATGCCATGGTGTAGCTGATAATTTAGATACTCTACTGCGACATTTAAAGATTATTTGATTTTAATCATTTAATTTTAGAACAGCCATAAATGCTTGTTGAGGTATTTCTACGTTACCAACTTGACGCATTCTTTTTTTACCTTTTTTCTGTTTTTCAAGTAATTTTCTTTTCCGAGAGATATCTCCACCATAACATTTGGCTGTAACGTCCTTGCGCAATGCTTTTATTGTCTCTCTTGATATAATTTTTGAACCGATGGCAGCCTGAATAGGTATGTCAAATTGCTGTCTGGGTATCAGTTCCCTTAACTTTTCACACATTCTTTTTCCGATATAATAAGCATTGTCTGTGTGCAGCAAAGCCGATAAAGCATCAACCGGTTGACCATTGATCAATACATCCACACGAACGAGCTTTGAGGCTCTAAATCCCGTGGGATGATAATCAAAGGAAGCATAACCTTTCGAGACTGTTTTTAATCTATCATAAAAATCAAAAACAATTTCTGACAAAGGCATATCGAAAGTAAGTTCTACTCTTTCCGGTGTTAAATAATTCTGATTGGTAATTTCACCTCTCTTTTCTATACACAAGCTCATTACAGACCCTATAAAATCAGATTTAGTGATGATACTTGCTTTGATAAATGGTTCTTCTACCCTATTCAAGCTCGATGGGTCGGGTAAATCAGAAGGATTATTTACCAAAATCATTTTATCAGGCTCTTTATTGGTATAGGCATGATACGAAACATTGGGTACAGTTGTGATTACGGTCATATCAAACTCACGCTCTAACCTTTCTTGGATAATTTCTAGGTGTAGCATTCCTAAAAAGCCACATCGAAAACCAAAACCAAGTGCTGCAGAACTCTCTGGAGAATAAACTAAAGAAGCATCATTCAATTGCAACTTCTCCATGGAAGAACGCAATTCCTCATAATCCTCTGTATCGACAGGATAGATTCCAGCAAAAACCATGGGTTTTACATCCTCAAATCCTTCAATTCTTTCTGTACTTGGGTTTTTTGGGTCTATAATAGTATCTCCAACTTTTACCTCACTAGCTGTTTTAATACCGGTAATCAAATACCCCACATCACCGGCCTTAATAGATTCTTTGGGCTTTTGTTTCAGTTTAAGCGTACCGACCTCCTCTGCAAAATATTGCTTTTTGGTTGCCATGAATTGGATGGCTTGACCCTTTTTAATTTCACCATTAATTACCCTAAAATAGGTCTCAACACCTCTGTAAGAGTTATATACTGAGTCAAAAATAAGCGCTTGTAAAGGTGCCTTTTCATCGCCTTTTGGTGCTGGTACGCGCTCAACTATAGCTTCGAGAATTTTATCAACACCAAATCCCGTTTTCCCACTTGCGTGAATGATATCATCATAATCACATCCCAATAGATTTACTATATCATCGCTCACTTCTTCCGGATTTGCACTTGGCAGGTCAACCTTATTCAACACCGGAATAATCTCTAAATCATTTTCCAAAGCCAAATATAAATTTGAAATGGTTTGGGCTTGAATACTTTGGGCCGCGTCAACAATTAACAAAGCTCCTTCACAAGCAGCTATAGATCTTGATACTTCGTAGGAAAAATCGACATGACCAGGAGTATCGATAAGGTTTAAAACATAGGTTTCATTGTTATACGTATACTCCATTTGTATGGCATGACTTTTAATGGTAATCCCGCGTTCGCGCTCAAGATCCATACTGTCTAATAACTGATCCTGTTTTTCGCGATCTGTAATGGTATGCGTAAATTCAAGTAACCTATCGGCCAAAGTACTCTTACCATGGTCAATATGTGCTATTATGCAAAAATTTCTGATGTTTTTCATATTCCTATCATGTTCATGTCAAAAAAACGATCTCAAAGAAGGTATTCATCAATCTTCATTTGGTTCGATTTTTATATAAAAATATTCAACAAAAACCTGTTTAACAAATAGTTACAGTAGAAATAAAGAATATTTTTGTAGCCTTTTAAAAGCAGTGCAAGATAGCGAAAAAAATAAATGAGTCTCCTTTTAAATTCGCTTCATATGATTATGAAGAAACACCTTAATCGACCCAATCAGCTATAAACAAATTTGTGTCGCTCGTTCCATTATTATTTCGATTAGAAGAGAAAATAATTCTTTTCCCATCAGGTGAAAACATAGGAAACGCATCAAACACGCCATCATATGTAATTTGTTCTAATCCTGTTCCATCCAAATTAATCATAAAAAGGTTAAAACCGTCTTTTTTTGGTTTGTGGTGGTTTGAAGAAAAAATGATTTTCTCCCCATTGGGTAGAAAAAACGGCGCCCAGTTTGCATCGCCCAAATCAGTAATTTTTCTAAGTTCTGATCCATCAAGATTACAAACATATAACTCCATATTCGTTGGCATGACCAAATCTTGAGCTAGCAAATCTTTGTATTCTTTAATTTCTTGTTCAGTTTTCGGTCTGGACGATCTAAAAATCAACTTTTCTCCATCAGGAGAAAAAAATGCGCCGCCATCATACCCAAGTTCAAAGGTAACTTGTTTGACATCAGAACCATCCAGATTCATTGTATATAAGTCCAAGTCTCCATTTCTGGTTGAAGTAAAGACGATCTTATCTCCTTTTGGTGATACTGTTGGCTCAGCGTCATAACCCGGAGTATTGGTGAGCTGTTTTAACTGATTCCCTTGAAGATCTGCCGTAAAAATATCAAAATCTGCATATACAGGCCATACGTATTTACCCCCGTGATCTTCCTTTTTTGGTGAGGGTGGGCAAGCATCACCACCCAGATGAGTAGATGAATAGATGATAACTTCATCACCCGGTAGAAAGTAACTACAAGTTGTTCTTCCTTTACCCGTGCTTACCATTTGTGGTTTTCCGTCCTTTGTCGTTTCATCGACTCCCATTGTAAATATCTGATCACACGCTAGACCCCACTCCTTATTATTCGATTGAAAAGTAATTCTGGAATTATCAAAACTCCAATAAGCTTCAGCATTATCTCCTCCAAAGGTCAGTTGCTTTATGTTGGTTAAATGCTTCTCTTTAGGATAATGAATCACATCCGTTACACGGGTAGCTCCACTATATCCGTCACTTTTATAACCGGAATGACCATGTGATTGTGATGATTTGTTTTGACTGCTTTTACAAGCAAAAAAACTAATAAATATAAACGCTAAAAAAACTTTCAATTTCATTTGATTAATTTTAAAATGTTGCAAACTTAAAACAATATCGGTATAAAATAGCCGAAAAATATTAATAAATAGCGATAAAAAGTAGCCTGATAATTAAATTTTCACAAAATCGATAAATGCGCTAATTTTGCAACCGATTATGGCAAAGATTGGAAATATTGATTTAGGAGAATTCCCCCTGCTTCTGGCACCTATGGAAGACGTGAGTGATCCGCCTTTTAGAGCATTGTGTAAAGAGCAGGGAGCAGATGTCGTATATACGGAGTTCATTTCTTCAGAAGGTTTGATAAGAGATGCGGCAAAAAGTATTCAAAAATTAGATATTTACGAAAGAGAAAGACCTGTAGGAATTCAGATTTTTGGTGCCAATCTAGATTCTATGCTCCGAACTGTAGAAATTGTAGAGCAATCGAAGCCAGATTTTATCGATATTAATTTTGGTTGTCCTGTAAAGAAAGTCGTTAGCAAAGGAGCTGGAGCAGGGATTTTGAAAGACATCCCCCTAATGGAAAAATTAAGTCGTGAAATGGTTAAGCATACAGCTTTACCTATAACTGTAAAAACCCGTTTAGGTTGGGACGACGAAACAATTTATATCATGGAAGTGGCAGAAAGATTGCAAGATGCCGGCGTTCAAGCATTAGCAATTCATGGAAGAACCAGGGCTCAAATGTATAAGGGTAGTGCAACTTGGAAACCCATTGCCGACGTGAAAAATAATCCAAGAATTCATATTCCGATTTTTGGAAACGGAGACGTAGATAATGCCGAAAAGGCAAAATCGATGCGAGATGATTACGGTTTAGATGGTGCAATGATAGGTCGCGCGAGTATTGGAAATCCATGGTTCTTTAAAGATGTAAAACACTTTTTCGCCACAGGAAAACATCTTGAACCACCTTCGTTAAGAGAGCGAGTTGAAGTTGTAAAAAGACATTTGTCAATGGCCATTGATTGGAACGGAGATCATGCCGGGCTTTATGAAACTCGGAGACATTATTCGAATTACTTTAAAGGTATTCCTAATTTCAAAGAGTACAGGCAAAGAATGGTAACGGGAGAATCGAAAGAAGCTGTTTTTGAAGTACTCGATGAAGTGCTCGAAAAATTAGCTTAGGTACTAACTAATTTTTTATTTATTCTTGAGCTGGCTACTAAGGCAGCCGAATAACCCAAAATGATGATGGTGGCTATCACAATTAAAACATTACTCCAATAAAACTCAACAGGATAAGCTAAATACTGTGTGATCATAATAAGGCCTAATTTCTTCTGGATCAAAATCAGTGGAATGGCAATAAGCAATCCTATTAATAATCCTACCATAGTCAACAGAAATCCTTGAAGAATAAAAATTCTTCTTATATTCCTGATATCTGCACCGAGGTGGCACATTGTTTTTAAATTATTCCTTTTATCAATAATCATCATTACGATTGCGCCGATTACATTAAACAAGGCAATGATCAAGACCAAGGTAAAAACCAAATAGGATGCCAAATTTTCTGTATTCAACATTTTATAAAAAACTGAGTTCAATTGTTCCCTCGTTTGAACTTTATAATTAGTACCCAGATACTGTTGCAATTCTTCCTGAACTTCCTTGGTAAACTTTGCATCACTTAATTTAATTTCAACAGATGTAATTTGATTTGGCACATAATTGAGTAATTCTTGTGTGAGCGCTAAATTTGCAAAAACATATTTGCCGTCGATCTCTTCTGTTAATTTAAAAATACCAATTGGCTGCGTATTTACGCTGTTAAATGCATTTCTCGGATCGGTTATGTATCCCTTTCCAGGTTTAGGTACAAAAATTTTTAAAGGATCCAAAAAATCATAAGCCCCAACAGATAACAAGGAGGAAATCTTACCCCCAATAACGACCGTATATTTTTCATCATAATTTACCCATTCACCAAAATAAACGGCAGTATCCATGCGATTGACTTTTAAGTATTGGTCGTCAATTCCCTTTACAAATGCAACATGAGACTTATCATTGTAATTAAAAAAAGCGCGCTCCTCTATCACTTTAGTATAGGAAGAAATTTTTTCCTCTGCCAAACTTTGGGATATAGAATCATTAAATAAAAATGATTTACCTCTAACGGAGCTGACCTTTAAATCGGGATCGGATACTTCAATAAAATTTAAACTGAAACTTTTTAAACCCGAGAATACAGATAGAACCAAGAATAAAGCTATCGTACTAACCACCACGCCAACAGTTGCAATAATGGTGATGATGTTGATTGCATTATTGCTGCTTTTGGAGACCAAATACCTTTTGGCGATGTAAAGCGGAAAATTCAATTTACTTTTTTTTCTTTTCTTTCAGAATATCGGGGTCTTTGATTGGATTTTCATTTCCCTTTAAAGCCTTATCTATGTTATCAATGTAGTCCAAAGAATCATCTATATAAAAATGAAGTTCAGGCATTTTTCTCAACTGATTTCTGGTAAGTTGTGCCATCTTATATCGAAGTTCAGATGATTGATCTACGATTTCTTTAAAAATATCTTCTTTTAAGTTTGAAGGAAAAATACTCAAATAAACTTTGGCTTCATTCAAATCTGCTGTTACTTTTACCTTAGTTACAGAAATTAGAACTCCTTTACCTCCATCTTGAGCTTCCTTTCTCAATAAATTAGCAAGATCTTCTTGTAAAACTCCTGCAATTTTCTTTTGTCTATTGCTTTCCATAAGTGCAAAAGTACGTTATAATTCTTTGACCATTTGCTTAAAGATAAGACCTATTATTAAAAAACTTTAATTACCTAATCTTATCGTCAATTCAATATGTTTTATTCAAAAACAAGTCAAAAGTTAAAGAAAAATATGGGTAGTAAAGAAATTTACCCCGAAAAATTATCTCAAAGATAAATCGAAGAGCGGCTTCATTTTTATTGTTCAAATCCATCTAAATAATTACCTTCGCAACGGTTACCTTTATCCGTATTTATGAGTGAATCCTTCGAAAAATACCAAAAACGCAGATTAAGATCCTCTTATGTTTCTGTCATTATTAGTATTGCACTTGTTTTATTTCTTCTTGGCATTATTGGATTACTTTTATTGCAAACCAAGAAAATTTCCGATTATTTTAAAGAACAAGCTGTGATTTCATTGTTTATTAAAAATGAAGTTAAAAAGGAAAGTATAGCAAAATTACAAGCTAGCATAGATGCCGAACCTTTTACAAAATCCAGCAAATTTGTCTCAAAAGAAGAAGCAGCTCAAATTTATAAAGAAGAAAACGGAGAAGATTTCATGAATTTCTTGGGTTACAATCCTTTGCAAAATTCTATTGATATTCATTTAAAAGCCGACTATGTTTCTCCCGAAAAAATGCTAGAAATAGAAGAAATTTATAAAAAAAATGCATTGATTTCTGAAGTTTCATATGACAAACCGCTGATTGAAATGTTGACAAAAAATGTAAAAAAAATTAGTATCATTATATTAATTTTTAGCGCCTTGGCGACCTTAATTGTGATTGTTTTGATCAATAGTTCAATTAGGCTATCCATTTATTCAAAAAGATTTACAATTAAGACCATGCAAATGGTTGGTGCAACCAAGCGTTTTATAAGAAGACCTTTTATTTGGCAGACCGTAAAACTCGGGATTATAGGTTCTATTATTGCCATGTTGGCCTTGGCTGCTGTCATTTTTTACTTTGATCAGTATTTCCCGCAATTTGAACTTATAAAAGAAGAAATAAAACTCGGGGCCTTATTTGGCGGAATATTTATTTTAGGAATTTTGATTACCTGGATAAGTACCTTCTTTGCAACCCAAAGATTCCTGAACCTAAGAACAGACGAATTATATTTTTAAAATTTTGAAAATGGCTAAAAACGACCAGAAAAACACAACTGAATTCTTATTTGAAAAAAAAAATTACCTGATTATGATTTTGGGAATTGCCATTATTCTGCTAGGATTCGGACTAATGGTTGGCGGAGGGAGTGATGATCCAGAAGTTTTCAATGAAGAATTATATAATTTTAGAAGAATTCGTTTGGCGCCTACTTTGGTTTTAATAGGATTGGGTATTCAGATCTATGCCATTTTTGCCAAATCAAAAAAAAGCTAGTCTTCACTAATATCAAAATATGAGTTTTATAGAAGCCATCATTCTTGGTATCATTCAAGGTCTTACAGAGTTTTTACCGGTATCTTCGAGTGGACATTTAGAGTTAGCAAAGGCTTTTTTTGGAGAAAATTTGGTTCCCAAAGAAAGTCTAACTTTTACGGTCGTACTTCATTTTGCAACTGCTTTGAGTACGATCATTATTTTTAGAAAAGATATTATAACAATAATAAAGGGACTGTTACAATTTCGGATTAATGATGAATTTCGATTTGCACTAAAAATAGTTATTTCAATGATTCCTGCGGCTCTAATTGGCTTGTTCTTTGAAGATGAAATTGCTTCCTTATTTAGTGATAATATCTTATTTGTTGGCTTTATGTTATTGATAACAGCCGGATTACTTCTTTTCGCAGACCGGGCTAAGAATACTACAAAAAGTGTTTCTTTTCCATCTGCATTTATCATTGGTATTGCACAGGCCATTGCAATTTTACCGGGTATTTCCAGATCCGGAGCAACAATTTCAACTTCTGTATTATTGGGCATTGACAGAACCAAAGCAGCTCGTTTTTCTTTCCTTATGGTTGTACCATTAATCATAGGTAAAGTTGGTAAAGATGTCTTGAGTGGGGAAATTAATTTCTCAGGAGAGAATTTTTACGTGATGACAGCCGGATTTATAGCTGCCTTCGCTTCTGGACTATTTGCTTGTCAATGGATGATCGCACTGGTAAAGAAAAGTAAGTTGAGCTATTTCTCAATTTATTGTGCTATTGTTGGTCTCGTCGCTATCACTTATGTTCTCCTTCGATAAATGACTGCAGAAGATTATAAAAACGGTCAAATATTATTGGTAGACAAGCCTTATACATGGACTTCCTTTCAGGTAGTAAATAAATTACGTTGGGCGATAAAAAAGAAATACGGACTTAAAAAATTAAAAGTAGGACATGCTGGAACATTAGATCCTTTAGCGACAGGTTTATTGATTATTTGTACAGGAAGTTTTACCAAGAAAATAGATCAACTTCAAGCACAATTAAAAGAGTATACCGGCATTATTACCCTTGGTAGTACTACACCTTCTTATGACCTAGAAACCGAAATTGATAAACATTTTTCTATTCAGCATATTACAGAACAAGGAATTTTTGCGAACACGGCTAACTTTCTTGGAGAAATTGAGCAAACTCCTCCAATTTTTTCCGCCTTAAAAAAAGACGGGGTCAGATTATATGAATTGGCAAGAAAGGGAGAAAGCACCGAAATCAAACCTAGAAAAGTTACTGTTTTCGAGTTTGAAATTGTTAAAATAGAATTGCCTAATATTTATTTCAGAATTGTATGCAGCAAAGGCACCTATATAAGATCAATCGCACATGACTTTGGACAAAAACTCCAAACCGGTTCACATTTAAGCAGTCTAAGAAGAACTAAAAGTGGTGAATTTGATGTAATCATGGCAATTGATCCAATCAAATTTGTCGAGGGATTACATTTAGAAGAAATGTGATATCCAACTTTCGTCTGCCGCTGATTCCCAAGCCTCTTCAAATTCTCTTTTCGTATGCACGAAATGATTAAAGACTATGGTACTTCTAGAAACACTTTTACTTTTGATCAGCTTTTTAAAATCAGGCACTTCTTTACATTGAATGTATTCGCCCTGTTTAAAAAATACCTTTACTTTGTCTATCAAAGATAGTTTGAATTTTTTCTCAAAGTTTTGAATAATTTCGATTAATTCGTCATTCATGGTTAAATCAAAGGGCTTTTCAGAAGAAATCATGATGACAATAAACCTATCGAAAAATATCTGAAATCCAGATTCTAGCGGAAAATTTGTTAAAAAGGAAACTAAAGTACTTTTGACTTCCTCCGTCTCCTGAGGATACATTTTTCTTTCGGCGGGAAAAATCAAAACTCTTGCATCCTCTTCCATATTTTCATTTTCCATCAACATTTACTTCATTTTCTTTAAGATCTCCACCATTTCATTTTCTATACTCTGTCCTCTATCGTTGTTATACCAAACTTGCAAATCTTCTTTGATTTTGCCATCAATTTTGCCGTTTTTTTCTTTGTATTCATCCAATAAAGCCTTTGCTTTTTTTGATCTTGGACCCCAATGTTCTATAACTTCATTATTCTTATCTAAAACAATTAATTTAGGAATAGACCTGCTTCCATCGGTCAAGAACTGCTGCATGAGTAAATCATTTTCATCACGAGAAACAATTTTTAGGCGGATATTCTTATTCAACTCGGCAAATTTATTGAGTACCGGTAAAGATTGTGCCGCATCACCGCACCATGATTCAGAAAGTACTAGCCAAGTAAAATCCTTATCAATTTGAGCAACTTCCTGTCTAGCAGTCTCATTCAACTCGATTTTTTTATCCAATCGTTTCATTCTCATATCGTTCAAACGATTGTAATGCATTAAATTATCTGCACTTTCTTTCGCATTAAATTCTGATACTAACTTTTGTAAATGACTTCTGTATTCTTGGTAATTCATTGCCTTTTTTAGGCTGTTTTCTATAATTTCTTTCATCTTTTTAAATTTTCCCTGCTTTTTAGACGAAAATATTTTAATAACTAACGAATGATAAATTGCAAACCTTCTAACATTACTTTTACCATTTTTTCCAGATCAAATTTATGCTCCCAACCCCAATCCATCCTGGCCTGACTGTCATCAATAGAATATGGCCAACTATTCGCAATTATTTGCCGAGCATCCTTTTTGTATGAAATGGTAAAATCAGGCAAAGATTTTTTTATTTCTAAAGCAATTTCTTCAGGAGAAAAACTAATCGCAGCCAAGTTATAGGGTGTATATGAAGCAAAGGGTTCATGTTCCATGAGCTTTATAGTGGCATCAACGGCATCTTCCATATACATCATGGGTAAAGTAGTATCCTTTTTTAAAAAGCTTTGGTAAGTCCCAGTTTGTAAAGCCCCATAAAAAATTTCTACGGCGTAATCTGTTGTACCTCCGCCAGGATTGGTTTTGTAACTGATTATTCCGGGATACCTCAGCGTTCTAACATCTACACCAAATTTATTATGATAGTAAGCGCACCAATTCTCACCCGCTAATTTGCTAATCCCGTAAACCGTACTTGGGTTCATAACCGTAACCTGTGGTGTATTGATTTTGGGAGAAGAAGGGCCGAAAACGGCGATAGAGGATGGCCAGAAAACTTTATCAATATGCTTTTCCTTTGCGAGCTCCAAGACATTGAATAAAGTGTTCATATTTAATTCCCATGCTTTCTGAGGGTTTTTCTCAGATATAAAGGAAAGCATGGCCACAAGTAAGTAAACCTCTTTGATATCATGCCTTTTAACAACATCCAAAATATCATTCTTATTAGAAGCATCGAGTATTTCAAATTGTCCACTTCGCATAACCTCAAAATTTCCGTTCCGAATATCTGAGGCAATCACCGAAGAATTTCCATAAATTTGCCTTAGTTTTAACGTAAGTTCTGTACCAATTTGCCCGCTGGCGCCAAGAATTAATATTTTATGTTCCATACCGTTATTTTTATGCAAATATATTTCAATTCCACGGGATATAGTAAATTGAAAGTAGTTTGGTAATAAGTATTTAATACATTGAAATTCCTTAATCCATTTTATGAAATATTTATATTTTACAACAATTCTCTTTCTGATTTTATTTCATTTTTCTTGTAAAAAAGACTCTCCTGTTGCATTGGAGATTCCACCTATTTCGGTTCAGGATTCTGTGAAAACAAATTTAAATTACAGTTTAACCGAGAAATTAAATCCGGCCGCACAAGAGTTGATTAAAGATTGGGTAGCGTATAAGGACGTTAATAGATTTCTCGAGAATAATGGCTCAAACTCAAATGAACAAGCACTTTTCAACGCAAAGGAATTTGCAAGTCTGACAGAAAAATTGAAAGATACGATATCAGTACAAGAATTAAATATTCCCTCTTTAAAAATTCGCTTAAATGTATTGCATAATGAAGCACTCAGACTTCAGGATATGGCAACCATCTCGGTTATTTCAAATAAGGAAGTAAATCTTGAAAGACAAAAGATTTATGATGCGTTTTCGGCTGTAAATTTTAAATTAAATAACCTGACCGATCAAGCCTTAATCAATGAAAAATTAAAGGAATTCGTCGATGAAATGGTTTTAGACACAACCATGAGAATCAATGAAGCAGAAGCAGCTTTAGATTCACTAAAGGCACCATAAAAAAATCCGGAAGGACAAATGTCTATTCCGGATTTCTCCCACTAACTAAAACTAAAATTTCAACTAATCAACATTATCGTGTAAAAACGAATTATTCGAACGCAATTGAATTTCATCGTTTTCATCAATACCCAAGGTATATCTTGACTTATTTTGGTTATTATCTGATGAATGGCTATTTTCTTTAATATCGACTCCTAAACGTTTGTAGGCAGGCTGATTTTCCATTTCATCAATATTCTTGTTTATCTGGTTACTAAATTTATAGTTAAAGGTTTTCATTTTCTCCCTCCTGGCGTCCGCTCTTTTCCTTAACTCTTCAATGGTCAAAGTGAGCGGAGAAACATCATCATCCGAAACTACAGATGAAGAGGGAACTGGATTAATTGTTTCCCTATTTTTTATTTGAATATTCATTTCCAGATCTTCTTCCTGATCTTTCTTTGATTTGCTTATTTCTTTTAACACTTTCATTTCTGCCTGGAATTCTTCTTCAAATTCCAAGGTATGTCTGATATGATGAGCTGTAGATTTAATTTCCGGCTTAACTTCTTCTAAATCCACAATTTCATAATCGTTAATAGAAAATATTTTTTGGGCCGGTCTTTTTTCTTCCATAGGCATGTCGAAAGTAAAGGTAAACTGATTTTCATTATCCACTTCCTTTTCTGCACTGGTAGGTTCTGTCATATCATTGATCACAAAATCCTTTTCTACCTGATAAGTTACTTTTGGTGCTACTTTGGATAGTTCCTCTCTTGGTTTTACTTCTTCAAATACAACAGCCATATCATTTAATAACCCTTCCTTTTTTGCTTTAATTTCAGGTTCAACCACCATGTCCGGTGATTTCTTTTCTGTAACAGGTTGCTCCTTTATCAGAGGTTCTCTTCTTATTGTATTTTCTGATTTATCTTCAACCAATGTATGCACTATCTTTTGAGGATCGATACTTTGGATTTGCCTCTCTTGATCGGCATTAAATCCTGTTGCAATAACAGTTACCGCTATTGCATCACCAAGGTTTTCATCTTCACCAACACCCATAATAATATCTACATTGGTTCTTGCCTCCGACTGAATATAATCATTGATTTCTCCAATTTCATCAATAGTAACTTCAGAACTACCAGACACAATTAAAAGCAATACTCTTTTGGCTCCGGTAATTTTATTGTCATTTAATAATGGAGAATCTAAGGCTTTTGTAATAGCGTTTTGTGCTCGGTTATTGCCAGAAGCAGTAGCCGATCCCATGATAGCAGTACCGCTGCTCGATAAAACAGTTTTAGCATCTTTTAAATCGATGTTCTGCGTGTAATGATGTGTTATGACCTGAGCTATTCCGGTTGCTGCAGTAGACAACACTTCATCTGCTTTAGAAAAGCCTGCTTTAAATCCCAGATTACCATATACTTCTCGCAGTTTATTATTATTGATTACTACTAAAGAATCGACATGCTCCCTTAACTTTTCGATTCCTTTTTGAGCTTGTTCATTTCTCATTTTTCCTTCAAAGGAGAAAGGAGTGGTCACAATTCCAACAGTTAATATGTCCAAACCTTTGGCTATTTTTGCAATTACCGGAGCAGCTCCTGTTCCGGTTCCACCGCCCATTCCAACCGTGATAAAGATCATTTTAGATCTTACATCGAGCATGGCTTTAATGGCTTCTATACTTTCTACGGCAGCTTCTTCTCCGATACTAGGATTGGCACCAGCACCCAATCCTTCAGTTAATGTTGCTCCAAGCTGTATTTTAGTAGGTACAGGGCTTGTTTCAAGTGCTTGGGCATCGGTATTGCATATCACAAAATCAATACCTTCAATACCTTTGCTAAACATGTGGTTTACGGCATTGCTTCCTCCACCACCTACACCAATTACTTTGATTACATTCGATTGGTTTTTCGGTAAATCGAACGAAATTTGTTCAAAATCTAAATTACTCATAACTTTTTCAAGGG
>CAZWAN010000017.1:0-40748 GCA_964631875.1 uncultured Flavobacteriaceae bacterium
ATTTTTATTATAAAGTTGTAATTACTAAATCTCAGCTAATTTAAGCGTAAATATTGTCTTATGGTAATATTTAAGAACCAAAAAAGCCGGATTTTGGTCCGGCTTTTATTCTGTGCTCTAAGAAAGATTAAAAACGATAATTAACTCCGGAGTAAACCCCAAAATAATAGGGTTGAAAATTACCAGAACTATTTGAGAAAGTATTAAACTGATACTTTAGCATTGGTGTAACGTTTAAAAACCAATCTTGCGTTATTTTATAATCGATATCAACACCTAAATTTCCACTAAAATTAAATGAATTTAAATTATTCGCCTCTCCTATTTTAGTTTCATTGAGATTAGGCAGAACAAATGAAACCTGGTTGTCTGTCAAAATATAGGTACTGAAACCTCCCACCAAATTAAGCCCAACTTTACTTTCATACAAGTTGTATTTCATTTCCAGAGGAATTTCCAGGTATTCAAAAGACTGGTTCAATTCGCCATCTACATCTGTCTTTCCCGCAACCGTTGATGATTCAATGTTGGGTCTTGAGTTTTGAGATGAGGACAGATAAATGGCAGAATTCTTAGCATTTATATTGTTGTTTGGATATTTGGAAGCTGAAATAGAAAGGTTGACATCTTTGGTGTTATAGCCTAATTCTAATCGGTTTAAACCTGACTGAATATTGATCTTATCCGTTAATTGATAATTTACCTTTACTCCGTACGAGAAGGCTTCATCAGAGCTTATGGCATTATTTCGCAAATTTTTACTTATCGGGGAACCTTGTTGTAGCGAGTTCAAATATACAGGAGCTACAGTTGGTCCAACAGACCACTTTTTAACCGGTTCCGGTTTGATATTGACCTTCTCATTTGATGACATTGCACTTTCAATGCTTGTTTGAAAAAATTCAGAATTACTGTTTAAGGATTCTTCGGGAATTTCTTTATCCTTCTGTGTCAAATCCTTATTCACGATGACATTACCCTCTTCATCAGCAAATTTGAAGTCATTCTTTTTGGATTCAGCAACAACAGGGATTTCCATTGTAACCACTTTCCCTTTTCCGACTTTTTTATTCATATCCTCAGCAACAGTTAATTGCTGTTCGCCATCGCCAATTTGATCTATAACAGGTGTTACATTACTGTTACTTCTGCTATTTTGAATGGCTCCGTTGTTATTTAACAAAGTATCCTTTTTCCAGGGTTTAAAATAGCCTAAGCCCAAAGAAAAGAACAGTAAAGCCGCTACAGCTACACCACTTACTTTTCTAAAAAATGGCACAACTCTATTTCTCGACCTGCCCTGCAATCGCATTTCGATATTATTCCAAACCCTATCAGGAGGAAAAACTTCCATTTCTTTAAAGTTTTCCTGAAAAAGTCTGTCTATGTTTTTATACTCCTTCATTTCTAAAATAATCCAGCATTTCTTTTTTGCTGACTCAATTCAACTTTTTCTTTTAAGATCAATCTAGCCCTAGATAAATTCGATTTAGAAGTTCCCTCGGCAATACCTAAAAGTTTTGAAATTTCCTTGTGAGAAAAACCATCTAAAACATAAAGGTTAAACACCATTCTATACCTTTCCGGTAACTCCTGAACAATCCCTAATAAAAATTCCAAAGAAATATCATCTTCCACCACTTCAACATCTACCTCATCAGGTAGATTATATTCTACCAAATTCAAAACGCTCTTTTGGCGATAACTTTGCAAGGTTGTATTGATTACAATCCTTTTCATCCATCCCTCGAAGGAACCTTTGAATTTAAATTGATCTATTTTTTCAAATATTGTAATGAAGGCATCCTGAAGGTTATCTTCTGCTTCTTGGGTATTTCTAGAATATTTGAGACTAATAGCAAACATCTTACCCGCAAACAACTGATAGACCTCAGATTGGGCCTTTATATCTCTTTTTTTACATTTAAGTATGAGTTTCTTTAAACCCATGTTCAACTTTATTGTTTACATTAACCACCGGAACAATGACCTCTTCGTAAATCGAATCGCCATTTTCATCTTCTCCCTGCCAAAGTCTGAAAATATAATCTTCAGTTTGAATTGCATGCACCCTAAAAACATAATTAAATAAAGCATCTTCAGGGGAACAACTATTTTCATCTACAAAAGTTCCAACAATTGCCACATTTCTGGCATCTTGATCGTATTCATAAATCAAATCAGGATACAAGAAACAATCATTTGAAACCTTGTACTGAACAGAGACTTCATATACATAACCGTACTCAAAAAATTCAGGAAAATTTGAACTTTCTATGGGTACCAGCTCATAATAATATTCGTCCCCATCACTACAACAGGTGGTTAAAATTACAATAAAAAATAATACAATGAATCTTTTCATTATTTTCGAATGACATTGATTGCATTATTTTAGATGCTAAAACAAGAATTGGGTTGCGTTATTTGACCTACTTTTGCTCATGAAATGAATCTAAATTATTCTTCTTTTTTTAAAATTGGATCCCGTGAGGAATTTGAAAAAACAGCAATTGAGGTTTTCAAATTTCAATCCGGGCATAGCCCTGTTTATCAGCGTTTTGTTAAATTTTTGAAGATCAATCCTTCCACAGTAAATTCAATTTCTCAAATACCTTTTTTACCTATTTCTTTTTTTAAGACCGAAAAAATTATCCGGTCTTCTCAAAATGAAGAGATTGTTTTTACGAGCAGCGGTACTACAGGAACAGAGCAAAGCAAACATTTTGTAAGCGATACAAAATTATATATAGATAGTTTTCATTTCGGGTTTAAACACTTTTACGGATCACCTTCAAATTATATCTTTCTGGCTCTTTTACCGGGCTACCTGGAAAGAACGGGATCTTCCTTAATTTTTATGATGGATGAACTCTTTCGCCTTTCAGGTAAAACAGAAAGTGGTTTTTATTTAAAAGAACACGATAAGCTCGCAAAAATTATACATGCCCTTGAAGCAAAGAAGAGAAAAACAATTCTGGTTGGTGTCTCTTTTGCTTTGTTAGATTTTATCGAAAAATATCAATTCGACCTGAAACATACTATTGTTATGGAAACGGGTGGCATGAAAGGGAATAGAAAAGAATTGGTTCGTGAAGAATTACACGACATACTCAAAAAAGGCTTCGGTGTAAAACAAATACATTCAGAATATGGAATGACAGAACTTCTATCACAAGCCTATTCGAGCGGTGAGGGAAGATTTTTTTGTCCGCCATGGATGAAAGTGGCAATAAGAGATACCGAAGATCCATTGTGTTTATTACCCAATGGAAAATCCGGTGGTATTAATGTAATAGATCTGGCAAATCTTAATTCCTGTAGTTTTATTGCAACCCAAGACTTGGGAAAAATCCACGAAGACGGATCTTTCGAGGTACTCGGAAGATTTGACCATTCAGATATTCGGGGATGTAATTTAATGGTATTATGATCTTACTCTGAGCAAAAAATAATTGCGTTTACCTCTTTGTAAAAGCACAAATTGATCGTCTATTAAATCTTTTTTTGTCAAGTGGAAGTCTTCTTTTACTTTTTCCTTATTGACCGAAATCGAATTTTCATTCAAAGCTCTTCTCGCCTCTCCATTAGATTTTAGAAAACCTGACTTTGCGTTCAGTGCATCCACAATATCAATTCCTTTATCGACCTCCTCAAATGAAATTTCTGCTTGTGGAACGCCTTCAAAAACATCTAAAAAAGTCTGCTTATCCAATTTTCGCAAATCGCTGGCAGTAGAATTCCCAAATAAGATCGATGAAGCCAAAATGGCATTTTCAAGTGCTTGCTCACCATGAGTCATTCGGGTTACTTCTTCCCCCACTTTTTTCTGCAATATCCTTAAATGTGGGGCTTCTTTATGCTCTGCTATGAGTTTCTCAACGGTTTCTTTATCTAAAAAGGTAAATATCTTGATGTACTTTTCGGCATCTTCATCACTCGCATTCATCCAATATTGATAAAATTTATAGGGAGAGGTTTTCATTGGATCCAACCATACATTCCCTCCTTCAGTCTTCCCAAACTTTGTTCCATCTGCTTTGGTAACCAAAGGACTGGTAAGTGCAAAGGCTTTGCCCTGTAATTTTCTTCTTATTAATTCGGTTCCTGTAGTAATATTGCCCCATTGATCACTTCCTCCAATTTGTAATTTACAATTCTTATGTTCATAAAGATGCAGGAAATCATATCCTTGAACCAATTGATAGGTGAATTCTGTAAAACTCATTCCTTCTTTGGCATCCGGATTTAAACGATTTTTTACCGAATCTTTAGACATCATATAGTTTACAGTAATATGTTTACCGATATCTCGGGCAAATTCTAAAAAAGATAAATTTTTCATCCAATCGTAATTGTTTACCAATTCTGCACGATTATCTTGATTTCCTGAGAAATCTATAAATCTTTCGAGTGTTCTTTTCACTCCTGCTATATTTTTTGCCAACGTTTCTTCATCCAGTAAATTTCGCTCAGAAGATTTGCCTGAGGGATCTCCAATCATCCCAGTAGCGCCACCAACCAAAGCAATTGGTTTATGGCCGGATCTTTGAAAGTGCATTAAAAGCATAATTTGAACCAAACTTCCAATATGCAGGGTGTCTGCTGTTGGGTCAAATCCAATATAAGCCGTCGTCATTTCCTTTTGTAATTGTTCTTCTGTCCCCGGCATGATATCGTGTATCAAACCTCTCCATTGCAATTCTTCAACAAAATTATTTGCCATACTTTCAAATTTTGGGCAAAGATAAAAAAGAATGTTAACTGGCTCCCTAAAAACTGTTTTCAAAAAATTGATCGCAAACGAATCGTGAATAATTTTTATAGAATAAGCAATTTACACCAAGGATTATTTATTTTTACCTCATGGTTTTAGTTACAGGTGGAACAGGATTTTTGGGAGCGCATTTACTTTATCATCTCTCTCTTCAGGAAAATGAGATTACAGCAATCTATCGTAACAAGTCCAAATTAGAAGATGTAAAACGTGTTTTTCATTATTACTTGCCAAATAACAATAATTATTTCAAAATTAAGTGGGTTCATGCCGACATTACTGTGACTGAGGAATTGAGAAAGGTTTTTAAGAATATCGATGTTGTCTATCATTGTGCCGCTCTTGTATCTTTTTCTTCGAGTGATTATCAGGAAATGAGAAAGATAAATATAGAAGGAACCCAAAATATTGTAAATATTTCGATCGAAAACAAAGTAAAAAAATTGTGTTTCGTGAGTTCCATTGCTACACTTGAATACACTTATGGTCATGATTTTATTGACGAAAAATGTTTTTGGACAACGAACAAAAATAAGAGTGATTATGCCATTACCAAACGAGCTGCAGAAATGGAAGTTTGGCGTGCAAGTCAGGAAGGAGTAAATTGTATTGTTGTAAATCCGGGTGTCATTATTGGACCTGGTTTTTGGGAAAACGGCACGGGAAATTTATTTGCAAAAATTAAATCGGGCATGAGCTATTACAGTTCCGGGTCTTCAGGTTTTGTCGATGTTCGGGACGTGTCAAATTCAATGATTGCACTAATGAAAAGCGATGTTGTGAACGAAGGATATGTTTTAGTAGCAGAAAACAGGTCCTTTAAAGATCTTTTTAAATTGATAAGCCTGGCTGTTAAGGCCAAAGAACCTTCAAAAGAAATCGGAAAAATTGGCTTAGAAATTGCCTGGAGGTTGGCTTGGTTCAAAAGTCTTTTTACCAATTCAAAACCATCATTGACAAAAAGTTCAGCAAAAGCTGCTTATGGCGAAAAGAAATATTCGTCACAAAAAATTAAGGATTCAATTCATTATGCATTTTTACCCTTGGAAGAAACCATTGCTTTTACCGGGAAATTGTTTTTAGAAGATCATAAATTAAACTAGTTATTCATAATCATCCTCGAATTCGGGCTTAGACTCTTCATAGCCTCTAATTGAGTCCAATTCAAATCTATATAATTCTCGATCTTCTTCAAGCCTCGTTTTTACCCTCTCTAATATTTTGCTGTATTCATCAACCTGTGAAGTGTAGTAATCGTTGCTAATGGCAAATCGCACACTGTCAATTTGGTACTTTTGACTAACAAAATACATGTATTTGACATTTTTTTCTCCGTTTACATTTTCCACACTTACTGCGCCGTTTGCGAGATACATGTCGTAAAGCAAATTTTCCATTACATCCGGTGGAATTAAATTCTCCGGCTTTTCGATATGGGTTTTACCTTGGCAAGCCAAAAGGAAAATAAATAAAAAAAATGCTAATCGATAAAATTTCATCTGTCAAATTTGAGTCTTCTTCCCTTCGGTTCTGGAAGTACATGGTTACCATCGAAAACTAAATGTCCGTTTACAAAAGTATGCGTAATCTTACTGTGAAATACTTTTCCTTCAAAGGGAGACCAACCACACTTATACAAAAGACTTTCTTTGGTCACTTTCTGCTCTTCATTTAAATCGACCAGAACTAAATCGGCAAAGTACCCTTCTCTTATAAATCCTCTGTTGTGCACTTTGAAAAGTATTGCGGGATTATGGCACATTTTTTCTACAATTTTTTCAAGACTTATTTTTCCTTCCCTGTAAAATTCCAACATAGCCGGTAAAGCGTGCTGCACGAGCGGACCACCACTGGGTGCTTTCGTGTAAACCTGGTTTTTTTCTTCAATGGTATGGGGTGCATGATCTGTTGCGATTACGTCAATTCTATCATCTAAAAGAGCTTTCCACAAACCTTCCCTATCATGTTGAGTTTTTACTGCAGGATTCCATTTTATGTAGGTCCCTTTTTCTGCGTAGTCACTATCGTCAAAATATAAGTGATGAATACAAACCTCTGCTGTAATCATTTTTTGTTCAAGCGGGATATCATTTCTGAAAAGGCCTGTTTCTTTGGCTGTACTCAGATGAAAAACGTGTAATCTCGCTCCTGTTTTTCTGGCCAAAGCAATGGCTTTTGATGATGATAAGTAACAAGCTTCCTCACTTCTAATAATGGGATGGCGGTTTATCGGGATATCTTCCCCATATGTTTTAAGATCTGCTTCAAAATTTTTCTTGATCGTACTTTCATCCTCACAATGCACGGCTATAACCATTTTGGTCGATGAAAATATTTTTTCGAGTACTTCTTCATCATCAACCAACATATTTCCTGTAGAAGACCCTAAAAATAATTTAATTGCCGCTACATTTTTAGGATCTGTTTTGATCAATTCCTCCAAATTGTCATTTGTCCCACCAAACATAAAAGAATAATTAGCAAATGCTCTTCCATCTGCCATTTCAAATTTTTCTTTTAGGTCTTTCTGCGTAACTGTTTGAGGATTTGTGTTGGGCATTTCTATAAAAGAAGTAATTCCTCCGGCCACGGCCGCTTTAGATTCAGTAGAAATATCAGCTTTATGGGTAAGTCCGGGTTCTCTAAAATGAACTTGATCATCAATGACACCGGGAAGCAAATATTTCCCTTTAGCATCGAATATGACCGTGCTTTCTGGTACGTCATCAATGAGGTCAGCAATCCTATCAATATACTCCCCAACTATCAATACATCCTTCTCTTGGATCTTACCTTCGTTTACAAACCGGGCATTCTTTATTAAAGTTGTTTTCATTTTATCTATTTTGGAAGACCATTTAAACGCATTGAAATGATTCCAAAAATAGCTTCTGTAATAATTGTTTTACTCATTTTTGATTCTCCTTCAGTGCGATCGGTAAAAATAACCGAGACTTCTTTTAAATTAAAACCGTGTTTCCAGGCCTTGTATTTCATTTCAATTTGAAAGGCATAGCCAACAAATCTGATTTTATCCAACTTAATTGTTTCCAGCACTTTTCTCTTGTAACAAACAAATCCGGCTGTTGTATCGTGTATGGGAATCCCGGTAACAATCTTCACGTACCTTGAGGCAAAATAGGAAAGTAAAACCCTTTTCATAGGCCAATTCACTACGTTTACGCCTTTTGAATATCTCGAACCAATAGAAAGATCTGCACCATTTAAGGCACAGGCATCATAAAGCCGCTCCAGATCTTCAGGATTGTGAGAAAAATCGGCATCCATTTCAATAATAAAATCATATCCTTTTTTCAGGGCCCATTTAAACCCATGAATATAGGCCGCACCCAAACCATTCTTTTCCTTCCTTACCTCTAAACAAAGACTTTTTGGAAATTCCTGTTGTAATTCTCTAACAATATCTGCAGTGCCATCTGGCGAACTATCATCTACAATAAGTATGTCGAAAGCTTTTTTTTGCGAAAATGTAGCACGAATAATTTTTTCGATATTCTCCTTTTCGTTGTACGTGGGAATAATTACAAGCGTATCTTGCATGCGATGATTTTATGACTAGCAAAGTTAATATTTTTTATTTCTAAATTTGTGTTAATAAAACAGCTATATGAAATATCTAAAAAGGCCTGAGGTCCAATTTTTCCTATCGATTTTATTCTTTTTTTTCCTCAATCTTTTACAAAGTTATTTCACCAGACTATTTGAAGATGAAGCTTATTACTATGTCTGGTCTAAAGATTTGGCTTTTGGGTATTTTGACCATCCTCCTCTTGTTGCTCTATGGGTGAAATTCAGTAGTTTTTTCTTTCAAAATGAACTCGGTGTCCGGTTTTTTTCTATTCTTAGCTTCACTGTACTCCTCGTATTTATTTGGAAATTAATTGACCATCCTAAAAAAAGTGACTTTGTTTGGCTCTATTTTATACTTATTTTTTCGGTCGCTTTTCTTCAAGTCTTTGGTTTTATAACAACCCCTGACACTCCCCTGTTGATGTTCGCTGCCTTATTCTTTTATTTTTATAAACGTTTCTTAGGAAACGAAAGTTGGGTCTCTGTTTTAGGTCTGGGCCTCTCTATGGCCGGAATGCTTTACAGCAAATATCACGGACTTTTGGTAATTGTTTTTGTGCTTCTCTCCAACTTCAAATTAGTAAAGAATTATCGATTTTGGATAGCTTCCTTGATCACTATTCTCGTTTTTATCCCTCATGTAATATGGCAATACCAGAACGACTTTCCCTCGATCAGGTATCATTTGCTCGAAAGAGCAAAAAAACCGTACAGCATCGATAAAACCTTACTCCATTTTGTCAATCAAATTGCGATTGTCGGGATAACATTTCCTGTCATTTATGCTGCTTTCTTTAAACAAAAAGCGAGAAATCCTTTTGAAAGAGCTTTAAAATTTGTTTGGTTTGGCTTCTTTTTCTTTTTTCTTTACAGCACCTTAAATACAACCCCTCAGGCACAGTGGACAATTGTAGGATTAATTCCCTTACTTGTGATTTCATTTCCTTTTTTTATTGAAAATGAAAAGTGGAGAAAATGGTTGTTTATCCTTACCGGATTAAACTTTTTAGTTATTCTTTGTGCCCGCATCTTATTGATGAATCCCTCCCTTTCACCCATTGAATTAGAACCTCAATGGTCGGCAAATTGGGTAGAAAAAGTAAAGGAAAAAACTGAGGGAAGACCCTTGGTTTTTGTCAATTCCTATCGCGGAGCCTCTGTTTATAATTTTTACACAGGTATTAAAACACACGCTTACAGTGTATTAAAAGGTAGAAAAAGTCAATATGATTTGATCGATTTTGAAAAAAATATGCAGCACGAAAACGTCTATGCTGTTGGTACTTTGATAGAAGGTATACCAGTTGCAAAAAGAAATAATTCCAGTGACAAGTGGATAAATGTAATCCCCATAGAGAATTATAGAACTTATGAGAAACTGCAATGTGAAATTTCGACACCCCTCTTTCAATTAAAAGAAAATGAACTTTTCGACTTTTCTTTTAAAATAAAGAATTCTTACCCGGAAACAATTGATTGGGGTAATACCAATTTTTATGGTGTTTTCCAGGGAGAAAAAAGTAAAATACTGGCAAAAATTCCCTTAAAAATTGAATCTTTGCCCCCAATAAAACCTGACGAAACAATTATTTTAAAGGCAAGTTTTATGGTGCCGGAAATTATGGAAAAAGATAAAATCACATTTAGAGTTGGTCTGAGTTTTTATGATTTACCCGAAGGATTTCAAGGAAATAAAATACCTGTTGAGTTGATAAATAAATGATGGGAGCAGAAGAAAGAATCGTTTTTTCACCTGATTGGATTACGATCCTATTTTTGATCGTAGTGCTACTTTTGGCTGTAATTAAGTATCAATTTAATGATAGACTATCGGCTATGATGACTTTGATCTATTCCGAAAAGTATTTTACAGAATATGCTAAAACGAAACCTGTTCTCTTTAATGGCTACAATATTCTCTTCTTCTTAGTTTTCTTTATTACATTTTCTTTACTTATTTTCTACGGCTTGAATGCATTTCTAAATCCGATTTTTCTTATAGATCTCACCTATTTTTCAAAAATTTTACTCGGGCTTTTTGTTTTCTTAATTTTTAGAATAGCCATAGGTGCTTTATTATCGGTTGTATTTGAGGTAAAGGAGGATTACATATTATTTTCATTGGTGAAAATCAGCAACTTGTATTTCATAAGTATCTTTACATTACCTATACTTTTATTGGTTGCTTACGCCGATACAAAGTATTATAAAATCTTAATCGGCATTGCCATCGGTTTTACCGTTATTCTATTCTTAGTTCGCTATTTCAGGGCTTTACAGAATGATCGGTTCAACTTTACTAGTATTTTCTATTTATTTTTATATCTTTGCGCGCTGGAAATAGCACCATTTTTATTGGTATATAAATTAATTGTTAGTTAATGGAAAAGACTATGAAAATTAAAAGCATTCTAGTTTCCCAACCAGCTCCCACCAAACAGTCTCCTTACCACGATCTTTCTGAAAAACAAAAGGTAAAAATTGATTTCAGATCGTTTATTCATGTAGAAGGAGAATCGGCGAGAAGCGTGAGGGAACAAAAGATTGATTTTTCAAAATTTACAGCAATAATTTTTACAAGTCGAAATGCAGTGGATAATTTTTTCAGATTAGCTGAAGAAATGCGATGTAAAATCTCTGATGACCTGCGTTATTTTTGTCAATCCGAAGCAATTGCCTTTTATCTTCAAAAGTATGTTGTGTATAGAAAACGCAAGATATATGTTGGTAAAAATCATTTTGAAGAACTCGTGCCTTTGATCAAAAAGCATAAAGATGAAAAGTTTTTGCTGCCTTCTTCTGATAAATTAAAGGCCACAATTCCGCCTATTTTAAATGAACTGGGAATTGATTGGACACAAGCTGTTTTGTACAAAACGGTGATTAGTGATTTAAGTGATCTCGAAAACGTTTTCTATGATATCCTGGTCTTCTTCAGTCCGACCGGAATCGAATCTTTGTTTAAAAATTTTCCGAATTTTAAACAAAATACAACTAAAATTGCGGTTTTTGGAAACTCAACCGTAAAAGCGGCGGAAGAAGCCGGTTTAAAAATTGATATTGCCGCTCCTACGAAAGAAACGCCTTCCATGACCATGGCTTTGGAAAAGTATATCAAAGAAATGAACAAATAATTGTAATTGTACAGCATTAAAAAAGCCCGATTTTAATCTTAAATCGGGCTTTTTGTTATTTATTGGTTTCCGGAAATAACTTCTTTAATTTTGATTTCCAGTTCTTCTGCCAATTCGGGATTATCAGCGATCAAAGCTTTTACCGCATCTCTTCCTTGACCCAGTTTAGTGTCGCCATAACTAAACCATGAGCCACTTTTGTTGATTATTCCATAATCTACGCCAAGATCTAAAATTTCACCCACTTTTGAGATACCTTGTCCATACATGATGTCAAATTCGGCTGTTTGGAAAGGAGGCGCCACTTTATTCTTAACTATTTTTACCTTAGTTCTGTTACCAATGACCTTATCACCATCCTTTATTTGGGTACTTCTTCTAATATCTACCCGAACGGATGAATAAAATTTAAGTGCATTTCCACCCGTAGTTGTCTCCGGATTACCAAACATGATCCCAATTTTTTCTCTTAATTGGTTGATAAAAATTACCGTACAATGGGTTTTGCTAATACTTGCCGTCAGTTTTCTCAAAGCTTGTGACATAAGTCTGGCCTGCAAGCCCATTTTAGAATCTCCCATTTCTCCTTCTATCTCACTTTTTGGTGTCAAAGCGGCAACAGAGTCTATAATCATGATGTCAATTGCGCCTGAACTGATCAAATTATCTGCAATTTCTAGGGCCTGTTCTCCATAATCCGGCTGTGAAATGATCAAATTGTCAATATCTACACCCAAATTCTGCGCATAGTACCTGTCAAAGGCGTGCTCTGCGTCTATAAATGCGGCAATTCCACCTGCTTTCTGAGCTTCTGCTATGGCATGAATTGCCAAAGTTGTTTTACCAGAAGATTCCGGACCATAAATTTCTATGATTCTTCCTTTTGGATATCCTCCAATGCCTAAAGCCAGATCAATTCCAAGTGAACCCGATGCAATTGCAGCGACATCATTAGGAGCTACATCTCCCATTTTCATGACGGAACCTTTTCCGTATGTTTTATCCAATTTATCCAAAGTAAGCTGAAGCGCTTTTAATTTTGCTTCCTTTTCTTTATCGTTTGCCATAATTTATTTTGCATTTGATTTTGGCTAAAATACAAAAAGTATCTCGACCAAGTTTTTGTTTCATTTTACAAAAATGCTAAAAATATTAGCAGACTCTTGCTCAAATCATGAGCAAAATAGGAATTCTTTTTATTTCACTTTAAGCACTAAATTTGAAGCAAACTTTCTCATTTTGGATATAAAATCAATTGTATCGGTTCATATAAATGGTAAAATAAACAATGTAAAAGCACTTTTTGGAGGAGATATAAATAATGCTTTTTTGATTTCCACAGAAAATGAAAATTATGTGGTCAAGGTAAATGCTTCGAATGTATATCCCAAAATGTTCCAAAGGGAAAGTGATGGCCTATCTTTACTCAATTCTGCAGGAGCAAATGTGCCGGAAGTGATCAAGGTATTTCATAAGGCCGATGATCAATTTATCTTGATGAAATATATAGAAAAAGAAGCTTCGGGAAATGAGTTTTGGTCTAATTTGGGTGTTTCACTAGCGCGTATCCACTTAAAAAAAGCACCACAGTTTGGATTAAAATTCGACAATTTTATCGGCTCTTTGCCTCAAGAAAATACATTTAAACCGAACTGGTCAGACTTTTTTATTGAACACCGGCTGCAGCCTTTGGTAAAAAAAAGTTACGACCAACAATTATTGACAAATTCTCATCTCGGTCATTTTGAGGGACTTTTTAAACGATTGGACCTGTTGATTCCGAAAGAAAAACCCTCCTTATTACATGGCGATTTCTGGTCAGGAAATATGATTTGCGGACAAAATCAAAAACCCTATTTTATTGATCCTGCCGTGTATTACGGCCATCGAGAGATGGACATTTCCATGTCTTTTTTATTTGGTGGCTTCGATTTGAATTACCTTAAATCGTATCAGGAAATTTATCCTCTAGAGGCCGATTGGAGCTCTAGAATTGACCTTCACAACCTCTATCCAAGATTGGTACACTTGGTATTGTTTGGCAGTAGTTATTTAGCCGGAATAGAAAAAGTAATCTTGAAATTTTAGATCAGATAAACAGCGCTTTTAATTCAGTTGCATCGTGCGGATCCATCTTTTTGGCCAAAACCAAACTCAATTGCTTTCTTCTCAAAGCACCATTAAAACGCTCCCTTTCTAAATCTGTTTCAGGTACAATGGGCGGAACGCTTACCGGGGTCCCCATATCATTCACCGCAACGAAAGTGTAAATACCTTCATTTACCTTCGATTTTTCTCCTGTTTCCCTGTCTTCAATCCAAACATCCACAAAAATCTCCATAGAACTATTAAAAGCTCTTGAGACTTTTGCTTCAATAGTCAACACACTTCCTACCGGAACCGCTTTTGTAAAAGCCACGTGATTTACTGAAGCCGTTACTACAATTCTTTTACAATGTCTTCTTGCGGCAATACTGGAAGCTCTATCCATTCTCGCCAATAATTCACCTCCAAATAAATTGTCTAAGGGATTTGTTTCACCCGGTAATACAAGATCAGTTAATATAGTTAATGACTCTTTCGGAGTTTTTGGTTGAACAGACATAATGTTTATTTTGCGTACGACAAAAATAGCAAATGTGAAGTAGAAAAGCTTTATAACTCCTGGTACAAAATCCAAGCGTCCTTTTCTTCGTTTTTTTGAATTTGTTCCAATTGAATTTCAGATTCTTCTCGAGTTTTAAAACTATCAAAAGATACAATGGTAAGTCCCCATTTATTTACCCCCAAAATTCTGGCATTGAACCCTTCTGCCTTTAGCTGTTCAACCCTGACATTCGCATTTTCAGGAAACCTAAAGGCCCCCGCAATTACATGGTAATTCTTCTTTTGTGCGGTAATTTCAACTTTTATAGCCGGGAGCGGTTTCGAAATTTCAAAAGTTGCCTTTTCGATTTTTTGCTCTAAAGCATTTTGATTTGCTTCAATAATCGTTACCATTTTATCTTCTTGGTAATCCCGATATAACTTACCGCCAAAACCAATGGCAGAAATTCCGATGATAAATGCCGCAGCATATTTTAAATAATTCGGTGCTTTTTTACTTTCGGGCGTAAAAGTAATCGGTACTTTTTGTTCGAGCTCAACAACTTGTTTCTTAAGTTCTTCTCTTTTTACTTCCTGACAGGTAAATTCTCTCAGGCCAAAAGAGGAGGTTAAAAAATTCACTTTATTGCTAGGTTCAAAAATAAGTCTATTGTTAACTTCAGATATGGTTCCGATCGCATCAATCTCGATATCTTGTGTTTTTAACTTTCTTTTCCACTCTTCAATTTCAAATTTGATGTAATTCAATGCACATTCATACTTCATGTTGTCTGTAGAAGCAATATAGTTAGCCAATAAACCATCATTGTCTGTCAATTGCGAATTAAAACTGATTTGCTTGTATGGTGGATAAAATGTATCAGAAAAAGCGTCTATTCTCGCCGATTTTTGATTTGTTACAAACCCTCCGAAAGTAGGAATAATAACACAGTCGTATCTGTATAATAAATCGGAAATGTAGTTTGCAAGTTTCAAGGGCTCCAGGGATTCTGTAAAAACAAAGCTAAAAAAAAAGATTTTTTGTTAACCTTTTACCTTACTTTTTTATTAACAATATATTGTTAACTGAACCCTAGCGACTTAAATGAATCATACGGAGAAAATGTACCTTCTCGCCTTACAAAAAGCAAATGGAATTGGCGATATAACAGCAAAAAAGTTACTGCAAGCCTGTGGAAGTGCAGAAGCAATTTTTAAGGAGAAACCGGCTCGATTAGAAAGAATTTATGGAATTGGCAAAGTAACTCTTTCGGGATTAAAAGACCAATCATTGCTCGGAGATTCGGAAAAAGAATTAAATTTTTGTGATAAAAACCAGATCGATATTCTCGGCTTCTTGGATGAAAAATATCCTGAAAAATTAAAGCATTGTCCGGATGGTCCTATCCTCCTATTTTCAAAGGGGAATATGAAATTCAAAGGAAAAAAGACCATCAGCATCATAGGTACACGAATGATGACGAATTATGGAAAATCATTTTTGCAAGAATTTATGGCCGACATAAAATCTTATGATCCAATAATCATAAGCGGACTTGCTTATGGAGTAGACGTATTTGCACACAAATTAGCCATAAAACACAATTTACAAACAGTGGCTGTTTTAGCTCATGGATTGGATATTATCTATCCTAAGGCACATCAAAAATACGTTCAGCAATTTCAAGAAAACGGAGGGATTATTTCTGATTTTTGGTCGAAAACAAATCCGGATCGAGAAAATTTTATCAAAAGAAATCGCATAGTTGCAGGAATTTCAGAAGCAACAATCGTTGTCGAATCTGCTAAAAAAGGAGGCTCTCTCATCACAGCGGATATTGCGAACTCCTACAATAGGGATGTATTTGCAGTTCCGGGTAGATCAAAAGATATTTTTAGTCAAGGCTGTAATGACCTAATCAAACAAAATAAAGCTGCCCTTTTGACCTCGGTCAAAGATTTGGAATATTTTTTGAACTGGGATATTCAAAATATTCCGCCAAAAACAATTCAAAAAAAATTATTTATAGAACTATCAGAGATGGAAAATGTCATTTATCAGTTTTTACAACAAAATGGTAAACATGAACTAGATCTTATTTCACTTCATTGCCAAATCCCAATTTTTAAAACAGCCACAATTTTACTTGATCTCGAACTTAAAGGTGCTGTAAGGCCGCTTCCCGGAAAAATGTTTGAAGCCATTTAAACAATTTTATGCAATATTCTATCCACCATTTATAATTGCATCCGGTATAAAATAGTATTCAAGATCATTGACTGAAACATTCCAATCATATCCTTCTCTCGAAGCTTTTACTTTTACATTTGGATCCGGGGAACTAACCTCATCTCCATTAAAATGTAATATTCTTTCCCCACCATCTGTCTTAGAAATATAGACCTCCGCCTTATTTAAACCCTTTCTGATAACACCAAAACTACATTGTGAGGAATTCTTTGCTTCACTGCCGGCTGAACAGTCTATAATTCCGGTGGCATGATAATTAGTGCCAGGCACTTTTGCGTCATGACTTGCTGAATAGTGTCCGGTAATTCCCACATTTAACGTGTAATTGGCATTTTCATTTCTTCTTGCCGCACTCCTCATTAAGTAAACACGAATTTTATAATCTCCATCTTCAGGAAGAACTCCGTTCCAATCATTCCCTAATGTCGAACCAATAAATAAAGCCTCTTCGGACCCCGGAGGAAGAACGTTAAAATAGTTTGCTCCATGATCTGTTTTTAAATGTACGGTCATGGTTTGACCTTTCTTGGCACCAAGAATATAATCGATAATTCGATCTCCTGTTATTTTGTCTGAAATAGTAGCCGAAGTTTTTCCTCTATCAAAAAAAACTTGCTTTTCTTCAATTCCTGTTTGAGCCCAAATAGTAGTCGTGAATATTAAATAAAGCCCCGTCCATATGACCAATCTATCCTTCGTTTTCATCATGCTGTTTTTTGTTTAAAAGTTTAATTAAAAATAAAAAAAACTTTGTTACTATTTAGTCCTCAAATGATTAATAATTTCACGCTTAAACTTGTCGTCGTCTGACAAGACTTCAAAAAAGTCGTTGACATATCTTATGGTAGATTCATAATTTTTTTTATCATCAAATTGACCTTCCATAGAGTTAATAAGATGTACTATTTCCATTTTATGGGCAATATAATCTTGACGTACTCCTTCAATAATTGATAAATCTCTTTTAAACCCCCTGTATAATCTTTCTCTAACAGAATAGAGATCTAATTGTTCATCTCCTATTTGAGAAACAACGGCGTATGAAGTGTTGACAAATCCTGACATATCAAAATCATAAGGAACAGGTATTACCTTATTACCACTAAATAATAGCTTTTCATTGTGTTGAACTGCTGTAGAAAAGTCTGTATTACCAACTAAATATTGAAAAAACGAGTTCTGAACAGAAGAAAGTGCGTCCATAGCTAATGGATGAAAATTTCTGTCTAAAATTTGCCCGTCGTATCTCTTGGCCATATCGTCAGGGTCTTCTATCAAAATTCCTTTTAAATCGTGTTCTTTTATTTTATTTCCTTTTTCTTCAGCGAAATCAATTGAAACAAGTCTTACTTTAAAATGATAATCCCCTACTATTTCATAAACCTTATAAGCCAAATATTCATTTATGATATAGTCGTTTTTATTTTTTTCTAGCATGCATGGCAAAACCAATTTCAAACTTCTGCTTCCTTTAAACAAAGTTCCTTTCACATCGTTTTTGCTCATTTTCATTTTTACCGGTGGGAAATAACAATTATTTAATCGATAATTACCCCTGGTTTTTAACTCAACAGGAATTGATTTCCAAACGTCAAGTTCCTCGGAATAAGAAAGTTCTGTTTGAATAAAAGTACTGTCTTTTGTTTTTTCTTTGATATTCTTATGAGAATAGCTTAATTTTAGAGGAAGTATTTCCTGACTCCTAAAAAGTTTTGATATATCCTTTGCTTCAGTGCTGGTAGTATCCTGCCCAAAGGTAGCAAAGTTGAATGCCAGGAATAGAAGGATTATGAGTTTGCTTGACTTGTTCACGATTTGTGGCTGTTAATTGTTACCATTGTAAATTAATTATTTTTTATGAATAAATTCCTTACGATAATCAACTACAGAACTGCAATAGCTTTAACTTCTGCTGCCTTAATGCTGTTCTTTTCTTTTACTTACAATATTTCCTACAACATCGATCTGACCTTATTGAGTATCGCCATAATTTTCCCCCTGGTCTTTAATATAAGGGGTTCTTTTCGTCGAAGAGAAAAGGCCTTAGAGCATTTAAGTCAATTTAGAGGCGCACTTAAAACAATAAGTTATTACTTTCAAAGCGCTCAAAAACTGTCAGAAATAGAGCAGTCTGAAATTACCGCTAAACTCAAGTTAGTTGGCGAAAGTGTTGTTGCTCATTTGGCAAATAACGACTACGATACATCAAATGTAGATGAAAAAATAGATGAAATATCAACTTACACTATTTCCAAAGATACATTAATTTCCAGAGGATTAAAAGATAAAATCTTTCGCATGCTCAATAATCTGCATGAGGCTGTAGAAAATGTACACGCTATCCACGTGCATAGAACTCCGGTAAGCTTAAAGGCTTATTGTGAATACTTTATCTATGCTTTTCCAATCATTTATGTACCGGCAATTATTTATAAAGTTGGTTTGGAATCTCCTAAATGGATCACGATTTTGGTTGTACTTTTTAGTCAATTTATCCTCATCTCTTTATATAATATTCAGGACGATTTAGAATATCCGTTCGATAATATCGGTCTTGATGATATCAATCTCAATCAGTTTAAATTGGATCGTTAAATCATAGATAAAATATGCTTCGTCAAATACATAAAAAATATCAACTCTTCTTCGCTGTTTCGGGCATCATATTTGTTTTGTTAGGTTTTCAATCTGATGAGCTGAATCTGTCTGAAATGTTTGATCAAACTGAATATGATTTTACGGGAACGCAAAGTTTATTTATCGAGCATGACAACGGTCTGCAAATTAACTGGACCACTAAGAACAATGAAATCGGTGTTTATGAATTAAAAGATTCTAAAAACCGCCTTTTATTTAAAGGAGAAACTCCGGAGAACCAGGTTCACAAAGTGCAAATAAATGACTTCAAAAACGAAGAATTTACGCTGAAGTTCGGAGGGAAAAATGAAGGTCTACATGAGATTAGAATTAGGCCAACTCCAAATCTGGAATCCTCTGTTTTTAGGAAGATAGATTCTGTCTATGTTTTGGGAGATGTACATGGCAGATACACTATTTTAATCGACTTACTTAAGAAAGCAAAAGTCATAGACGAAAATAATTACTGGACGGCAGGTTCGGCTCATTTGGTCTTTCTCGGTGATCTTTTTGATCGAGGAGATGAGGTCACCAAATTACTATGGTTCATTTATGAACTCGAGGAGCAAGCCAAAAAAGCAGGTGGAAAAGTTCATTTGGTGTTAGGAAATCACGAAATTATGAGTATGACGGGTGATTTGCGTTATGTTTCAAAAAAAGAAAACATGATCGCCAATTTATATGGTAAGAATTATGATGAGTTATTTCATCCCAAAAAATCCATATTAGGCAGGTGGCTGGTATCCAAACCTTCTGTGATCAAGATCAACAAAAATATTTTTGCACATGGCGGTATCATTGATCTAGGTACACCCTCTATTGAAGAATTTAACAAATACGTTTATACCCAAATGCAAGATCCTGTTTTTCTGGAATTGCTCAATAAAACACCGGATAGTACCAAATATGATCCCAAAAAATGGGAAGATATGCAAACCTTTTTTTACAGTCAACAAGGACCCTATTGGTTTAGGGGATATGTCTTAACGGATACCCTCGGAAATATCCTCAATGATATGTTGAAAAAATATAGATCTGATATTCATGTAGTTGCCCATACAACTGTTCCCACTATTCGAACAGGATATGATGGAAAATTAATCGCTACTGATCTGGATGATGCAGCTACTGAGGTTTTGTTGATGATACAGGAAAAGAAAAATGTCCAAAAATTTAAGATCAATCTTCAAGGAGAACAAATTGAAATTGAATGAACTATTTTCTTTTTAGACTTCAACCACCTTCTAGGAAATATATTCTTTACTTTCGACAAAATTTTCTGTTCAAATAGATCTATCCATTTTTCTTTGCTGGAAATGAGATCGCTTCACAAATATGTCTGAAAAAAATAAAAGTTTATCATTTCAATCAATTAACAAGCTTGCTATTCCGGCCATCATTTCGGGTATTGCAGAACCTTTACTTTCCATTACAGATACAGCAATCATTGGAAATTTACCTGTTAATGCCACAGAAGGTCTGGCTGCAGTGGGTATAGCCGGTTCATTTATATCGGCCATTGTTTGGATCTTAGCACAAACCCGCTCAGCAATTTCAGCCATTGTTGCGAGATATTTTGGTGCAAAAGATCTCAAATCAATCGCGTTTCTACCTTCTCAAATTATCTTTATCAATATGTTGTTAAGCCTATTTATTTATGCTGTAACAGTTGGTTTTGTTTCGGAGATATTTTACCTGTATCAGGCAAAAGGACTTATCCACGAATTTTCCGTATCCTACTATAAAATCAGGGCAATAGGAATTCCCCTTACCCTTTTTGTTTTTAGTGTTTTTGGAGTCTTTCGAGGTTTGCAAAATACCTATTGGCCCATGGTCATCAGCATTATAGGTGCCTTGCTTAACGTAGGGCTGGACTTTTTATTGGTTTTTGGTATTCGGGGCCTTATTCCTGCTTTGGGTATTGAAGGTGCGGCATACGCAAGTTTACTTGCACAGCTGGTGATGGCAATCATGGCTGCTTATTTGTTTCTAACAAAAACCCCTTTTACATTCCACTTAAATTTTAATTTTCATCCGGAAATCAAAAGAATTCTGAGCTTGAGTTTTAACTTGATTATCCGTGCATTGAGTTTAAATTTTGCGCTTTACTTGGCGAATGCATATGCTACATCATATGGAAACGCCTATATCGCCGCTCAAACCATTGCATTTCAAATATGGTTGTTCTTCGCCTTTTTTATTGATGGCTATGCCAGTGTAGGAAATATTATGTCGGGCAAATTTTTAGGCCAAGATAAACCTGAAACCATTACGGTTTTAAGCAGAACCTTAGTGAAATATACAGTACTCATTACACTGTTTATTGGGACTTTGTGTTTTATTTTTTACCGGAGCATTGGTTTGATCTTCAGCAAAGATCCTGAAGTTTTGCACCTTTTTTATCAGATTTTCTGGTTAGTGATATTGATGCAGCCCATGAATGCTATAGCCTTTGTGTTTGACGGAATTTTTAAAGGAATGGCCGAGGCAGTCACGCTTAGAAATACCTTGCTCATTGCCACATTTATTGGGTTTGCTCCTACCCTTTTACTGAGTGATTATTTCGGATTAAAGCTTTACGGAATTTGGATCGCCTTTTGGGTCTGGATGATTTTGAGAGGAGGTATTTTGATTATAATATACAACAGGAAATACCTGAATTTAGCGAAAATAATTTCTTAATCAGCAATCCTTTGATCTTGTTCGAATTCCGTAAATTACCATTTCGGGTTTGGATAAATTAAAAATTTCCCCTTTTCTCGAAATACATCACAATTGCTTCCTTCATCAAAACCGACTGTTCCCCGGGCTTTAGGTAAGGTAATTCGTCTAACACTTTAAAATGAGGCCAGCCTTCTTCATCAAAATAGTCAAATTCATAATAACCAAATGGTTCGAGCAAAGTGCACACCGCAATATGCATAATGTCCAGCTTCTCGTCTTTTTTAAATTTTCTGTTTCCTTTCCCTAATTCTTGTACACCTATCAAATAAATGATACCATCGACGTCAAGAATTTCTCCCCCACCAAAAATTTTTGAAATCCTTTCCTGAATTTCTTCCCACTGCAATTTTATTTTTTCGTCTCTCACTTCAAACATTTTATCGGCCAAAATTACGCATATCAACCCGATTATCATTAACATTCTCAAAATCTATCCAACAAGAATTGCTTACTTTTGTAATTCTCAAAATTCAATTTATTATGTACGGCAAACTCAAAGCATATCTTTCAGAAGAATTAGCCTCCATTGAGGAAGCAGGTTTATATAAAAAAGAACGTATAATTACCAGTTCACAAGATGCAGTCATAAAAATATCTTCCGGAGAAGAGGTGATTAATTTTTGCGCTAATAATTACCTTGGTCTTTCTAATCATCCTGAAGTAATTCAAGCAGCAAAAGATACCATGGATACCCATGGTTTTGGTATGTCGTCTGTACGATTTATTTGCGGAACACAAGATATCCATAAAGAATTAGAACAGCGCATTGCACGTTTTTACAAGACGGAAGATACAATTTTATACGCTGCCGCTTTTGATGCAAACGGAGGAGTTTTTGAGCCACTTTTTTCTGCAGAAGATGCCATTATTTCCGATTCTCTAAATCACGCTTCAATTATAGATGGTGTTCGTTTGTGCAAAGCCGCAAGATATCGTTATGAAAATAATGACATGGCAGATCTCGAAAAACAGTTGATCGAGGCCAATGCAAAAAATGCCAGATTCAAAATAATCGTAACGGATGGCGTTTTTTCCATGGATGGAATCGTAGCTCAATTGGACAAAATTTGTGATTTGGCTGAGAAATATGATGCGCTTGTCATGGTAGATGAATGTCATGCTGCTGGTTTTATCGGAAAAACAGGAAGGGGAACCGTCGAATTGAAAAATGTAATGGAACGGGTTGATATTGTTACAGGTACGCTCGGAAAAGCATTGGGCGGTGCTATGGGTGGTTATACCACAGGAAAAAGAGAAATCATAGAAATTTTGAGACAACGTTCCCGTCCCTATTTGTTCTCTAATTCTCTTGCACCTGCCATAGTAGGAGCTTCAATAAAAGTTTTTGATCTTATAGAAACTGACACAAGTTTAAGAGATAAATTGGAAGAAAATACCAAATATTTTCGCAGTAAAATGGAAGCTGCAGGATTTGATTTGGTTGGAGCAGATGCCGCCATAGTTCCGGTAATGCTTTATGATGCAAAATTAGCTCAGACCATGGCCAATGACTTGTTAAAAGAAGGTATTTACGTTATTGGATTCTTTTTTCCTGTTGTGCCTAAAGAAAAAGCGAGAATTCGCGTTCAGTTAAGCGCTGCGCACACGAAAGAGCATATCGATAAAGCCGTTGCCGCTTTTATGAAGGTAGGAAAGAATTTGAACGTTATCTGAAAATAATCATGCAAAAGAAAGTAGTCAGGATCACCAAACATTTTGATTTCGAATCCGCCCATGCCTTATATGGTTATGATGGAAAATGTAAAAATATTCATGGGCACAGTTATCATTTGTACGTCACTGTAATCGGAACGCCTATTGATGATCCAAACCATATAAAGAATGGCATGGTTCTAGATTTTGGCGACCTCAAAAAAATTGTCAAAGATCAAATTGTTGATGTTTTTGATCACGCTACTATTTTAAATAAAAACTCTCCTCATGCGAGTCTGGCAAAAGATTTGGAGGGTCATTCACATAGATTGGTTATGGTACCCTACCAGCCTACGAGTGAAAATATGCTTTTTGATTTTGCAGAAAGAATTAAAAAACAATTACCTCAAAATGTTTCCTTACATTCGTTAAAACTATTTGAAACAGCCAATTCTTATGCCGAATGGTTTGCTGCAGACCAAGTTGTATAATCCGATGAATTTAAGTAACGCCAAAAAAATTTATTTCGCCTCTGATCAGCATTTCGGAATTCCGTCCGCAGAGAAAAGCAAATTGAGGGAAAAAAAGTTTATTCAATGGCTCGATGAGATCAAAAAAGACGCCGATGTAATATTTCTTTTAGGTGATCTTTTCGATTTTTGGTTCGAATACCAAAAAGTAATTCCAAAAGGATTTGTTAGGGTTTTGGGTAAACTGGCTGAGTTAAGAGACAAGGGAATTCCAATTATTTTTTTTGTAGGGAACCACGACCTTTGGATGGAGGATTATTTTGAAACAGAACTGGATATTCCTGTTTTCAGAACACCTCAGGAATATACTTTTCAAGGTAAACATTTCTTGATCGGTCACGGGGATGGCTTAGGTCCTGGCGATAAGGGATATAAAAGGATGAAAAAAGTATTTACCAACCCCTTTTCAAAATGGTTGTTTAGATGGTTTCACCCCGATTTAGGTGTAAAATTAGCCCAATACTTATCTACTCAAAATAAACTAATTTCAGGCGACGAAGATGTAAAGTTTTTGGGAGAGGAGAACGAATGGCTGGTGCAATATTCCAAGAAAAAATTGGAAACAAAACATTTTGATTACTTTATTTTTGGTCATAGGCATCTGCCCATGGAAATTAAAATTGGCAATAGCCTATATCTCAATACAGGCGATTGGATCACTCATTTTACTTATGCCGAGTTTGATGGAGAACGATTATCACTAAAAAAATATCTCTGAGATGGCCAAAGTAAAATCGAGTTTCTTTTGTCAAAATTGCGGTGCTCAATTCCCGAAATGGGCAGGGAAATGTTCTTCATGTCATGAATGGAACACAATTGTTGAAGAAATTATTCAAAAAGAGGAAAAACGAAACTGGAGATCCTCAAATTCCCCAAAAAAAGTTAATAAGGCTGTTCAAATAAATGAGATCTCTACACTTCAAGAAGATAGAATTCATACGAACAACAATGAACTCAACCGGGTCTTAGGTGGTGGTTTGGTTCAAGGATCCGTAGTCCTTTTAGGGGGAGAACCCGGAATAGGTAAATCGACCCTCTTATTGCAAATTGCCTTATTGATGAAACAAAAAGTTTTATACGTTTCGGGCGAAGAAAGTCAATCACAGATAAAACTAAGGGCAGAACGACTAAAAGGTGTCAATCCTAATTGTTTAATTCTAACTGAAACGAAAACACAGAATATCTTTACATCAATTGAAGATATCATTCCTGATGTTCTTGTCATTGATTCCATTCAAACACTTCATACAGACTTTATAGAGGCCTCTCCGGGAAGTATTTCTCAAATTCGGGAAACAACAGCAGAACTCATTAAGTTTGCTAAAGAAACGAATACTCCCGTGGTTCTCATAGGCCATATTACGAAAGAAGGAACTATTGCCGGTCCTAAAATCTTGGAACACATGGTGGATGTGGTTTTGCAATTTGAAGGAGATCGGAATCACACGTACAGAATTTTGCGGGCGCAAAAAAACAGATTTGGTTCTACGGCAGAATTAGGAATTTATGAAATGCAAAGCACAGGTTTGCGAGAAGTGAGCAACCCTTCCGAAGTTTTGATCTCTGAAAAAGATACCGACCTAACGGGAACTTCCATTGCCGCTACCTTAGAAGGAATGCGCCCATTGATGATAGAAGTGCAGGCTCTGGTGAGTACAGCGGTTTACGGAACTCCGCAAAGATCTTCAACAGGATATAATTTAAAAAGATTGAATATGCTGCTCGCCGTTCTGGAAAAAAGAGCGGGGTTTAGGTTAGGAGCGAAAGATGTTTTCCTCAATATAGCCGGCGGACTTAACGTAGAGGATCCTGCCATCGATCTCGCCGTTGTTTGCGCCATCTTATCCTCTAATGAGGATATCGCTATTCCACAAAATTACTGTTTTGCAGCAGAGGTTGGCCTATCCGGAGAAGTAAGAGCCGTTAACCGCGTAGAACAGAGGATCATTGAAGCTGAAAAATTGGGTTTTGAAAAGATCATTCTTTCTAAATTCAATAAAATTCCTTCAAAAAATCACAAAATTGAATTGATCAGGGTTTCCAAGATCGAGGATGTTGTAAAAGTACTTTTTTAGTAAACTGTCTATTTGTCAAAAATCTAACTTTGGCTTGATATTCGCCAAATTCAAATTATGAGTAAAAAGAAAGTATCGTATAAATGGGCTTTTAAGGAATTTATCTGGCCCAGAAGAGGAATTGTATTCATCGGGTTGATCTTGATCATTTTTAAGAGTTTGTCCGGACTGGTTTTACCTTATGCCAGCAAAAACTTAATTGATGAGGTCATTCCGAATAGGGATATGAAAGCTTTAACCCTTTTGCTAACGGCAGTTTGTTTTGCTATATTAATTCAGGCAGTGACATCATTTTTATTGACAAAAATTCTTAGCGTAGAAGCTCAGCACCTCATTTCAAAGCTCAGAGCTCAAGTACAAAAAAAACTGCTCAAATTGCCGGTCAGTTTTTTCGACAATCAAAAATCGGGAGCCTTGGTTTCGAGAGTAATGACTGATGTTGAAGGAGTCAGAAATTTAGTAGGTACCGGCTTGGTTCAACTCATTGGAGGGTCAATTACCGCAATTATTTCTTTGGTCATCTTACTCAAAATCAACGCAACCATGACCTTTTTTGTGTTGGTTCCCGTTTCACTTTTCGCTTTCATCGCGCTGAAAGCTTTTGGAAAAATTCGTCCGATTTTTAGAGAAAGAGGAAAAATTAATGCGGAAGTAACCGGAAGACTGACAGAAACATTAAATGGCATTCGGGTTATTAAAGGCTTTAATGCTGAAAATCAAGAAAGTAAAACATTTGAAGAGGGTGTGGAAAAGCTCTTTTTAAACGTAAAAAAAAGTTTGACGGCAACGGCGCTGATCACAAGTTCATCGGCATTTTTATTGGGATTGGCTTCTGCCGGGATCATGGGAATTGGCGGTTATTTTATCATGAATGACAGTATGACCTATGGCGAATTCGTTTCGTTCACGCTCTTTTTAGGTTTTATGATCGCACCCATTGTGCAAATGAGTAACATTGGTTCCCAGCTCACTGAAGCGATGGCCGGATTAGACCGCACACAGGAATTGATGGAAATGGCAGAAGAACAAGATGCTGAACAAAGAAATATCGTCTTACAGGAAATAAAAGGAGATCTGACATACAAGGATGTGAGCTTCTCCTATGAAAAAGGAAAAGAAGTGTTGCACCATATTTCTTTTGACGCACCGGCAGGAAGTGTAACGGCATTGGTGGGTTCGTCGGGTTCCGGAAAATCGACCATTGCTGGTTTGGCAGCTACTTATTTAAATCCGAATAGCGGATTAATCACCATCGACGGTATTGACCTAACTAAAGTAGATTTATCGAGCTATAGAAGTCAATTAGGTGTAGTTCTCCAAGACGATTTTTTGTTTGAAGGCACTATTCGTGAGAATATTTTATTTCCTCGACCTGAAGCCACAGAAGAACAACTGCAAAATGCTGTTCGAGGGGCCTATGTTAACGAATTTACAGAACGCTTTGACGATGGTTTAGATACGGTCATAGGTGAGAGAGGGGTAAAACTTTCCGGCGGACAAAGGCAGAGAATTTCGATTGCCAGGGCTATTTTGGCGGATCCAAAGATCATTATACTCGATGAAGCTACTTCCAATTTGGATACTGAAAGTGAGTTGTTTATTCAAAAAAGTTTACAGGCTCTTATGCAAAACAGAACTACTTTGGTCATTGCTCACCGCTTGAGTACCATTAAACAAGCGGATCAAATTCTGGTCATTGAAAACGGAAATATTGCCGAAAGAGGGAATCATGATGAACTTATTAAGAAACAGGGGCGCTATTATGATTTATATACCTATCAAAGTAAAATTTAAATGTTTTTCAATTCTTTGTCTTAAATTCAATATACCCGAAAAATTCATGCGGCTGATTTATGTCATTTTACCACTTTAAATAATAATGTAACTTTGAGTGTAGTAAACAAAAAGTTTCATCATGAAAAGTTTGTTTTTTTCAGTTTTGTTGTGTTTTATTTCTCTGACTGCTTTTTCTCAAGAAAAAAATCAAAAAATCGTACCGGTTGGAGAGCTCTTTGAAATAACCATTTTTTATAACAACGGAAATATCATGCAAAAAGGTTTTTTGAATAAAGACAATAAACTTCATGCTTCCTGGGAGAGTTTTTTTGAAAACGGAGATAGAAAATGTGTGGCTACTTACGATAATGGTATAAAAGTTGGCGTCTGGTATTATTGGGACCTGGATGGAAAAAAGACTAAAGTAATCTATAAAGACAACAAGGTTATTTCAACACAAGAAGTTGTTTTAGATAAAGAGCCTGATTTACACCGCTGATTTATTGTTTTTTTTTCTTGACAAGACTGATGTAGACGGGGTAATGGTCACTAAAACCATTCGAAAAACCATTGTTTACAAAACTTCTTTTAGGATATCCTCTGTACTTTCCCGATAGATTTGACAAATAGGCCGGGTTATAAATTTCTGCTTTGAGAAAAAATACTTTATCCGCATTTTTCTTTATCGGTAAAAAAGAATTACTGACCAACAATTGATCGAACAAGTGCAGCCGGTCCCAATGCGCCAATGTGTTGTATCCCTTTTTGTACAACTTTTCAAAAGGATTAAAAAAATCCTCCATGCCAACTTCCTCCATCCTGCTTTTTGAGTTGAGCACCTCTTTGATACCCTTATCGGTTGGGTTATCATTAAAATCACCCATCAATACAATTTTAGCCCCGGGATTCTCTGTTTGAATTTCCTTTATTTTACCCTTTAAAACATAAGCTGCTCTGATGCGTTTAGTTTCACTGACTTCTTCTCCTCCCCTTCTGGATGGCCAGTGATTAACAAAAATGTGAATTTCTTCATCATCCAAAATTCCTGAAACATACAGAATGTCGCGGGTAAAAATACGTATCCCTGATTCATCCCAAATTTTAACCTCAATGGCTTCCTGAAAAGTTGGTTTAAATATTTCTTTCTGATAGAGCAAAGCCACATCAATACCGCGAAGGTCTGGTGAATCAAATTGAATGAAATCATATTGAAAAGGAGATAGTCTTGGTGTATCGACAAGGTCCTTAAGCACTGTTGCATTTTCAATTTCTGCCAAACCTATAATGACCGGAGGATTTGATCTTCCAATTTCCGAAATGACTTGTGCGAGGTTTTTCAGTTTACTCAAGTAATCCTTTCCATTAAATTTTTGTTTTCCCAGTGGAGTAAAATCTTCATCATAGGTATTGACATCATCTATTGTATCATATAAGTTCTCGACATTATAAAAGGCCAAGGTATAAGTATTGTAATTCCCGAGCTGAGAAAATCCCAAACTAGGCGACATAAGAAAAAATAAAAAAAGAACTTTTCTCATACAATCATAAGGTTTCTTTTTTAATGAAATAATGGCGAAAAGGTCAACATGTAAAAAAAATTAAAATTGATGTTGACCTATCTGCTTCTTTCTACATTAAAAATTGTCAACTAACCAATTCCTTTTCTGAATGAAAGCATTTAATTTGTTATTATTCGTTTATTTTTCTTCCCAAGTATCGGCCCAAAACACGATTATTTCTGGCCAAGTACGGAATGATAGCAATGAAACCCTTCGCGGTATTGAAATCTATTTCAATCAAAATAAACTAACCGAGTCAAATGTCGACGGTCATTTTTCCTTCTCCTTAAGATCAGGTCAATCTTATTCGATTTATTTTGAATCACTAGAATTCGATCTGAAAAAGTTTGAGTTTTTACTTGAAAACAAACAAGACAGTTTAGATCTGGGAATAGTTATTCTTCAAAAGAAAGACGAGCTGTTAGAATTGATGGATATTGATGAACTGATGATAGAGGATGAAAATAATTCTCAAATAGCGGGTTTGTTAAACAGCGGTCAGGATCTTTTTTCCAAAACCGTTGCCTTCCAATTCAGCTCAGCATTTTTTAGGCCCAGAAATCTGAGTGGCGACCAAACAACCATTTTATTTAATGGGAATGAAATGAACAAAATATGGAGCGGGAGAGCCAATTGGAATCAATGGGGAGGATTGAATGATGTGACTCGCCATCAAGTTTTTTACGCCAATTCTTCTCCAAATCCGTTTTCATTTGCGTCCAACGGAGGTACAATTTTTATCAGTTCAAAACCTTCAGATTACCGCAAAGGAGTAAAAGCATCCTATGCCCTTGCCAACAGAACTTACAATCACCGGGCTTTATTCACCTATCACTCAGGATGGCTCAAAAACGATTGGATCATCATGGGGGCTGTTGGTCTTCGAGAAGGTAAAAATGGTTATAAAGAAGGGGCTCCGTATTCTTCACAATCATTTTTTTTATCCGTTGAAAAGCTTTTGTCAGATGACCATAGCCTCTATTTTACCGGGTTCATGGTTAATACCAACCGAGGAAAGGTGGCACCTGTAACAGCAGAAATTTTTGAATTGAAAAATGATCAGTACAATGCTTATTGGGGTTCTCAAAATAATAAAATTAGAAACGCGCGTATGCAGTCAACCGCAGAGCCAACTTTAATGCTCAATCACGATTGGCAAATCAATGAAAAAATTCAGTTAAATTCTTCTTTGAGCTATCAGTTCGGTAAAAATGGGCATAGCAGACTTGATTATAATGGAAATTCCATAGAACTTGATGCAAACGGAGAACCATTCTTAACAGGGGGCGGAACAAATCCGGACCCAACTTATTACCAAAAATTACCCAGTTATTTTTTGAGGTTTCCGGAGAATCCGGATTATACAAAAGCATTTTTGGCAGAACAAAATTTTATCAAAAACGGTCAAATCAATTGGAACGAAATGTACGAGGCGAATATTAATTCTGATCAACCACAATCCATTTATGCTCTTTATGAAGATAGAACCGATGATCAGTTTTTTCAATTGAATACCAACCTTAGTTTTCAACCAAAAAAATACTGGTACATACATGCCTCATTGAAATTGAACCATTTGATTTCAGACAACTATGCAAATATACTCGATTTATTAGGCGGAAATGGCTTCCTGGATGTATACAGCTACTCTGATAACCTTGATGAAGCACAAAATGATCTCCGGCACCCAAATAGAATTGTACAAAACGGAGAGACTTTTAAATATCATTTTAAACTTTACAGCACAATTGCTGAAGGATTTGGCCAAATAGAATACAAAAAAGACAAACTGGAAATCTATACAGGTTTAAATCTGAAACAGCAGCGTTTTTTTAGACAAGGCTTATTTGAAAATGGCAGATATCCCGGTAATGATTCTTTTGGCAAAAGTGATAAGTTACATTTTTTTGGATATGGCCTAAAAGCCGGCTTAACCTATAAATTGACTGGAAGACATTTGTTCTCATCCAACATCCTGTTTTTAAATGATTCCCCTTTACTACAAAACTCCTTTACCAACATTAGGGAAAACAACCAAATTGTACCAAATATTGAAAATCCATTTTATTATAGTGCCGACTTAAATTATCTTTTGAGATTGCCAAAACTCAATGCAAAAATTTGTGGCTATTTTATGGGTCAGGAGAACGAAAGCACCATCAAGTTTTACTATGCCGACGGATTGACCATTATAGAAGAAGAACAAAGAAATGCCTTTGTTCAGGAAATTATGACAAACATTTCAATTCAAAATTTTGGTTTGGAAACTGCTGTGAGCTATACCCTTTGGCCTGGCTTAGAATTGAATGCGGTTGCCGCAATAGGTAAAGCCATTTATGCTAAACCTGCCAATATTTCACTTACTTCAGATGATTTTAAAGACCCAGTCGATTTCGGTAGATCATACCTGAAAAACTATAGATTATCAAACGGACCTCAACAAGTATATTCTTTGGGTTTTAGTTATAACAGTTCCAATTTCTGGTGGTTGAATGTTGCTGCAAATTATTTTGATGAAAACTATGTGTCGATTGCACCTTTGTTAAGAACCACAAACTTTTTGACCGACATTGACGGTCTTTCAGTTCAAAATTTCGACTTAGAAACGGCAAAATCCCTACTTAGACAAAAAAAGATTGATCCATATTACACAATCAATTTAACCCTTGGCAAATCTTGGCGAATTAAAAAATATACCATCGGCACCTTTTTAATTGCCTCCAATATTTCAAATTCGATCTATCAAACCGGTGGTTTTGAACAATCCAGAAATGCCAATTATGAAACTCTTTTACAAGATCAGTCAAGAGAAAAGCCTATGTTCTCACCCAAATATTGGTATGGATATGGTCAAAATTATTTTGTCTCTGTTTACTGGAGAATCTAAATACAAAACTTATGAAAAACCTTATTTTTTTTATTGTTTTCTTATTGATGAATTCCTGCGAACCCGAGGAGTTTTCAATACCCGTGCCGGAGGATAGCGAGACATCAATTGTGTCAAATACAAAAATTGATGTGATCAAAAATATTCTTTTACAATCGGGTGATACATATTATCAATTTCCGGTAGAGGACAATGCTGTATTTGAAGGGTATGTTATTTCAAGTGATGAAACGGGAAACTTTTACAAAAGTTTAATTGTTCAAGATAAAATTGAAAATCCAACATGTGGAATAGAAATACTTATAGACAAAAGCGATTTGTTTACTCTTTATAACCCCGGAAGAAAGGTATTTATAAAACTAGCCGGATTGACCATAAGCCAAAACAATGGAAACTTTTTCTTAGGTTATTTAAACCTGAACCAAGTGGTAAGTATTCCGGAAAGCTTCATTCATAAACATGTGATTCGTTCATTGCAAATTGAACAAATTCAACCAAATAAAATTGGTATCAATGAATTTGATCAATTAAAAATAAATACTTTGGTTCAATTAAATAATGTCCAATTTCGACGAGATGAATTGGGTAAAAGTTATGCCGGTGAAATTTTTGATCAATATTCCGGTGAAAGAGAAATCGTGCAATGCGACAATGAACTTTCTACTTTCGTAAGCACAAGTAGCTACGCTAATTTTAGAGCTCATATTATTCCTAATGGATTTGGAAATATTTCAGGAATCCTGAGAAAGGATTATTACGGAGAAAAATATGTTCTTGTTGTTAATAATCTATCCCAAATTGATTTAGGTGGTGAAAATAGGTGTGATCCCAATTTTTATAATTGTCCCGAGCAAAGTGAAAACAATGAAAATGTGATTTTCTTTGAAAATTTTGAAGACATTAAAAATGCTAAGGAGCTAACAGAAAAAGGTTGGTTGAATGAAAATATCCATTTAGGAAACGAAAAGTTTGAACGCAAAGTAAGTGAAGGAAATGCTTTTATGCGCATTTCTGCCTATGATTCCGGAGAAAATTCCCTTGAAGCCTGGTTGGTTAGTCCAAAAATAGATGCAACTAATAAAGTAAACTGTCAATTGTCGTTTCAAACACGTGCCAATTTTGACAACGGAAAACTGTTGACCGTTTGGATCTCAACTAATTTTGAAGGAATGATTAAATCCGCCTCCTGGGAACAATTAGATGTAAAATTATCAGAAGGTCCGAGAGGAGGAACGAATATTAATTTTGTTTCATCAGGTCAAATTTCACTTTTGTGCGCAGAAAAACCTTTTGTTATAGGGTTTAAATATCTGGGATCAGATCCTTCTAAAACCACTACTTATGATGTAGACCGGTTTTTAATTAGCTCTGAATAGTTATTTTTGAGTAACTTACTTTTAAAGTAATGGTGAAATAGTTAATCTTTCTTATTATTTCAGTAATCACGCTCAAATGCAATACAAATGATAGTGAGGAAATACTTTGTTTGACACCTCCAAACCCATTGCCATTCGAAATTCTCGATAAAAACTCCTGTGAGAATTTATATAGCCTAAATCGATTATCCCAAAATAATTTGAAAGTTTGTGAATCTATGTCAGGTGTAACAAGAGATTTTAATTTTATAGCAGAAAATGGACTCAAGATAATATCAATCAATTCTATCGGCTTCAAAACTGAAATCGTAGAGCTGATCATGGAGCTTTCAAAAAACGCACAATTGACTGTTTATGTTGATGCCAAAAGAATAAATGAGAATTGTTGCTCTTTTACAAAGTTCGACGAAATAAAAACACAACCCTTTTACTTATGAACTAAATAACTCAAGTGACGTATATGAAATTTATATACCCTAATTTTCTCTGATCATGTAAATGTGTGGAATTCCATCTTCGATATACCCCTCTCCTATTTGTTGAAAACCATGATATTCATAAAATTTCTTGAGATATGTCTGCGCACCAATTTTAATTTTTTTTGCTTTAAACTCAGTTAAAATATTTTTGATAGATCTATCTATTAATTCCTTACCTAAATTTTTTCCACGAAAATGTTTATCTACCACTACCCTTCCAATTGCTGCATAAGTATAATAATCACCGGGTGCAAATAATCGGGTATAGGCAACTATTTTTAAAGGATTCTTTTCGGCTACGGCGAAGAAATGTAAAGCGAGTTGATCTTTATCATCTAATTCCGGATACGGACAGTTTTGTTCTACCACAAAAATATTGATACGTAATTTTAAAATTTCGTGAAATTCATTCACGGTTAATTCATCAAATTTTTTTAATATCCATTCCATAACTAATCTTGAATAATAAAATCTTTTTTATCATCTCTGTCATATTCAGGTTGCAAAAAAGAATGATGAATATGAAACTTATCTGCCAATATTTCTTCTACTTCTTTACAAATCAAATCAAATTCAGAAAGTAATATATCATCTTTAAATTCTATATGTGCTTCAAAATGCAGATCATTATCGTTTAATTGCCATATATGCACATGATGGATATTTCTTATTTTATCAATTTTAATTAATTCTTCCTGAATTTCTTCAATTCTAATGTTTTTCGGAGCAAATAGCATTAGAATTTGAAGTGAATCTTTAAATATATGCCAACTCATAAATAATAAATAAACCGAAATAATAATGGTTAGAATACCATCTAACCAATAAATTTGGTAATATTTCATTAAAATACCTCCAATTAAAACAACAACTGAAGTAAGCATATCACTGAGTAAATGAAGATAAGCGGCCTTCATATTTAAATTGTGGTGCGCATCATTTTTAAGTAATAACACACTTATACCATTCGCAATTATGGCAATAAAAGCCAACCAAATAACTAAATTACTTTCTAATTCTGGGGGGTTTTGTAACCTTTTTACCGCCTCAATACCTAAAAAAACCGCAATAATAATAAGAGAAGAAGAATTGATAAATGCGGCTATAATTTCAGCTCTCTTGTAGCCAAAAGTTTGATAAGTATTTTGCTTTTTTTTATTGCTTAGAATGTTTGCTACGTAACTGATAATTAAAGATATAACATCAGAAAAATTATGAACCGCATCAGAAATTAAGGCTAAACTTCCTGAGATTATTCCTCCAATAAATTGAGCCAGAGTAATAGTTACATTCAGAACAATAGAAATAAATAACTTCTTTCCTGAAAGTTCATGTGAATGATGATGCGTATGTCCCATACCTCAAACTATTGCGATAGAGGTATTTTTTGAATTCTTTTAAGATGTCTACCTCCCTCAAACTCAGTATTTAAAAAAATATCAACAAATTTTAAGGCTTGTTCTTCTGTTACAAATCTAGCAGGTATACTCAAAATATTTGCGTCATTATGTTGTCTGGCGAGTTCCGTTATTTCTTCATTCCAAACTAAGGCTGCTCTTATTTTTGCATGATGATTTGCGGTTATTGCAGCGCCATTTCCACTTCCACATATGATAATTCCGAAGTCGGCCTTTCCCAACTCTACAGCATCAGCAACAGGATGAATCGTATCGGCATAGTCCATGCTGTCTTCCGTGTCGGTACCAAAATTGATAACCTCAATTCCTTTTTTCTCTAATTCCTTAACTATTCTGAATTTATATTTTGTTCCGGCGTGGTCGTTACCAATAGCTATCTTCATGACTTAAATTTTTACAAAATTACATTTTTAGGTTTTATAAACACAAAAATATTCAGATGTTGATAGCTATCAAAAATAGATTGCTAATCAAGTAGTTAGTATGTTACTAAATTGTTAATATAATTTAAGTTCTATATGAAAACATTATTTTGTTTTCTCGTAAAAATTTTCAAGTCAATTTTATTTATCACAAACCAATAAAAACTTTTCTCAAATTATGGATCAGTTATTAACAAAAATGAAAAAGCTTATTAAAAATTATTTCATGGTTTTTTATGAGTAAAATAATGGTTTTTGGTTATAAACAACCTGTCAATAACTTACTCAATATGACAATAAATCAAACGTTTAGAAAATTGAAACCTGTTAATTAGTTTTGATAAATCAACTTTCCTAATAAAAAACAATAAACTTAATATACAAATCAACAAACTATCATAAATATACTTTGTTTGAAAATTAAATTTTTAAAAAAAATGATAATAATAAATATTGTTGATAAGATCGCAATTCAAACTTGTTTAGTTTGCTGAAGAATAATAGTAGAAACGGAATCCTTCGAGGCAGATTTACAATCTATTTTTCTGAAAGAGTAATCTATGCTCATTTTAGTTGCAATGATCCCAATTGAAAAAAGGAACAGGCCGATGAGTATTATTTTGAGGAAAAGTTTCATTGGGGTTTCATTAGCTATATCTACAGAGACGAAAGAAACTTTAAAATGTTACAAAAAAGTTAAATTTTATGTTTTTATAATGTCAAATAGTTTACTTCCCCTTAAAATTTAAGAATACATTTTATCGTACATTTACTGAATAATAACATTGTTTAATGAGTAAAAAAAGGAAAATAGGCAAAAAGGGAAATAAAAATTTATCAAAAACAGTTTTACAGGTCTTTGTTAATAATCCTTCTAAATCTTTAAATTACAAGCAAATAGCATCTAAACTTGACCTTAATGATACGAAGAGTAGGAATGAGGTGATACAAGCAATTGTAGAACTAAAGGCAATGGATAAGATTGAAGAAATAGAAAGAGGTAAATATAGGGTGGTACCGGAAAGTGATTATTTCACAGGTAGAATTGAAATCACAGCCAATGGCAATGGTTACGTCATATGCGAAGAACTAGAGCATGATATATATATTCCTGCCAGAAATATAAACAAGGCCTTAAACAATGACCTTGTTAGGGTTTATGTATACAGTCGGAAGAAGAATAGAAAGCAGGAAGGTGATGTGATAGAAATTATTAAAAGAGCTAAAACAGAATTTGTTGGAGTCATAGAATTGCATGAAAATTTTGCCTTTGTGGTTCCGGATGATGCAAAAATGTATTGTGATATTTTTATTGCAAAAGAAAACGTAGTTGATGTTGAAAATGGGGATAAAGTTTTAGCAAGTATTATTGATTGGCCGGAAAAATCTAAGAATCCTTTTGGAAAAATTGTCCAGGTATTAGGGAAACCGGGTGACCATGATACAGAAATGCACTCTATTTTATTAGAATACGGATTACCTTATAAATTTCCTGATGAAGTAGAAAAATTTGCTACAAAAATACCCATTGAAATAACAGAAGAAGAAATAAAGAAAAGGCAGGATTTTAGAGAAATACTCACCTTTACCATTGATCCTAAAGATGCTAAGGATTTTGATGATGCTTTATCATTTGAAGTATTAAAAAATGGAAATTTTAGAATAGGTATTCATATTGCAGATGTTTCCTATTATGTCAAAGAAAAAACACTTTTAGATGAAGAAGCTTATCAAAGGGGAACCTCAGTTTATTTGGTAGACAGGGTTGTTCCAATGCTTCCTGAAATTTTATCCAATAATGTATGTTCACTGCGACCAAATGAAGAAAAATTAACCTTTTCTGCTGTTTTTGAAATGGATGCAAAGGCGCATATTATCAATCAATGGTTTGGAAGAACAATTATTTTATCTGATCATAGATTTACCTATGAAGAAGCTCAAGAAATAATTGAAAATGTAAGTCAGCTGAATAATGAGGATTTGATCAATGCAGTTTTAGAATTAGATAAGCTGGCTAAGATTTTGCGAAGTCAAAGAATGAAGCACGGAGCTATTTCTTTTGACAAAACAGAGGTTAAATTTGATTTGGATGAAAATTTTGACCCTGTGGGTGTTTATATAAAAGAATCAAAAGATGCCAATAAATTGATAGAAGAATTTATGCTGTTGGCCAACAAAAGGGTAGCTGAGTTTATTGGTCAAAAAGGGGGCTCTCCTACAAAGAAAACCTTTGTTTACAGGGTTCACGACGAGCCAAATATAGATAAGTTGTTTGCGTTAAATGGAATAATACACAAATTTGGTTATAGCATAGACATGCGAAATAAAAAAGGTATCACGCAGTCTTTAAATAAATTATTATCAGATGTTCACGGTAAAAGTGAATCTAATATGATAGAAACCTTAACTATCAGATCCATGAGTAAGGCGGAATATACCACTGAAAATATTGGGCATTACGGATTGGCTTTTGATTATTATACGCATTTTACGTCTCCAATTAGACGTTATCCAGATGTTATGGTACATAGATTACTGCAACATTATTTAGATGGAGGAAAATCGCCTGATCAGGAAATATATGAAGTTCATTGCCAGCATTCTTCCGATAGAGAACTTATGGCTACAAAAGCTGAAAGAGATTCGATAAAATATATGCAGGTAAAATATATGTTAGATCACAATAACCAGGAATTTGAAGGGGTTATTTCAGGTGTTACCGAGTGGGGTTTGTATATTGAAATTATTGAGAATAAGTGTGAAGGTTTAGTTAGAATTAAGGATATACAAAGTGATTTTTATATATTTGATGAAAAACAATATGCTTTGGTTGGCCAAAGCACAAAAAAGATGTACCAGTTGGGAGACCTCGTTCAGGTTAGCGTAAAAAATGCAGACCTTGAGAAAAAACAATTGGACTTTTATTTAAATGAGTAATTAAAAAAAAATGTTTAAACGAATATTAGTTTTCTTTTTATTTTGCCAAACTTTGATGGCTCAGAATGAAATTACAAGTAATTTAGGTGATTTTAATGAGATAAAATCCTATCGGGGATTAACGGTAAAACTGGTTAAAAGTGATGAACAGAAAATTGTAATTATTGGAGAAAAGGCCAGTGATGTAATTGTTAAAAATATTAATGGGGTATTAAAAATTACCATGTCTATTATTGAGACTTTTTCTGCAGAGCAGGCAAATGTGACTGTTTATTATAAGAATTTGGATATTTTAGATGCAAATGAAGGATCTAAAATTACCTCGGATAAAGTTTTTGAGCAGAATAAACTAACGGTAAAATCACAAGAAGGAGGTATTATTGAAGTTGACATTAAAACTGAATATCTCGATGTAAAATCAATTACAGGTGGTATTGTAAAACTGAAAGGTTCCTCCACCAATCAAAACGTAATTGTAAATTCCGGTGGAAATTATTACGGAGATAATTTGGTGACAGAATATTCTAATGTATCTGCATCCACAGGTTCAAATTGTATTGTGAATGCTACAAAAATGATTGATGCCAATGCAAAGATTGGTGCAACAATTACGGTTAAAGGAGATCCTAAAGAAGTTAAAAAAACAGAATCGCTTGGCGGTTACGTTCGATTTTAAGTTTTTATTTGCAATTAATTACTAACTTTGCTACAAAATGTTACAAACATGTTACAGTTAATTTTTTTAGGATTTGTTGGTCCTTGGCAATGGATAATTATTGGTCTGGCCATTCTGTTGCTTTTTGGAGGTAAAAAATTACCCGAGTTAATGAAGGGTCTCGGAACGGGTATCAAAGAATTTAAAGATGCCACAAATGCCGATGACGAAAAAGAAAAGAGTAAAAAAGCAGAATGATGAACAAGATAAAAACCTAAAATATTTAATTTTAGGTTTTTTTGTTTGTACTATTTTTTTCTATATCCGCTATTTTGTTCGCAGCTAAAAGTGATGCTGTCATATCATTAAGCATTGTACTTGCTACATTAGGATTGTTAGGCAATAAGATTAAATTACTATTATTTTCTGTTCCAATTGCCTGTAAAGTGTCGTAATGTTGGGTAATTACGATGAGCGCAGAGGCTTCCTGAGGGTTTATTCCGGCCTTGTTCAAAGTATCTACACTTTCTTCTAAACCCCTTGCAATCTCTCTTCTTTGATCGGCAATACCTTTACCTTGTAATCTTTTACTTTCTGCTTCTGCCTTAGCTCGTTCAACAATTAAAATTCTTTGGGCATCTCCTTCATGTTGAGCTGCAATTTTTTCTCTTTCCGCAGCATTAATCCTGTTCATCGCCTCTTTTACAGATCCGTCAGGATCAATATCTGTGACCAGTGCTTTTATTATATCATAACCATAGGCTAGCATGGCATCATTTAATTCTCGTTTAATAGCAAGCGCTATATCGTCCTTTTTTTCAAAAACATCATCTAAAATCATTTTTGGAACCTCAGCACGAACAAGATCAAACACATAGGCCGTAATCTGTTCTTTTGGATTTTGTAATTCATAAAAAGCTTCATAGACTTTATTTTTCAAAATCTGATATTGAACAGAAATCTTTAAATGAACAAAAACATCATCTTTTGTTTTGGTTTCAATAATTACATCGAGTTGTTGGATCTTTAAACTAACTTTTGCTGCAATCCTGTCAATCAATGGAATCTTGAACTGTAATCCGGCAGTTCTAACGCTTTGAAATTTTCCAAAACGTTCTATAATAACTGCAGTTTGCTGTTTGACTATAAAAGCAGCTAAAAATATGAGGAGAACAATAATAACAATAGAAAAAGGAAGAACTGAATACATATGATAAAGGTTTAAAGTATAAATTTACAAAATTAAAGGACCTTTACCTATTTTTATATTTTGTTATATAT
>CAZWAN010000018.1:0-36096 GCA_964631875.1 uncultured Flavobacteriaceae bacterium
AAATAGCCAAACTTCTACTAATCGAATTCTTACTATTACTCCCTCCGAAGGTTAAAATGTTTTTCATTTGATTATATTTTTTAGAATAACACGACAAAGATATAAAATATAATTTTATTTACCATGTAATATATTACCGTGTATTATTTATATGCATTTTTGAAATGATTTTGTACTTTTACGACCCAATACAGCACTCAAAAATGAACCCAAAAGAAAAGAAAAATCAAACATCGAATCTCGAAAAAGTTGCAGTATTGCAGCAAAAATTGGAGGAAGTGTCTCACGGTGGCGGATTAAAAAAGCAGGCTCAACTAAGAGAGAAAGGCAAAATGCCTGCGCGTGAGCGTATAGACTATCTGTTGGACAATAATTCTATAAGTATTGAAATAGGTGCTTTTGCGGGTGATGATATGTATACTGAACATGGTGGCTGTCCCAGTGGAGGCGTGATCGTAAAAATTGGCTACATTTCCGGAAAACTGTGCGTTATTGTTGCCAACGATCCAACTGTAAAAGCCGGAGCTTGGTTTCCTATTACAGGAAAAAAGAATTTGCGAGCACAAGAAATTGCCTTAGAAAATCATTTGCCCATCATTTATTTGGTTGATAGCGCCGGTGTATTTTTACCCATGCAAGATGAAATCTTTCCAGATAAGGAGAATTTTGGTAGAATTTTTAGGAATAATGCTATTATGAGTAGCGAAGGTATTACGCAAATAGCTGCTGTCATGGGAAGTTGTGTTGCCGGTGGAGCCTATTTGCCTATTATGAGTGATGAATCAATAATTGTAGATAAAACAGGAAGTATTTTCTTAGCGGGTAGTTATCTAGTAAAAGCGGCAATAGGAGAAGTTGTTGATAATGAAACTCTTGGAGGTGCAACAACCCATACAGAAATTTCTGGTGTATGTGATTACAAGGCTAAAGATGATAAAGATGCCCTCGATAAAATCAGAAAAATTGTTGGTAAGATTGGGGATAAACCAAAAGCAGGATTTAATCGGATTGAACCAAAAGAAACGGTTCATAAACTAGAAGATCTATATAAACTTATCCCCGAAGCTAGAACAGACCAATACGATATGATGGAAATTATCCAAACAATAGTAGATAAAGATTCATTAGAAGAGTATAAAGCAGAGTATGGCAGAACAATTATATGTGCATATGCCAGGATAGACGGTTGGGCTGTTGGTATAGTTGCAAACCAAAGAAAAATGGTAAAAAATGGTAAAAAAGAAATGCAATTTGGGGGAGTAATTTATTCTGATTCTGCCGATAAAGCAACCCGATTTATTGCAAATTGTAACCAGAAGAATATTCCTTTGGTCTTTTTACAAGACGTTACCGGATTTATGGTAGGAAGTAAATCTGAACAAGGGGGTATCATTAAAGATGGTGCCAAAATGGTTAATGCCGTTAGTAATTCGGTGGTGCCAAAATTTACTGTAATTGTTGGTAATTCTTATGGCGCCGGGAATTATGCCATGTGCGGAAAAGCTTATGACCCTCGTTTGATAGTTGCTTGGCCAACGGCGGAATTAGCGGTTATGGGTGGATCTCAGGCGGCTAAAGTTTTACTTCAAATTGAAACTTCAACTTTAAAGGCTAAAGGAGAAGAAATTTCAGAAGAAAAGGAAAAAGAAATATTAGATTCCATTACCAACCGTTATAATAAACAAACATCTCCTTATTATGCCGCGGCAAGGTTATGGACCGATGGGATCATAGACCCAATAGATACGAGGAAATGGATATCGTTGGGCATCGAAGCGGCCAATCACAAACCAATAGACAAAAAATTTAATTTAGGAGTTATACAAGTTTAAATACTTATTCAAGCAATGGGAAGAGCATTCGAATTTAGAAAAGCACGAAAAATGAAACGTTGGTCAGCAATGGCCAAAACGTTTACCAGAATAGGCAAAGACATTGCCATGTCAGTTAAAGAGGGTGGTCCAAATCCTGATACAAATGCAAGACTTAGGGCAGTAATCCAAAATGCCAAGGCGGCTAATATGCCAAAAGAGAATGTTGAAAGAGCTATTAAAAAGGCCTCAGAAAAAGATTCTGCACATTATAAAGAAGTGCTTTTTGAAGGTTATGCCGCACATGGGATAGCAGTTTTAGTGGAAACTGCTACTGACAATAACAATAGAACGGTTGCAAATGTTCGCGCAGCATTTAACAAATTTAATGGCGCCCTGGGAACTTCAGGTTCTGTGGTATTTATGTTTGATCACATTTGTAATTTTCGTGTTAAAAAGGAAGATATCAATATGGATCTGGAAGAATTTGAATTGGAATTGATCGATTTTGAGGTAGAGGAAATGTTTGAGGATGAAGATGGTATTTTGATTTATGCACCTTTTGAGATGTATGGTTCTATTCAAAAGTATTTAGAAGACAATCAAATTGAAATCTTGTCTTCGGGATTTGAAAGAATTCCCCAAACTAATAAAAAATTAAGCGAAGAAGAGCAAGAAGAAGTAGATAAGCTATTAGAAAGACTTGAGGATGACGATGATGTTCAAAATGTTTATCACAATATGGAATAGATTTTTTAATAATGAAAAGGACTTATCAGCTGGCTGAGATTGGCGAAGTAGCCGAAGAAATCATAAACCATTCAAAGAATAAAGTTCTGCTTTTTTTCGGCGAAATTGGCGCCGGTAAAACTACACTTATAAAAGAAATAGCCAAAAAATTAAATGTGGAAGATGTCACCTCCTCTCCTACTTTCTCTATTGTTAACGAATACCTTACCAGTTCTGGTGAACGTATTTATCACTTCGATTTTTACAGAATAAACGAAGAAAGTGAAGCCTACCAATTTGGTGCAGAGGAATATTTAGATAGCGGAAACTGGTGTTTTGTAGAATGGCCGGAAAAAGTAGAAAATTTATTACCTTTAGATGCGCACCTTGTTAAAATATGGATCAACGATGATGGTACGCGTTCACTAGAAATGAAATAAATGGCCTCTCAACTTTCCCCTTTTAGTAAAGAAGAATTAATGCCCCAACCGGAAATGTTGGAGGTAAGGAAAAATAAAAATCAACTCTATATTGGTTTACCCAAAGAAACGCATTACGACGAAAAAAGGATTTGTTTAACTCCTACCGCAGTTGCTTCTTTAACAGCCAACGGTCATAGAATAATGATTGAATCGGGTGCCGGTGCCGGTACAAATTTTACCGATGATCAATATGCCGAAGCGGGTGCAAAAATCTCCTATAATGCGAACGATGTATTTGCTTGCAATATCATCTTAAAGATTGAACCTCCATCATTTGAAGAAATTAAAATGATCAATCCTCAGAGCATATTATTCTCTGCAATGCAAATTAAAACACAGAAGAAGGAATATTATGAGGCGTTGGCCTTAAAAAGAGTTACAGCCTTTGCCTTTGAGTATATTCAAGATAATCATGGTTTTTATCCTATTGTAAAATCGTTGAGCGAAATTGCGGGTACCGCATCAATCCTTATTGCTTCAGAATTGATGAATAATCTAAATGAGGGTAATGGGTTACTACTGGGCAATATATCCGGTGTTCCTCCTAGCAATGTCGTAATTATTGGTGCGGGAACTGTGGGTGAATTTGCAGCTAGATCTGCAAAAGGTTTGGGAGCTCGTGTCGAAGTTTTCGATAATTCACTTACCAAATTGAGGAATTTACAACACAAACTAGGTTACCCGATTGCTACATCTACCATTCAACCTCAGGTTTTATCAGATTCTCTTAATCGCTGCGATGTTGCAATTGGTGCTTTACGTGGAAAAACCAGAACACCTGTTGTTGTAACTGAAAATATGGTTAGAAATATGAAAGATGGTGCCGTAATTATTGATGTTAGTATTGATAGTGGTGGCGTTTTCGAAACATCAGAAATTACAACCCATAGTAAACCGACCTTAACCAAGTATGGAGTCATTCATTATTGTGTTCCGAATATTCCATCTAGATATTCCCGAACAGCCTCAGAATCAATTAGTAACATCTTTACTCCCTATTTATTAGATATAGGGGAAAGCGGAGGTTTTGAACAAGCACTGCGATTTGATAAAGGTTTGCAAAAAGGAATGTATTTATACCATGGGGTATTGACGAACCGAAGTATTTCTGACTGGTTTAGTTTACCTTTTACAGATATCAACCTTCTAATTTTTTAGTTTTGATAGAAAATATGAAGTACAGGTTTACGCTGTACGGCTTTGGCTTTGCCGTTGGATTAGTATTGGTTTTTTTCTTTTTAGGAGGAAAAAAAGCTTCTTGTAATTGGCTTCCGAATGATAGAATGCTAGGCATAATTCGTTCGAAAAAACTCGTTTATTCTGATAAAATCAAAAATGATCTGGAACTAAAACTAATTGATACGGTCATGATTCAAGAAATTCTATTAAATGGCGATATTGATTTTTCTAAAAGCAATGTCAAAAATAATCCTTGTCGTCAGTACCACATAGAAGGAAATCATGATTTAAAAGAAGTGATTTTACAGGTTCAGTTATGCGATTCAGTGGCTACTATTTTATCTGTTGAAAAAAGGAAAAAATGAAAAAAGTGGTTGTATTAACCGGAGCAGGTATCAGTGCAGAAAGCGGTTTAAAAACTTTTCGTGAAGCAGATGGTTTATGGGAAGGTCATGATGTTTTGGAAGTAGCATCGATAGAGGGTTGGTACGAGAACAAAGACTTAGTATTAGATTTTTATAACCAAAGAAGAAGACAATTATTTCAAGTTGAGCCAAATGCTGCACACTATTTTCTAAAAGAACTGGAAGAGCATTATGAAGTAGTGATTATCACCCAAAACGTAGATGATCTTCATGAAAGAGCGGGTTCCACTGAGGTATTGCACCTTCATGGAGAATTGCTCAAAGCGAGAAGTACTTCAAATCCCAAACTTAATTACGAATGGGTAAGGGACATTTTGTTGGGGGATAAATGTGAGGAAGGTAGCCAGTTGAGACCCGATATTGTATGGTTTGGTGAAGAAGTCCCTATGATGGAAATCGCATATAGACATTGCCTAAATGCTGATATTTTGATTGTCATTGGTACTTCAATGCAAGTCTATCCTGCAGCTAGTTTGACACAGTTTGTAAATCACGAAACGCAGATATATTTTGTCGATCCAAAACCAAATATTTCAATTGGAGCAAAAAATTTAAATATCATCTCTAAAAAGGCAACTGAAGCAGTTGAAGATTTGAGAAATTTGTTATTATAACAATTTTTCTATCGCATTAAAAAGTTCTCCTTTAGAAATAATACTGCCTTTTTGGATAAGGTCAAATAACTCTAAGTTTCGTTCATTCGAATAAACCTTTTGACCTCTAAAATAAGAAATGCTCGGATCTTTTGATTGGTCTAAAAACCAATTAAAATCATCTCTATCCAAAAAATCAAAATTAACTTTATCTACCTCTACAACAATACGTTGTATTTGATCATCTAAACACTTAAATAAATTCAATGATTTCTGTGAAAAGTGTTCTAAATAGAAGACATTATTCAGAACCTTATGCCAAACCAAGTCACTAAAAAGGTTTAATTCCTCCTCAGCGACTTCCGGTTTATTCATTTTAATTTCCTCCCATTCTTCTTTTGTAATTTGTTGAGAAGCTAAAAAAACGGCAAACTCTTCGTGAAATTCTTCGAGCTGTTCTTTCGTTAGTTGTTGATATTTCATTTTCAAATATATTTATAAAAAAACCGTCCAACAAATGGTCGACGGTTTTTAAGACTAGGTCTTACATAATAGTTCATATGCCTTAAATCAAATTGCATTTGCGATCCTTCCTTTTCTTTCCTTTAAATAATTAGGGCGATGAACCATTCAAATGCGTTTCCCATTCCAGGATCAAGAAAATTCATATTATCTAAATCTCGACTTGTCGGAATATAAATTAAATCATTTAAACCAGATCCTCTCAATTGATAACGCCGTAGTATATAAGAAAAACTACCTCCTGCATATGAAAGGAAAGAGGAAAGAGTCCTTGTCTATCCGTCATTTCCATACCTCCTTTTTTTACTAAAGACCCCTATTATTCTATGATCGTCGCCATATTTAGAAGTTAAAAGTACATCGTTGTTAACATTTTCTAAAACAAGATTTCCTTCTAAGACTTCTCCTGTCATCTCCCCTTCCATGGCATTAACGTCCTTTGCATTTAAATGTTTTATGCAATACACAAATACAAATCAACTTTCAAGTTCTTTCCTGCTCCAGCTGACCAATTGATGGTCCTTCTTTTATCTGAATTCGTAAAGCCTAATGGTTCGACTCATTAAGGAAGTGGTCACCTATGCGCAAATTTCAAAATTAAAAAATAACACCAGAAATATGAATAGCAAGAATCTATTTTCATTCTTTCAAGTGTTTTTAATTGGCTGAAATCTAACAAAAAGCCCGGCTTTATAGGCCGGGCTTAACGATTATTAAAAGTTCTTCAGCGTTACTTTTCGCCAATTACTTCAAAAGGTAAGTCAACAATAACATCTCTGTGTAATCTAACCTTAGCATTGTATTTACCTGCTCTTTTTACAAGTCCTCCAGCAACTACAATGAATTTTTTATCAATGCTTTGTCCGGCTGCTTCTAAAGCCTCAGCAACATTTGCATTACTTACAGATCCAAAAAGTTTATCACCTTCCCCTGCTTTTGCACTAATTTTTAGTTCCAGAGCTTTTAAAGCTTCACTAGCCTTTTCAGCTTCTTTTACAATATTTGCTTCTTTATAAGCTCTTTGCTTTAAAGTTTCTGCTAATACTTTCTTGGCAGATGGTGTAGCTAAAATCGCTTTTCCCTGAGGAATTAAGAAATTTCTTCCGTAACCATTTTTTACGTTAACAATATCATCAGCAAAGCCCAAATTAGCAACGTCTTGTTTTAATATAAGTTCCATAGTAAAATTTCTTTTAAAATTATTTCAACAAATCACCAACATAAGGCATCAAAGCCAAATGACGTGCTCTTTTTATTGCTTGTGCTACTTTACGTTGATATTTCAATGAAGTACCAGTTAGTCTTCTAGGTAAGATTTTACCCTGCTCATTTACCAAATAAAGCAAGAAATCTGCATCCTTATAATCGATATATTTAATGCCGTTTTTCTTAAAACGACAATATTTTACCTTTACTTTTGTATCAATTTCTAAAGGGGTTAAATATCTAACAGCTCCTTTATTTCCTCCTTGTGCTTGTTGTTCTATAGTAGCCATGAATTACTTTTTAGATGATTTAACTCTTTCTCTTCTTTTCTCAGCCCAAGCACCTGCATGCTTGTCTAATTTAACCGTCAAATAACGCATAACGCTATCGTCTCTTCTAAATTCCAACTCATAGGTTGAGATGACCTCTCCCGGCGCTTTAAACTCAAACAAATGATAAAAGCCGGTTTTTTTCTTTTGAATTGGATAGGCTAACTTCTTTAGCCCCCAATCTTCTTTCCAAATCATCTCGGCTCCTTTAGAAACTAAGTAATCTTCAAACTTTTTTACTGTTTCCTTTACCTGAGATTCAGATAAAACGGGATTCAAAATGAAAACAGATTCGTAATGATTCATATTAATATAATTTATTATTTTCGGGGTGCAAATATACAATATTATTTTACAAATACATATATTGCACAAACTTATGTTTTATTAAGGTAAATTAAACTTTTTTATCAGAGTCTATGCAGGTTCCTGAAATACCCAATTTAATCTATTACGCCATCCCTTTTTTCATATTATTTATTCTTATTGAAATTGTTCTTACCGCAAAAAAAAATATAGAAACTTATGAGATTAAAGATGCGTCTTCATCTATAGCTATGGGTTTAGGAAATGTTTTTGTCGGTTTAATTAGTAAACTTTTAGTTCTCGGAGCGTTGATGTATGTTTATGAAAATTATAGGCTATTTACAATTCCTTTTACTTGGTGGGCTTGGGTTTTGGTTTTTTTTGCAGATGATTTTTCCTATTACTGGATGCATCGGATCAGCCATGAGAACAGATTTTTTTGGGCTTCTCATGTCGTTCATCACTCATCACAAAAATACAATCTGGCAACTGCGCTCAGACAAACATGGACGGGATCTTTTACTTCTTTTATTTTTTGGCTTTGGATGGCTTTATTGGGATTTCACCCTTTGATGATCTTAACGCAAATGTCAATTAGCCTACTCTACCAATTTTGGATTCATACAGAAACGATTAATAAATTACCAAGTTGGTTTGAAGCTATTTTTAATACACCCTCTCATCATCGTGTTCATCATGCTACCAATCCTCAATATCTGGACAGAAATCATGCTGGAATATTGATCATTTGGGATAAATTTTTTGGAACTTTTGAGCCGGAGGTTGAAAAACCTATATACGGGCTTACCACAAATATTAACAGCTATAATCCAATAAAGATTGCTTTCCATGAATGGATTGATCTTTTTAAAGATGTACTCACAAGTGATACAAGTTTGGGTAACCGATTTAAATATTTTTTCAAACCGCCTGGTTGGAAACATGATGGGTCAGGAAAATCAGCCGGTGATTTACGCAGAGATTGGGAAGAACTGCATTAATATGGATCGACATCTATGTTGACTCGAACCGACCGGAATTCGGCAATCGATTCAAAACTCAATTTTATTTTTAGTATGAGTTCCTTGCTTTCTTTCAAAGCAGACTTGTTTTCTATTTTGACCAAGATATTTTTAATATATAAATTTCTGATTTTTGAAATTGACGGGCTTGCAGGACCTAATATTGCAGTTCCAAATTGATTGGTTAAGGATTTTCCTAACCAATCTGAAGCTTTCTCCAACAAAAAGAGGTTCTTATGTTTTAAAGTTATCCTCACTAACCGTACAATAGGCGGATATTTGAACTGTTGCCTTTCATATATCTGATCTCTGTACATTCCTTCATAATCATTGGTACTTACCTGTTGCAGAATTTGGTGATAGGGATTGTATGTTTGAATGATTACTAGGCCCTTATTTTCATATCTTCCGGCCCTACCCGCCACTTGTATCATTAATTGAAAACTACGTTCATGTGCTCTAAAATCAGGGAAATTGAGCATATTATCGGCGTTCAATATACCAACTAATGAAACATGTCTAAAATCCAACCCTTTACTCAGCATCTGAGTTCCCACTAGTATATCGATATCCCTATTTTCGAATGCCTCAATAATATTTTGATAACTATATTTTGTTCGAGTGGTATCATAATCCATTCTGGCTATTTTGGCATTAGGAAATAACTCCTTTAACTCTATTTCGATTTGCTCAGTTCCAAAACCTTTTGTACTTAAATGGGCGTTTCCGCAGGCATGGCATACAACAGGCAAAACATCTCTATACCCACAATAATGACAACGCAATTCATCAGTTGATTTATGATAGGTCAAGGTTACATCACAATGTATACAGTGCGGTGAGTAGCCGCAAGTTTCACATTCTACAACCGGTGCAAATCCCCTACGGTTTTGAAATAGAATTACCTGTTCCTTTTTGTTTAAAGACGCCTGAATACCTTCTATTAATCGATCGGAAAAATGGCCAGTCATTCTTTTTCTTTTATGCTTGTCCTTAATATCAGTCAACTCAATTTCTGGCAACAATACGTCACCAAATCGAGAATTTAATTCGACTAAAGCATATTTTCCCAATTTGGTATTGTGATAACTTTCCAAAGAGGGCGTTGCACTGCCTAAAAGTATATTTGATTTATGAATTCCTCCTAAAACTACAGCCGAATCACGGGCATGATAACGTGGTGCGGGATCTGTTTGTTTATAGGAATGTTCATGCTCTTCGTCAATGATAATTAATCCAACAGTATTTAGGGGTAATAATAAAGCCGATCGAGCACCCAAAACAACCTGACCTTGTTCGTTATGATTTAAAATCTTGTACCAAGCCTCTACACGCTCCTGATTGCTATATTTTGAATGAAAAACAACCATTTTTTCTGCAAAATATTTTTGTAACCTTTTAATAATCTGGGTAGTTAACGCAATTTCAGGCAGTAAATACAAAACTTGCTTTCCTTGTTTTATTTGCTCGTCAATTAATTTACTGTATACTTCTGTCTTGCCACTAGAAGTGATTCCGTGCAATAGGATTATTTTGTCTTTTTCAAAGTTTTCTTTTATCACATCAAAAGCTACTTGCTGTGCTTGGTTTAAAGAATTTAAATCTTCCTGAAAATTTTCAAGTTGAACTCTTTCTATCTGCTCAGAATAAATTTCAAAAATCCCTTTATCAACTAAAGATTTGATGGCAGAAGGCGAAATATTCCCTTCTTTCTCGTATTCCTTTTTTTTGACATGATCTGCAAGTTTGGATTTGTGAAAATAAAATAACAGTGCTTCTCTTTGCTTTTTCGCCCTTGATAAATCTTTGAGCAATTCCTCCAGCTTACTAGAGTTTTTATATTCATTAGAGATTCTCAGGTATTTCTCTAATTTAGGTTTGTATTGTTCAAAAATTTCTTCCTTGATCCTGATTTGTCCTTTTTCAAGCATTTTTGAAATCAAGGACATCACATTTTTTCCTTCTATTAAATTTGAAATTTCATTTACCTTTAATTCGGGTTGATGATCAAGTGTTCTTAAGACCATCTCCTCTTCATCCGAACTCGAATCAATTTCTGTTTCTCCCTTATAAATAATCGTTTCACTTTCTAATAAGAATAGATTGGGTAACGAAGCTTTCATGATCTCACCCAATGAGCACATGTAATAATTGGCCATCCATTCCCAAAGGCTTAACTGGCTTAATGTAATGATCGGTTTTTCATCCAAAATTTGATGAATTTCTTTTGCATCATAAGCTGTGGGAGCTTTTTGATGCTGTTTGTATACCAACCCTGTTAAAATCTTACTTTTCCCAAAAGGCACAGCCACACGTATGCCGACTTTTAAAAAGTTTGCTTCTGCCGAAGTAATTTGATAGGTAAATAGCTTTGGCAGAGGTATTGGTAATATGACATCAATAAAGTGAATAAAATTCTAATTTATCTTTCTAATTTATCTTTGAAGACAAACATCAATACAATTGGAACGGCAAGTATGATTACCATCCATTTATGCTCTATAAAAGCAGAAGGATACAACAATAGTGTAAGTGCATAACCACCAATTGCCCCACCAATATGTGCACTATGACCAATATTCCCCCAACTGTTTTTCATACCAAACATAGAATATAACAAATAACCAACTCCAAAAATATAAGCAGGTATCGGAATAGGAATAAAGAATAAATACAAATTCATTGAAGGATTAAGTAAGATGGAAGAATAAACTATTCCCATAACGGCTCCTGAGGCTCCAACAGCAGAATAATATGGTTCATTTTTATGGAAATTTAACGCAAACAAATTTCCCGCCAACAGACTACCAAAATAAATGGCTAAAAATTTAGGATTACCTAAATGATCGATAACCGCATTTGCAAAAAAATAGAGTGTAAGCATGTTAAAAAGTAAATGACTTACATCCACATGTAAAAATCCGGAAGTAAGCATTCTAATTTTTTCACCCTGTTTAACAGGTCCAACTTGAAATTTATATCGTTCAAAGAATGATTTATCGTTAAAACCCTTCATTGATACCAAAACATTTGCAATAATTAGAATGAGTACAATAATCTCCATAAATTTATTTTTTCTCAAAGATAAAATTATATGCGATATTTGCGATCGATATGATTCAATTCCTTACCTACATAATTGTTTACCCAATTGCGAAATTAATTTCTTTATTACCTTTTTCTATATTTTACTTCATTTCTGACTTGCTATATTATCTTATATACTATGTTATTGGCTATAGAAAAAAGTTGGTATTAGAGAACATGCGAAAAGTTTTTCCTGAAAAAAGTATAGAAGAATTGAAAAAACTAAGGAAAGAGTTTTACCATCATTTTGTAGATATTTTTATGGAAATGATCAAGACTTCTTCAATGAGTTTAAAGGAAATGCATAAACGAATGCAATTAGCCAATCCCGAGTTATTTGTAGGGTTAAGTGAAAAGTACCCGGGTGTTATTGTAATGACATCACACCATGCAAATTACGAATGGCTCATTGGTTTAAATGTTTTTTTAGCAAATAATGCCTATGCTGTATACAAAAAGATAAACAATAAATACTTGAACAATTTTATTGTAAAAAGTAGAGCAAAGTTTAACTGTATTCTTATTAGTACCAAAGAAACACGTGAAGTGATAAACAAGAATTATAAGGAGGGTAAACATGGGACTTATGCTTTGATTAGTGACCAATCACCAAAGAAAAGAAGTATTAAGTACTATACCGAATTTTTCGGACACGAAATACCGGTATATACAAGTGCTGAGCAAATCGCAAAAGAATATAATTATCCTGTCACCTTTTTCGATACAAAAAAAGTAAGCAGGGGAAAGTACAAAACTACTTATGAAGTATTGACTTGTTCACCCAGAGATTTTAAAGATTATGAAATAACTGATTTATTTATCAAAAAGGTCGAAAAGCAAATAAGGGAGCAACCAGCTTATTATTTTTGGACACACGATAGATTTAAACATGAAAAACCATCTCAATCAGGAATTAGCTAATTTTTTTACTGTATTATAGTTTCTTGTTGTACAAATTACATTGATTCTTTTTTCAATCGTGGAGCCGTTCATTCTGGATTTTCCGTAACCGTTTTCATAATAACCATACAGAACTCTATTTTTGTAAATAAATTTTTCACCCAAAAAGGTTTGATTCAAAAATTCTTCTAATAAATTTTGATCCGGGTTTGTCAATAAAAAAGAGAAGTAAATTTTCTTGTTATCAAATGAATCGGTCATAAACGGATGAGCATCATATATTTTTTTAAAAACATCTTCAGAATAGGTAAACACAAAAATCTCCAAATCGAATTTTTCTAAGATTAAGTCCCGAATCCCTTGATTTACCTCATGTATACTTCTCTGATCTTCAAAGATTAAATTTCCGGATTGTAAATAAGTTTGTACGTTTTTAAATCCAGCTTTTGTCAATTCATTTTTCAGATCTTTCATCGCTAAAACATTGTTCCCACCAACATTGACAGCTCGTAAAAGAGAAAAATATTTCTTATACATTTAAGAAAACCATTTTGTAACCAACTCTTGCTCAGCAGAATGAAACGTTTTGTGCACGAATTCATTTGTGGTTGAGTTATAATTATAATCTTTTTGCCAATCTTCAAAGTTTTGAGCCAGTTTTTCAATACTATCGCATAAAAACTCTACTTCTTCATCCGTAGTTGTGGGATGTACAGACATCCTAATCCAACCCGGTTTATCCAATAGGCAACCTTGCTCCAGTTGCTCGACCAAATCTGCAGATCTTTGCTGATCAACATGCAATAAGAAATGACCATACGTACCCGCACAAGAGCAACCACCGCGTGTTTGAATACCAAATCTGTCATTTAACAATTTCACGCCAAGATTAAAATGTAAACTATTGATATAAAATGATATAACACCTAATCGATCAGCGTGTTGGGGTGCTAGTATAACAAGATTTTCGATAGAGGAAAGTCGATTGAAAATACGGTCAACAATTTCATGCTCCCTTGAAATAATATTCTCAACTCCCATTTCTTCCTTTAACTTAATCGCGAGAGCAATACGGATGGTCTGCAGAAATCCAGGTGTACCCCCATCTTCTCTTGATTCAATATCATCAATATACACATGATCCCCCCAAGGATTTGTCCAAAGTACAGTTCCACCCCCGGGATTATCAGGGACTAAATTCTTGTACAATTTTTTATTAAATATCAATACTCCAGATGTCCCCGGTCCTCCTAAAAATTTATGGGGTGAAAAAAATATAGCATCTAAATAGGCTTGCTCATCTTCCGGATGCATGTTTATCTTAACATAGGGTGCAGAACAGGCAAAATCAACAAAACAAAATCCGTCATTTTGATGCATAATTCTAGCAATTCTATGGTAATCTGTTCTAATGCCGGTTACATTAGAACAAGCAGTAATCGAAGCTATTTTAATTGGTCTATCCTTGTATTTAGTTAACAATTCATTCAACTTTTCATAATCAATCAGGCCATCTTCATCAAATGGAATAATTTCCACATTAGCGATCGTTTCCAGCCACGATGTCTGGTTTGAATGATGTTCCATGTGAGAAATAAAAACGATTGGTTTAAATTCTTCTGTAATTTTAGTAATACCCTTAAAATGCTCCGGAAATCGCAAACCCAGAATTCTTTGAAATTTGTTTACCACTCCTGTCATTCCGGTTCCATAAGTGATTAAAACATCCTCCTGATTTGCGTTGACATGATTTTTAATGATAGATCTAGCCTTGTGGTAGGCCATGGTCATGGCCGAACCTGTGATAGAAGTTTCTGTATGCGTATTTGCAACATAGGGTCCAAAATCATTGAGCATCTTTTCTTCGATCGGAGCATACAATCTCCCACTTGCAGTCCAATCAGCATATAAGATCTTCTTTTCACCATATGGTGAAATAAAGGTTTGATCAATACCAACAATATTCTCTCTGAATTTGGTAAAATATTTTTCCAATTGCATTACATCCATCACCTAAAATATTGATTTATTATTATTTAATATTGGCTATCTCTTGTATTTCTTTGATTATTCTTTCAGCTAATTCATCTGCCTTCTGCTGAGATACGCTCTCTGTATAGATCCTAATGATAGGCTCAGTATTTGATTTTCTGAGGTGTACCCATTCATTTTTAAAATCAACTTTGACACCATCAATTGTACTTATTTGTTCATTTTTATATTTTTCGCCCATTCGCTGTAAAATAGAATCGACGTTCAATTCCGGAGTAAGTATGATCTTATTTTTACTCATAAAATAAGCAGGATATTGTGCTCTCAACTTACTGCATTTCATTTTGGCTTTGGCTAAATGCGATAAAAATAGGGCTACACCTACCAAAGCATCTCTGCCATAATGGCTTTCAGGATAAATAATTCCACCATTTCCTTCACCGCCAATAACGGCCTTATTTTTTTTCATCAAAGTAACCACATTCACCTCTCCTACCGCACTTGCCTCATATTTACCTCCATTTTTTATCGTAACATCTCGTAAAGCCCTGCTCGAAGATAAATTAGAAACCGTATTTCCAGGTGTGTGGCTCAAAACATAATCACAACAGGCGACTAAAGTATATTCTTCTCCAAACATTGTACCGTCTTCATTCACTATGGCTAAACGGTCTACATCAGGATCTACAACTAAACCAAGGTCAGCCCCTTCCTCAACTACCCTTTTAGAAATTTCTTCCAAATGTTCAGGTAAGGGTTCGGGATTATGAGGGAACTCACCCGTAGGATCACAATATAGTTTGATGGACTCCACGCCCAATCTATCTAATAGGTTTGGAATAGCAATACCACCAGTTGAATTGACAGCATCGACCACAACTTTAAAATTTGCCTTACTTATAGCTTCTGCATCTACTAAGGGTAATTTTAAAACTTCGTCAATATGAGTTTCTAAATAATCTTTTACTTTTAAATAACTTCCCAGATCATCAACTAATGAAAATATATAACTTTCGTCTTCGGCAATTTGCAAAATTCTTTTTCCATCTCTATCATCGATAAACTCCCCTTTTTCATTTAAAAGTTTAAGTGCATTCCATTGCTTAGGATTGTGACTTGCCGTTACGATAATTCCTCCATCCGCCTTCTCCAACGCAACCGCAATTTCTACCGTTGGGGTGGTAGAAAGCCCGAGATCAATAACATCAATTCCCATTCCTACCAAGGTATTAGCTATCAGACTGCTTATCATCTTGCCTGAAATCCTGGCATCCCTGCCAATAATGACTTTTAGAATTTGTTTACCATTCTTTTCTTGCAACCAAGTGGCATATGCAGCAGTAAATTTAACAGCATCAATTGGAGTAAGGTTTTCGCCAATTTTCCCACCAATAGTTCCCCTGATACCTGAAATTGATTTAATTAATGTCATATTCAATATTTTTACAAATATACCTTTTCGCTTAAAATTTGCCATAAAAAAACCGTTCAATTCGAATGACTCGAAAAGAACGGTTTATAAAATTTATTAAAATGGATTATTTCTTACCTTTTTCCATTTTTTTCTTTAAATCTGCCAATTCAGAAATATCACCTAAGGTAGTTTTTTCTGCACTTTCCATTTTCTTCATGGTAGATTTAACAGTTCTTTGTTCTTCAGCTTTAAAAGTTGAAGTGTGCGAAGCAACGATTCTTCTGTATTCTTTATTAAATTCTAAGATCTTGAAATCAGCTTCAGTACCCTTAGTCAATTTAGAACTATCTTCTTTTTCCATATGACGCGACGGTACGAAAGCATCAACACCTTCTTCAAAAGAAACGATACATCCCTTATCAGTCACCTCTTTAATAATTCCTTTATGAACAGAGTCAATACTGTATTTATCTTCATATTGATCCCAAGGATTTTCTGTAGTTTGTTTGTGTCCTAAATTTAATTTACGACCTTCTACATCCAACTCTAAAACCTCAACATCTAATTTATCACCGATGTTAACAAATTCAGATGGGTGCTTTATTTTCTTAGTCCAAGAAAGATCAGAAATATAAACCAATCCGTCAATTCCTTCCTCTAACTCAACAAACACGCCGAAATTTGTGTAATTTCTTACCGTACCGGTATGTTTAGAACCGACAGGATATTTTTTATCAATATTAGTCCAAGGATCTGGGTGTAGTTGTTTCATGCCCAAAGACATTTTTCTTTCCTCACGATCTAAAGTCAAAATAACCGCCTCTACTTCATCACCAACATTGACAAAATCTTGCGCAGATCTCAAATGAGTCGACCAAGACATTTCAGAAACGTGGATCAAACCTTCTACGCCTGGGCTAACTTCAATAAATGCTCCGTAATCAGCGATAATGGTTACTTTACCTTTTACTTTATCGCCAACTTTCAGGTTTTCATCTAAAGCATCCCAAGGATGTTTGTGTAATTGTTTTAAACCTAATTGAATTCTAGATTTATCATCATCGAAATCAAGAATAACAACATTTAATTTTTGGTCTAATTCAACAACCTCATTTGGGTGATTAATTCTGCTCCAAGAAAGGTCAGTAATATGAACTAATCCATCAACACCACCTAAATCAACAAACACGCCGTAAGATGTAATGTTTTTCACAACACCTTCTAATACTTGTCCTTTTTCTAATTGACCGATGATTTCTTTTTTCTGTTCCGCCAAATCTGATTCGATAAGTGCCTTGTGAGAAACTACAACGTTTTTAAATTCGTGATTTATTTTAACCACTTTGAATTCCATGTTTTTCTCAACATACTGATCGTAATCCCTAATTGGTTTTACATCTATCTGTGAACCTGGTAAGAAGGCCTCAATACCAAATACATCTACGATCATACCTCCTTTAGTTCTACATTTTACGAAACCAGTTACAATTTCTTGAGTTTCATGGGCTTTAATAACTCTTTCCCATGCTTTAATTACCCTAGCTTTTCTATGCGATAAAACTAATTGACCGGTACTATCTTCTAACTTGTCAACTTTTACTTCTACTTTATCACCAACTTTAAGATCAGGATTATAACGGAATTCGTTTAAAGAAATAACGCCTTCAGATTTTGAATTGATATCTATAATCGCCTCTCTATCTGTCATTCGCACTACAACTCCTTCAATTACCTGACGCTCTTCAACAAAACCTACAGTTCCGTCTAAAGCATCCTCGAAAGCTTTGTACTTTTCTTCATTTATGGTTTCAATACCTTGCTGGTACTTGTTCCAATCAAAATTCTCTAAAAATTCTTGAGGGTCTTGAATTGTCGTTTCCTCACCATCATCTAGGATCTTTTTTAAGTTAACATCTTCACCATCGTCTTCGGTCTCTTCGTCCTCATCAACTTTGTAAAAATCTTCTAATCCCATTTCAATGATTAACAAATAATAAAATATCGAACGATATTTTGTTTTGTTATCGGAACCCATTTGCTCACATACTTTGGTAATGGCAGCGTCTAACTCTTCGCCATCTTCTAAACCTAATTTCTTAATTAAGAAATTTTGTTTTACAGTTGCCAATTCAGATTCTTGTGAGCAAGAAACTAATTCTGCATCTTCTTTGTAAATTGAAGGACCTAGTCCTCTAACTACTTGTTCAAATAATTTTGAATCAATCTCTATACCTAACTTTTCAGCTTCTTGGGTGTAGAGTTCTAATTTTTCATCTAATTTAGACATGAAATAATCTTTGTATCCTGTTGTTTATCAGATTTTAATGCAACTCATCAACAAGAGATATTAAACTTATAATTTTTTTCAATCCTTTTAAAACCTGATGTTGCTCAAAAGGGCTGCAAATATACAAACATTTATTGAATAATTCAATGCACTTTTTAACCCGATAAAATGAACTTGATAATTTGCGTTCTAGAAGAGTGCCTGGATGAGATCTTTTTCTTTAATTCCCTCTGCCTCTGCTTTGTAGTTTTTTACGATCCTATGGTGAAGAATTCCCGGAGCAACGGCCTGAACATCGGCAATATCCGGAGAGAATTTTCCTTGAATAGCAGCAAAAGCCTTTGCCCCCAAAACTAAATTTTGTGAGGCTCTGGGACCAGCTCCCCAATCAAGAAAGTTTTTTACAATTTCAGGGGCATGGGCTGAGGAAGGTCTCGTTTTAGAAACCAACTTCACCGCATATTCTACCACATTGTCATTCATCGGTATTCTTCTGATCAAATGCTGATATGCCAAAATTTCATCAGCATTAAAGACAGGATTTACAATTTCCGTCTTATCTGTTGTGGTGGTTTTGGCAATTTCGATTTCCTCTTCATAGGTTGGATAATCGAGATAGATCGAAAACATAAATCTATCTAACTGGGCCTCCGGCAAAGGATATGTACCTTCTTGTTCAATTGGATTTTGAGTTGCGAGAACAAAGAATGGTAAATCGAGTTTATACCTGTGACCGGCAACAGTTATTGCTCTTTCCTGCATGGCCTCTAATAGTGCAGCCTGTGTTTTCGGTGGAGTTCTGTTAATCTCATCCGCCAGTATTATATTGGAGAAAATTGGACCTTTGATAAATTTAAAATGCCGGTCTTCATCTAAAATCTCACTTCCCAAAATATCAGATGGCATCAGATCAGGTGTAAATTGAATTCGCTTAAATTGTAATCCCAATGCAGTGGAAACAGTATTGACTAATAAGGTTTTAGCCAAACCGGGCACACCAATCAACAATGAATGCCCCCCACATAAAACAGAAAGCAAAACCTCATTTACAGCTTGCTTTTGTCCAACAATTATTTTGCCTATTTCTTTTACCAACAATTCATGGTTGGCGACAAGTTTTTTTATTAAGGCTACATCAGACATAAACTCATTTTATAATTTTCTCCAATTACTTTCAAATTTGCATGTCTCGTATTTGTCGTTAATTTTGATATAAGTATCGACAATTTTCTCGTTTGCCCATTTATCAATAGCCTCAGCTTTTTTCTTTTGAAGTGCTAAATCCTTTATTTTTACGTAATCTCTCGACAAATCTGCTATATGAGATTCCGTTTTACTTTTTAATACCAAGAATTTATACATTTTTTGTTGTTGTTGGGTCTCATCATAAAAAACTTCAGAAAATTCACCCGGTTTTAAATTAGAGACTCTGGCATATAACTCTGGATCCATTCTTGTCAGTTCAAAATGAGTATCGCTTGACAAGGGATTTATCAAAAAACCTTTATTTAACCTAGTGTCTTTATCGTCAGTATATTTTAAAACGGCCTCTTCAAAAGTAATTTTCTGTTTTAAAATGTCTTCTCTTATTTTTGATAGCGAATCTTTAGCTTGATCTAATTCTTTTTGATCAATTTCCGGTTGTAATAAAAGGTGGCGAACATCTCTTTCTTTCCCCTTTACTTTTTCAACAATTAGAATGTGATAACCAAAATCAGACCTGAAAGGTTCAGAAATTTCTCCTTCATCTAAACTAAAAGCGGTTTCTTTAAATTCTTTTACAAAAGGACTCTGGCGAGTAATTGTGTATAATCCGCTATTTTGACTTACACCCGGATCATCTGAATACAAGATCGCTTTCATACTGAAACTTTCACCGTTCAACACTTGTTCTCTAATTTCACCCAATCTGTCTAGAATACGCTTTTCTTCATCAGCGGAAGGATTCACATTAATCACAATTTGAGCTAACTCTATATCAGCTCCAAATTCAGGCAAATTTCCGGAATCTTCAAGACTTTTGTAATATCTTTTTACCTCCTCAGGAGTAATATCTATTTCGGATGTCAATTTTTGCTGCATCTTATTGATATACATAGCTTCTCGTTCAACATCAGCCAATTCAGCATTTAGATCTTTCATTGAGTCAAAACCATAATATTCCAACATTTTTTCCGGTGAACCCAATTGTTGACTAAAATAACTAACTTTCCTCTGGACGTTGGCACTAATCTCGGCTTCCGAAACCACAATACTATCGATGACCGCATGATGTGCCAACAGTTTTCTATTCATTATTTGCTCCAGCATCTCGCAATCACTGATATCAGATTTTCCGTCACTTTGTTGTAAGAGTTCAAGTTTAAATGCCTCTACCTCCGAATCTAGCACAATGTTCTTTCCTACAACGGTAGCTACACCATCTATTTTAACTTTTTCTTGTGCCGATAAAATATTGATCAGAAAACCATAAGTGATCAATAAAAATGTAAACTTCCTCCTCATTTTAATATGTTTCAAATTTTTTGCTCTTTACCGCTTCTGAAAGCAGCGATTTTTCAATATCTCTAAAAAGATCTAATTTTCTTTTATGTAAAATCATTTTTTTTACCGTAGGCTCAACATAACTCCTTGGTGCCGTTTCGTTTATGTAGAGCATGTCCTTTAAAGCCACCAAATATACTCCTAATGAATCTTCTTTTTTGAGAAAAGTGTCTTTTTTTAATTTATTAATGTCTTCTAAAAAAGGTAGTCTTTCTGAAACCAAGGTATAACTCACCCAAATTGAATCATTAAGGTTAAAAGATTTTAATTCAAGTTTTCGATCATTTAATTCCGCCAAATCCTCCTTTGATTCACTTTTAAATAATTTTTCAAACTCATCGGCATTTTTGAGGTTCTTATCAAACATAATGAACTTTAACCTCACCAAATCTTCACTTAATCTGTAAATATCTTTGTTGGCTAAATAAAATGCTTCCAGATCGCTTTCGGTAACTACGGTATCCAATAATTTATTGAGTAATGCCTCTTTATACCTTTCAATGAGAAGCTCTTTTCTATAATTATCCACAAGCTTTTCAATTTCGTTCTGTTCATCTCCGACATTCAATTTTGCTTTATCGAGCAATAATTCATTGGTCGCCCAATTATTAATAATACTTGATCGCAACTGAATACTGTCCTCCTGGGCGTAATTAGCCGGAAGTGACGCTCTAAATTCTTCAATGGTTAAATACTTATCATTTAAACGAGCAACTGCATTTTCTGTTGGCAATTCCTTTGTGCAACTAACAAAAAAGGCAAAATACAAGATAAAAAATACTGCTCTCATCAGTTAGTCTCTGTTTTTTTCTTCAATTCTTTCACCGCTTTTTTATTCCATTTTATTTTATGTGATTTTTTTAATGAAGCAATCCATTCCTGCTCTAAATTATTCTGAAAATCATTGATTACTTGTCCCCGACATTCTTCCAAACTCTTTTGTCTCGGGGGCTTTATCTCTAAAACATCTACAACGGTAAAATGATTTTCATCTTCGACATAGATTTCCGAAACACCTATTTTTAAATCAAATTTTTCCGGTAATTTAGTACTCGGAAGCTCAATTATACTTTCACTAAAGAGCACGTGAATTGTGGCTCCCTCATTAACTTCGCCTTTTATTTCTTCTGTCGATTTTCTTTCCATCAACAAATTACGAACTTTTTCTGCATAAACTTGTTCATTACAGTTTGCAATAATACAATGTAGCGATTGTTTCCAAAAATAATTTTGGGCGTTTTCTGCAAAATAGCTTTGCAATGCTAAGGAATCCAATTCCGCAGCTTTCCAAATTTTATTTTCCAAAAGCTCAAATAATAGCAAACCATCTTTATATTCATTTAAGGTAATGGCTAATTCTTCGTTATTATTTTCCAGATTATCTCGGTAATACTGAATGATCATTTCTGCTTTGAATTGGTCAAACTGCTCGTTTAACCCAATGCTGTTTAGATTCTTGGAAAAATTTTGAAAGTCTTTATACGTATAATCTTTATTTTCAACCGTTAAAACAATTTTATCAATATGATTGATAGAATTGTTTGATAGGTTGTTTAATTCTTGAATACTCATAGATTTTACAGATAAATCTTTTGCGATTCTTGAGGCAAAATCCTTTTTCAAGATTTCAGTTCTATTTCCTCTCTGGAGTTGCATAACAATACCTTCCCTCGCCTCCTGTAAAGTAGGGACCGGATATTTCTCCAGGAGTTTAAATAAATGCCATCCAAAGGGAGTTTGAAATGGCTCTGACACATCTCCTACATTTTCCAATCCAAAAGCTTTGTCTTCCATGCTTTTGATCATTCTTCCTGTGCCAAATCGAGGTAATTTCCCTCCATTGGAAGCACTTGTTTCATCATCGGAGTATTTCTGTGCTAAAAAAGAAAAATCCTCTCCCTGATTTATTTTCTTATAAATATCTTGAATCTGATGTTGAGCAAAGATAGAATCACCTTCCTTATTCTTGACATAAATATGGCCAACTTCAATTTCACCTTTTGAAGCTCTTTTATCGTTCACTTTTAAAATATGATAACCAAAATTGGTTCGGAAGGGTTCACTAATTTCGCCAACCCGGGTATTGTATGCTTTTTCTTCGAAAGGATATACCATATCAAAAACTGAGAAGTAAGACAAGTTACCACCATTTTGGACAACTGAGGGATCCTCAGAAAAACGCCTGGCAACCTCCTCAAAAGAATTGCCGTTTACCACTTGATCTCTAGCTTCTGTTATTTTTTTGAATGCCATTAAAGTATCACTTGGTTTAGCGTTCGGTTCGCATTTTATCAATATATGGCTTGCATTCACCTCATAGTTCATTCGATCATAGGTAGCTCGAATCAAATTTTCATCAATTTCTTGGTCTTTAATGTAAGAATCCAGCAATTGCTCCCTGTATTTGCCATAATCATTCTTGAAATTTTCGTTCTGGTCAAGATTAGCATCATAGGCAGAAATGAGCTTCAATTTAAACTCCAAAAATAAATTGAGATATTGATCAATATCCTGATCTTCAGATTTGATCACTGCGTCTTTATTCTTGTTATAAACCCTGTAAAACTCTTCAGTATAAATGGGTTCATCATCTATCCAAAATAGTACTTCATCTTTTTTTTGAGCAAAAATTTGAACCCAAAAAAAACACAGTACACCAAATAGAAAAGACCTAAAGTTCATTGAATTAATATATTTTCAAAAGTAAAAAAAGCTGAAATTTAGAGGCAAAAGTATTTGATTTTTTCCCAATGGCTGTTAAAAATATCACAAAGAAATAACACCTTCAATCTTACCAACTTCTTTATATTTTTCTATGATCTCATCAGGATTATCCATCTTTACATAGATTGAGAGACTTGTGTATTTTCCGTTTGATGATGGTTTACTATTGATCACTGCTCCCATATTATTAAAAATATTCTCGATTTCTTTTAGTTTGTCCTTGGAAGTTGGAATGATAAATTTGTACAAATATTGCGTTGGGAATGTTGTTGTTTCCAATAAACTGTTCCTTAATTTATCATAGAATTCAGATTCTTTACTCATTCTAAAAGCATTTAAAAAAGATGAGACAAAATTACAATTATTATTTTTTACTTTTGAAGATGATTAATTGATGTACTAATTATGCCTAGAAAAATTGTTTTAACTGGTGGCCCGGGGACAGGAAAATCTACCATAATTGAGGAGTTAATAAAAAGAAATTATACGTGTATGCCCGAAATATCGAGGCAAGTAACTCTAAAAGCCCAATCAAAAGGGATTAATCAATTATTTTTAGCTGATCCAATCTACTTTAGCGAACTGCTGCTTAAAGGTAGGTTAGAGCAGTTTAAAATGGCTGAGGAATTATCAGATACGCCCATTTTTTTTGATAGAGGTCTTCCGGATATTACCGCTTATTTAGATTTTTTAGGAATAGATTCCCCTAAACCAATTGTAAACACGATAGAAGCAAATCCATATGAAATGGTTTTTATTCTTCCACCTTGGGAAGATATCTATACAGATGACAATGAACGCTACGAGAATTATAATCAAGCAGAGCGTATACATCAATTTTTATTAAATACATACAATAGATTAGGTTATAATCTCCTTGAGGTACCTAGAGATACCGTCGCCACAAGAGTAGATTTTATCTTGAAATACATTTAATGCAACAAAGTCCTGAATTTGTTTTACAAACTATTTGGAAGCACCAAAGTTTCAGGTCTCCCCAAAAGGAGATTATTGAATATGTGCTGAACAAAAATGATTTGATTGCACTTTTACCTACAGGTGCAGGAAAATCTCTTTGCTATCAAATACCTGCATTAATTTCTGAAGGTATTTGTCTCGTTATTTCACCCCTCATTGCCTTAATGAATGATCAATTTCATTCCCTTGAAAAGAAAGGCATAAAAGCTATGGTTTTAAGTTCGCAAATGACATATAAAGACACTATACGGGCGTTTGACAATTTAAAATTTGGGAATTATAAATTGCTCTATCTTTCTCCTGAAAAATTGCAATCCGATATTATCCAGAATAAAATTAAAGAATTACAATTATCCTTTATCGCGATTGATGAAGCGCATTGCATTTCTGAATGGGGACATGATTTCAGACCATCTTATCTGCGACTTTCGCTGTTAAAAGACCTTTTCCCTTCTATACCAATCATAGCCTTAACTGCTACCGCAACAAAAGAAGTCGTGGTTGATATTGAAAATCATTTAAATCTTAAAAATCCAAAAATCTTCAGAGAATCACATTTTCGTGAAAATTTATCATTGAATGTAATTCGCACAGAAGATATTAGGGCTGAACTAATTGATATTTTAAATCGATTGAATGAGCCAGGGATTGTATATGTTAATTCGAGAAAAAAGACAATTGATCTATCAAATTTCTTAAATCAAAATCAGCTAAGTGCCTCATATTTTCACGGAGGCCTGAACAACGAAGAAAAGAAAATTGCCTATCATTCATGGATATCTGAAGAAACTAGAATAATGGTGGCTACAAATGCATTTGGCATGGGGATAGATAAATCTAACGTGCGCGTAGTGGTTCATGCTGATATACCGGTAAGCCTTGAAAATTACCTTCAAGAAAGTGGTAGAGCCGGCAGAGATAAAAAAAATGCTTTTAGCTATTTATTATACAATCATTCTAGCATTCAAACATTTGATCAAATCCTTCAAAATGGTTTAATTTCAAAAAACAATTGTATCGAAGTTTATAAAAATCTGATGTCTCATTTTCAAATTTCACCCGGAGAAATTCCTGACAAAATATTTGATTTTGATCTATCAGAATTTTGTAACAAATACAATTTACAGATACAAAACACCTTTAATGTACTCAACTTTTTTGAAAATACAGGGATTCTAACAATGTACAATTCAAGAGAAAACAGATCAAAAATTAGAATAACCACTAGTAACGAAGGACTTTTTAGACATTACGAGCAAAATCCTTCATCAAAAGAACTAATCCAAAATCTTTGCAGAAATTATGGAGGAATTTTCGATCTATATACTCCTATTGAAGAAATCGAATTAGCAAAAAATCTGAAATGTTCTAAAGGTAAAATAATCAGTTTGCTCAAACAGTTAGATCAACAAAACATATTGAGTTATTCTGAAAAGAAAAGTACAACAAGTCTTAAATTTTTGACTCCTCGTGAGGATCGATTTGTCATTAATTCGATACAACCTTATCTAAAACAGCTCTCGAATCAAAAAATAAAAAAAGCAAGAGCAATGATAAAATATATTGAACAAGATTCCTTATGTAGAAATTTGTTCTTGCAAGAATATCTCGGAGAATCTTCACTTAAGCATAATTGTGGAAAGTGTGATATTTGCGAAAATAAAACAAAACGACATGATATGAATATCGTATGGGAAGTTGAAAAGTTATTATCTGAAAATACTTATTTAACTGGCCCAGAAATTATAAAAAGAATAGAATCTCCAAAGGAAAACATCATAAAAACGCTTCGATTTTTACTTGAAAACGGTCGTATAGAACTAAATTCGCAGAATAGATTAACCTTAAATAAAAATGAGTGATTTAAGAATTGTATTTATGGGAACACCCTCTTTTGCCGTGGCGAGTTTAGAGGCATTATTAAACGCCAAATATAATATTGTTGGTGTCATTACCGCTCCTGACAAACCTGCCGGACGAGGTAGAAGTTTGAAACAATCGTCAGTTAAAGAATTTGCCTTAGAACATAACTTAAATATTTTACAGCCTGAGAATTTAAAATCTGAAAGCTTTATTCAAACGCTAAAAAAATTAGATGCTGATCTGCAGATCGTCGTTGCCTTTAGAATGTTACCTAAAGTAGTGTGGTCCATGCCCAAGTATGGCACATTTAACCTTCATGCTTCTCTTCTACCTCAATATAGAGGGGCAGCCCCAATTAATTGGGCCATCATAAATGGTGAACAAAAAACGGGAGTAACAACCTTTTTTCTAAATGAAAATATTGATGAAGGAGCGATTATATTGCAAGAAGAAATTCCAATTGGACCAAGAGAAACTGCTGGAGAATTACATGATAAATTGATGGGAATCGGGAGTGAACTTGTTATTAAAACCGCAGAACTCATTGCGTCGCATAAAGTAGTCCCGAAAACCCAATCAAAAAACTCGTTTAAACTAGCTCCCAAATTAACTGCAGAAAACTGCAAAATTAATTGGTCTCAAGATGTCAATATAGTTTTTAACCATATTAGGGGGCTCTCTCCTTACCCATTGGCACATACGATGCTAAATAATGGAAATGAACAAATAAAAGTACTTATACATTCTTGTACACCTGTATTGTTTCACCATGATCAAAATCCAGGAAGTATAATAATTGAAAAAAGAGAAATACATGTTTTTTGTGGTGATGGATATTTAAAAATAGAAACTATGAAAATGGCCGGGAAACGCCTTATGGACGTCAAGAGTTTGTTAAATGGATTTACATTTTTAAGTGATGCTTATTTTGAATAAATATTCCTTTTCAGCCCTTTATTTACAGAGGTTCACTGAAAAAAGACTCGGTTTATTAACATTTTCACTTTTTTTATCAACAATCTGATAGATTTTCAATTCAAAACTTGTGTGAACCCTTATAAAATCTATATTTGTTATGCTTTTGAAAGCAAAATATAGAATATTGTAACCAATTTTAAAATTTTAAACTATGAACAAATCAGATTTAATTGAGGCAATGGCCGCTGATGCAGGAATTTCTAAAGCAGCTGCAGGGAAAGCGTTAGACTCAATGATGAGCAATGTAAAGAAAACTTTAAAGCAAGGAAATAAGCTTGTATTAGTAGGTTTTGGTTCTTTTGATGTAAAAGATAGACCAGCTAGAGATGGAAGAAACCCACAAACAGGAGCAACTATTAGAATTCCTGCAAGAAAAGTAGTAAGTTTCAAGCCAGGATCTGAATTGAAGAATTCTGTCAATTAATTCAGCGCGAATTTAACTTTTAAAAAGGCTATCAATTTTGGTAGCCTTTTTTTATTTGATATTTTTTTTTACATTTAGCAAAATAATTTCCCCCGAAATGTTAAAACTTAAAGCATCTAAAGGTAAATTGCTTGTAGCAGAACCTACAATTTTAACGGACAAATCTTTTAATCGTTCGGTCATATTGATTACTGAGCACGACGAAAATGGATCTGTAGGATTTATTTTTAATAAACCTACAGAATATACTTTAGGCGATCTTTTTACAGAATTAGAATCGACACTTCCTGTTTATTTTGGAGGTCCTGTTTCTGAAAACAACCTCTACTTTGTGCACAGTGTTCCTGAATTAATACCAGATAGTATCGAAATCAGTAATGGAGTATTTTGGGGTGGAGATTTTGATGCGGTAATGAAACTATTAAAAGAAGATGTCCTATCAAAAAATGATATTCGTTTTTTCCTGGGTTACAGCGGTTGGTCTTCCAAGCAACTTGAGGAAGAACTCTCCGTTTTTTCTTGGGTAGTTATTGAAAATAATTTCAAAAACTTGTTCAATATCAACCATAACAGTTTTTGGAAAGATGAGATAAAAAAATTTGGCGGTGTCTATAAAATTTGGGCAAATGCTCCATCCAATCCTAATTTGAACTAAATTTTAATCTGATCTGCCAGTAAATTATTGAATGCCTTTCTAATCTTTTCAGTTTTATAGGTAACAAAAGTCTTCTTTCTGTATTTGGTAACAGATTGTATATCAATGATTGAATTAGTAAGAAAAACTTCATCCGCTTTCATCAACTCAAATGGGGAAATAGAAATTTGACAAATTTTCAGGTCGTCTATCTTTTCTATGATTCGTAATATCTGTTTTCTTATAATTCCGTTTAAACAGCCATCTTCCAATGGAGGAGTAATTACATCATTCCCTTTGATGAGAAAAATATTGGCATTCATAGCTTCTACCAAATTCTTTTTTTCATTAATTAAAACAGAATTCTGAAATCCATTTTCATCAGCGAAAATACCGGCCAACACGTGCAATATTTTATTATTGGTTTTGATAGTCGATAAAAGACCGGATGGCAGGTAAAAATCTTTGAATAATTCTATTTCATACTCTGCCTTTTCTTGATTTTGAATCGGGGAAGCTTCAATCAAAAAATCAATTTCATTGGTAAGTGGCTGATACAACCCTCCAGATTTCCTATATACAGATACCCTTACTCTTGCTAGAATCGAACAATGGTTAGCTTCTAATGTCTTTCTAATTTGATCTTTGTAGTATTGCAAAGTAAAATCCATTGGGATTTCCATTCGTAACATACGCATTGAAGACATCAATCTGAAATAATGATCTTCCAAAAAAAATACAGTTCCCCGAAAAGCCTTTAGGGTATCAAAGATCCCATCACCAAATTTAAAAGCCCTGTTATTTGTTAGATTTTCAGATTCATTAGAAACCAGAGACCCATTGATATTGACCATTTTCAATAATTTTTTTTGCAAAAGTACCAAAAAAAACCTCGGAAGTCCGAGGTTAAATCTGATGGGCTTTATTATCCCCCAATGGCATGTTTTAGATCAGAGACTTTGTTTTCCCAAAACATTTTGAGTTCTTCTTCTTCATCCTCTTCAGCAAAATCAGTTATAATCAATGACACATCTTTCGTCAAGGCATCAACTTGTATTCGAAATTCAAAAAATGCGTCCTCATCATCTGCATCAATCCATTTAAACCTTACGAATTGATCCGTCCTTTGTGCGACTCTCTTTGCAACTTCCTCGGAATCATCCCACATAAAAGTGAAATTTTGTCCTCTAGAATTAACATTATCAGCGAACCATTCCCCTAATGAATCAGGGGTCGACACATATTGGTAAATAAATGAAGGTGAGGCGTGTATAGGGAATTCGAGCTCAATCTTTTTCATGGATAGTTATTAAATTTTCGTGGAGGCAATATATATATATTCGGTTTTAAAAAAAAATAATTTACTTACAAAATTTGCAAAATATATGTTGTGTCAAGCAAAATTGTTGTTATATTTGCACCCGAAAAATGGCGAGGTAGCTCAGATGGTTAGAGCGTCGGATTCATAACCCGGAGGTCACGAGTTCAATTCTCGTTCTCGCTACAATTATAAAACCGAAAACTATAATTTTCGGTTTTTTTTATGTCTTATTTTGAATACTTTTAATGTATAAGTGAGATTAGAATTTACTTTAAAATTCTGCCGGCAGAAGGCTATATTTTTTTAGTTGACATAACAAATCAAATAAAATTCTCAAACGGTAAAATTTATTGGAATTTCGAGGGTGTTTTCTTTTTACAAATGTCACTAATTGATTATTTTGAAATAATTCTTTAAAAAATATGATTAAAAAATTGTCTTTGACAGATTTAAATGAAGATACTCAAACACAAATATCTAGTTTGTTTAAACAGCTTGCACCAGATTTAGCGCAATTATCTCTTGAGCAGGTATTGGATAGAAAAAATAATTGTTATGCCCTTTGTTATGTTGAAAATGGCGCCATAGTTGGCTTAGCCATAATGTGCGTCTACAAAGTTATTTCAGGTTATAATGGCTGGATTGAAGACGTCATCGTAGATGAAAAACATAGAGAAAAGGGAATTGGTAGAAAGTTAATTGAAAAATTGATCGAAATCGGTAAAGATTTGAATTTGACAAATATATTTTTGTTCACGGGAAAACACCGAACCGCTGCGAATAAACTTTATTCCAATCTGGGTTTTAGGAAGAAAAACAGCATGCTCTATTCTTTAAAGATCCTCGACCTAAAATGAAGGTTTTTGAAAAAGAGAATTCATCAAATTACCTAAATCCAAGACCGCAGATGAGCATATTTTTCAAATCCTTTTGAACATCACAAAATGCCCTCCAATTTGAGGAATATCAAATTCCTCACCTATGGTCTCATAACCCAATTTCTTATAAAATCCCAATGCCACAACACGTGCATTACACCAAATTAAATCAATCCCTCGCTCTTTTAAAAGTTCTTCCGCTTTGAGCAAAACCGCCTTGCCATAACCCTTCATTTGATGGGCTTCATCTGTAGCCATTCCCCTGAGTCGGTATTGTTTCTCCTCAAACAAATCGCTGCTCGCGGGCATAAATGTGGCTATACATGCTAATTGATCATCTTCAAATAAACCTAAATGTACAGTACTCTCATCAAAATCTCCGGGTATTTTTTCACTAAGCGTCATATTCTTTCTGAGTTCTTGTATTCTTAGAGCATAAGTCTCAGGAGCCGTAATCAATTTAATTTCTGTAGACATAAGAATTGAGAATTTGAAATATTTCCATAAAATTAGAATTAAAAATGGTCAGCACCTAGACTTCTCAATGAAAAGGAAAATTTTTGTTCAAAAAATGACAATTAATAGGAAAGAATAAAATGATTATAGTTACAAATTCTTACTCGTCTTCTTTGAACCCTCATACATTTCATATTTCACGAACCTGCATTCCAAACTGCCATTAAATACTTTAATTTTTTTGGAAGCTCTTAACCCCACATTTTTAACACCCCGTTCCAAATCAGAAGTCACAAACCATGCGTCAGTACTGGGATAACCTTGCTTTAAGGTATTTCCAATTTCTTTGTAAAAGGTAGGTACATCAATTTTTAATCGTTCTCCATATGGCGGATTAAAGCAAAGAACCGTTTTTCCTTCAAAAGGCTTTTCAGTCGTAAAAAAATCCTTTTTTTCTACCTCTATAAAATCTGATAGGTTGGCATTTTCTATATTTTGTTTCGCCTTCATCACCGCACTGGGAGCCTTGTCATAACCCAGAATCTTTCTCGATGAACTGTGTATTTTTTTCAATAATGAACCTTTAATCAATTCGAAAAGTTCAGCATCATAATTTTTCCATTTTTGAAAACCAAAGGCCTCCCTATTTATATTGGCCGGAATATGATTGGCAATCATTGCAGCTTCTATTAACATGGTGCCGCTTCCACACATAGGATCAATGAAGTGTTCAGCACCGTCATATCCGGTCATCAAAATTAATCCCGCGGCAAATACCTCGTTCATCGGTGCAATATTGGTAGCGGTTCTATAACCTCTTTTGTATAATGCTTCTCCGGAGCAATCAATAGAAATATTGCACTGATCTCTATCTATATGCACATTGATAAGTAAATCTGGCTGCTCTATATCCACATCCGGACGCTTTCCATACTTATCTCTAAAATAATCTGCTATTGCGTCTTTACTTTTTAGAGATATGTAGTGGGAATGTGTAAAATTCTCCGAATGAGTAGTCGAGTTTAAAGCAAAGGTCGTTCCCAAATCCATATATTCCTCCCAAACAATGGTTTTCAACCCTTGATATAGATCTTCTTCATCAGAAATTTTAAAACTTTTAATCGGAACCAAAATTCTAATTGCCGTCCTTAAAGCTAAATTAGCTTTGTACATAAATCCCAAATCTCCTTCAAAACTAACGCTCCTTACCCCTTCCTTGATGTTTTTTGCACCCAGTTTTAATAACTCTTTCGATAAAATTGACTCAAAACCAAAAAGTGTTTTGGCAATCATTGTGAAATTATCCTCCATGGCACAAAACTAAGTTTATTTCGTGAATATTGTTTTAATTTGTAACCGTTAAAAGAAAAAGTCTTCATGATCAAAAAAGAGAAAGATTGGTTTCAGGAATGGTTTAATACCCCGTACTACCATCAATTGTACGATAACCGAAATGATACTGAAGCTGAAAAATTCATGCTAAACTTGATCAATTTTCTCCAACTAAAAAAAGGTGCTAAAATATTAGATCTTCCTTGTGGTAGGGGCCGACATGCCATTTTTTTAAATAAATGTGGTTATGACGTAGTCGGTGCAGACCTCTCAACGAATAATATCAAATTCGCTAAGCAATACGCCAATGACAGCCTGAGATTCACTAAACACGATATGCGTGAAGACTTAATTTACAAATACGATGCTATTTTTAATTTGTTTACGAGTTTTGGCTATTTCGATGATGATAAGACCAATATTTCAGTTTTAAAAAAGTTTAAGGAAGGACTGTTAAAAGAAGGTGTTTTGGTTATTGACTTCCTAAATATCAATAAGATAAAAGAAAAACTTATAACAACTGAAAGGATTCAAAAAGAATATATTCTGTTTAAAATATCGAGATCAATTGAAAAAGACCAGTTGGTCAAGACCATAGATTTTGAGGTTGATGAGGAGCAATTTCATTTTGAGGAAAAAGTCAGAAGTTTTTCTTTTCAAGATTTTAAAAACATGTCGGATCAGGCAGGGTTAGAAATAATTAAAGTCTTTGGAAATTATGAACTAGAACCTTTTGATCCTGTAAATTCAGATCGTTTAATTCTTTTACTAAAATGAGTTATTGGTTTTTATTAATCTCTGTAGCCTTAGGTGCTTTCATTGCATTCTATTTCAATCCAAGCAAGAAAACAATTCAATTATTACTATCATTTAGTGGGGCTTATTTATTGTCTATGACCGTTTTACACTTAATTCCTGAAGTATATGACGAAAATCCCAATAACATGGGTATTTTTATTTTAATTGGAATCGTTATTCAAACGACACTCGAATTTTTTTCTAAAGGAGCGGAACACGGACATGTCCACATTCATCCGAATACAACACAAATACCTTGGTTACTTTTTATCAGCTTAAATATTCACGCCTTTTTAGAAGGAATGCCTTTAGGAATTCAAAAAAATTCTGAATTATTATGGGCGATTATCATTCACAAAATTCCAGTAGCTGTAATCTTGGCGATTTTTCTAATCAAATCAGAAATAAGGAAAAGTTATGTTATTGGTTTGATTTTAGTGTTCGCTCTAGCGAGTCCGCTGGGGAGTTATTTTGCGAAAGAAATCAGTTTTTTACATAACTATCACCAACAAATAACGGCTATTATCATTGGGATATTCTTACATATTTCTACAGCTATTCTATTTGAAAGTTCTGAAAATCATAAATTTAACTTACATAAATTTATAGCAATTATTATTGGATTTTCTGTTGCACTAATAGGAGCGTTCTAAACCTAATTAGCCACTTCACTAATAAATTTAATGCGCATCAACCTCAATTCTTCTTCGTCAAATTCTCCATTAAATTCATCCAAGGCGTTTTGGATCTTATCATTTTTGGAATCCATGAAGTAATCAAATATTTCTTCTTGTTGATCTTCGTCTAAGATATCATCCAAATAATAACCTATATTCATTTTAGTACCAGAATAAACAATCTGTTCCATAACTTTAATAAAGTCATCCATTGTTAATCCCTTTGATCGGGCAATATCATCTAAAGGAATTTTTTTATCCGTATTTTGAATGATATATAGTTTTAAAGCTGAATTTACTCCTGTACTTTTTACAACCAGATCATCCGGCCTGATAATCTCATTTTCCTCAACATATTTGGCGATTAAATCAATGAAAGGTTTACCGTATTTTTTGGCTTTGCCTTCTCCAACTCCATGGACATTTGATAATTCTTCTAAAGTTATAGGATATTTAAGCGTCATATCTTCCAAAGATGGATCTTGAAAAACTGCATATGGAGGAACACTTTTTTGCTTGCCAACTTTTTTCCTCAGGTCTCTAAGCATTTCCATCAAAACCTCATCTGTAGCACCACCACCCTTTTTTGCAGCCATGATATTATTATCTTCCCCTTCTTCATAAACATGATCTTCTGTCATCATAAAAGATTCGGGGTGTTTAATAAAATCAAGTCCTTTTTTTCTAATTTTTAAGACGCCATATTGTTCGATTTCTTTAAAGAGTAAATCTGCAACTAGCACTTGCCTGATAAGAGCCATCCAATACTTATCCGACTTTTCTTTTCCCGCACCAAAAAAATCTTGCTTATGCGTGTTGTGGGAAGTTAAAAGAGCATTTTCTTTCCCTATAAGGGTATTAACTATCTCCTTTGATTTGTATTCCTGATTGGTTTTTTCAACAACTTCCAACAATAGTTTTACATCATCTTTTGCCTCAATTTTCTTTTTAGGATTTCGAACATTGTCATCCATATCCGCTCCCTCTCCGTTCACTTCATCAAATTCTTCACCGAAATAATGCAGTAAGAACTTCCTTCTTGACAAACTTGTTTCTGCATAGGCAACTACCTCCTGTAACAATGCATTACCAATTTCCTGTTCGGCCACAGGTTTACCTGACAAAAATTTTTCGAGTTTTTCGATGTCTTTATATGAGTAATAAGCCAGACAATAACCCTCACCTCCGTCTCTACCTGCCCTACCGGTTTCTTGATAATAACTTTCTAAGCTTTTTGGAATATCATGATGAATAACAAATCTTACGTCTGGTTTATCTATACCCATCCCAAAGGCAATAGTAGCTACAACCACATCTACATCTTCCATTAAAAACATGTCTTGATGTTTCGCTCTGGTTTTAGCGTCCAATCCGGCGTGATATGGTATCGATTTTATACCATTCACTTGTAAAACCTGTGCAATCTCTTCAACTTTCTTCCTACTCAAACAATAAATAACTCCAGATTTTCCTTTATAATTCCTAACAAACCTTATGATATCTTTTTCAACATCGTTAGTCTTAGGTCTAACTTCATAAAATAAATTAGGACGGTTAAAAGAGGCTTTAAAAGTTTTGGCGTCTGAAATACCTAAATTTTTCAAAATATCTTCCTGGACTTTTTCAGTAGCAGTTGCCGTAAGGCCAATTATTGGTAAATCTCCAATCTGTTTAATAATATTCCTCAAATTTCTGTATTCAGGTCTAAAATCATGGCCCCATTCAGAAATACAATGCGCCTCATCTATAGCAATAAAAGAAATATTTTGTTTTTTTAGAAATTCGACATACTCCCCTTTTGTGAGTGATTCCGGTGCTACATAAAGCAGTTTTGTAATCCCTTTTTCAATATCGCTTAATACTTGATTAACTTCTGTTTTATTTAAAGATGAATTTAGAACGTGAGCAACGCCATGATCTGTAGATATACCCCTCATGGCATCTACTTGATTTTTCATAAGCGCTATCAAAGGAGATACAACAATGGCTGTCCCTTCTTTGACAAGAGCAGGTAATTGATAAATAAGAGACTTCCCTCCACCTGTAGGCATAACAACAAAAGTATTATGTCCTTCAATAATACTCTCTATGGCTTGTTTTTGTAATCCTTTAAAACTCGAAAATCCAAAGTACTCTTTAAGGCTTTCGTTCAAATCAATTTTTACCCCTTTCATTACTAGAATTAGCTATTTTTCAATACTTTTG